>DGNJ01000097.1:0-27468 GCA_002388905.1 Cellvibrionales bacterium UBA4495
GAATCTGGCTGGTTGGTTAACCCGTTCCGTTGAAATGTTGCATCGCAGCAATCATGTTGCAATGCACAATGAAATGCCCTATATTGAGGATGACGCGGCCTGCATTGTTTTGCGTTGGGTCGCAGCCAATCGAAGAGGAGATTCTTCATGTCGAAAACCGCCAAAACAGCAGAAACCATCGAATTCCCCACTTTCGACGCCGGAAAAGCCACCGACCAGCTCCGCTCTTTTGCCGAAAAGAGCCTTGAGCAGTCGAAGGATGCCTACGCCAAGTTCAAGGCCGGTGCCGAGGACGCGCAGAAGACGCTGGAAACAAGCTTCGAGACCATGAAGCAGGCCGGCGACGAAGTGTCGCTGAAAGCGGTCGCGGCGATGCGCGCCAATGCCGAAGCCGGCTTCGGTCATCTCGAGGCGCTGATCGGCGCCAAGACCATCTCGGAGTTTGTCGAGTTGCAGACCGGCTTCGTGCGCAAGAATGTCGAGATGTTGGTCGATCAGGCCAAGGATATGCAGGCTGTGTCGTCGAAGGCCGCCGAAGACATCGCCAAGCCGGTCAAGACCGCGTTTGACAAGACCATGAAAGACATCAAGGCCGCGTGATCCGGCCTATCGATGCGCGGCGGCAAGCCGCGCCGATCCCTTCGCGGGCGCACCGTGGAAAAAGGCCGGTTTCAGCCGGCCTTTTTCATGCGTTCAAACGGCATGCCCGCCCTTGCATTCGCGGGAATTTGACCGTATTGCACTCCAGCCTTTCGCAAGAGGCGCCGTGCGGTTGTAGCTCAGTTGGTTAGAGCGCAGGATTGTGGCTCCTGAGGTCGCGGGTTCGATCCCCGTCAGCCACCCCAAGTTTCAATGAGTTGTTTTGCAATTCATTCTCAAAAACCGATTATTCGAAACAACATTCCATCATATACAGTCTGTCTATTTTACTATTTTCCATGGCAATTTGGCTTGAGGCTCGATAGCCACGGCTGAGGATCGGTTCCTTATCTTCATTTAACGGTACCCCACCCTGAGCGGTTGGTCATTCCACCGTATTCAGGGCAAAACCCTGGCGAATTACCATCACAATGGCTCCTGCGCAGGTTTGCTCCGGCGAGTGTCCTGACGCCGATTTTTACCTGCTTTGACTGGTGATCCGCTCTAAATGGTCCGGGTTGGGTGCCGATGTCCCGGAGCGGTTCGTTGGAAATAAGCCGGTTTGCTACTGCCCGCCGATGCATTGCTTGGCAGCTGGCGATAAGACTAATAATGTGCTAAACGTACAATATATGGGATGGCTCTGAAGGATGTAACTCCACCCCGTAGACCCAAAAATCGTATAAGAATCTCAAGTCACTCAGATTTGTCAGGGGGTCCGGATGGATCGCTTCTTCCTCCCCACTCCTTCTCCAGGCGCGCCCGTTCGGCCTCGCCACGACGGAATATTCCGTGCGTGTGCACTGCAGGAGCGCGTATTTAGGAAAGATATAACCGGAAAGCCACTGCCAAGACGCTGCATCGGGATTCTGCTTGGCGCCAGCATGATCGCTCTGTTGCCGCTAATGGCGGAGGCGAATCTGTGCGATCCGGAAAAGCATCTGACGCAGCAACACCGTACAGAAGCCAAACGCCCGTATGAAGAGCCTTACGGTCAAGATAGCTATCGCGGCGTGCATGATTACAATGCCCGCGTCATCGCCTGTAATCGCGCGAGGGACTCATTGGGCCGGGGGCTCGAAAACATCGCACCTGCCGAATACGTGTACCCGAAAACAATGCCCCCGCGCATCGTCAGGGGCACCATCCGTTATTTCAATGTCGCTCCGAAACGTTACGGCTATCGGCTTGAACGTCAGGGCGGGACCTGGATCCTGACCTCAGTCGCGGAATTCCATTTTCCAGGCTTGAAATTCCCGGATCGATTGGACATCCCGATGGCATTGGCGCGGCAATTGGGTATCGCCGACACAGTCTGCGCGACCACGCAAACCAAATTTGGCGGCATTGACCGTGGCCTGGTCCAGACCCCGGGCGGCTGGCCGAATGCCTGCCGGCTGAATCGGGACGAGAAAATCGACGGTATCCCAGTAACGCACCACCTAATGGAGTATTGGCGCGACACGATCCAACGGTTCTGGTCGCGGCCCGGGTTCGACGTCCGCGTCAAGATCGTCAATCTGAACGAAGTGTCGGCGGAAGAGCTGGACGCGTTTGGAGCGGGCGTATGGCCGATCCGGCTCAATCACAACAAGAACTCCCGGCCCATGTATCGCGCCTCGCCACACAAGCCGCATCCGCTTTATGCGGGTTTCACGGGCGCAGTAATCGCCCATGAATTCGGGCATACCATGGGCCTGGACGATGAATATCCGGAAAAGAAAAATCCCGCTGATTTTCGCGACTGTAGGGCCCTGGGCGGTGACGAATACGCCATGTGTGTAACCCCGCCCATGAATTGGGCGGCCAACAGAGACTGGGCTAAAGGGGTTTATCCCTGGATTGTTACGCGGCGTTATGGTTTCGGTACGAAAACGAGCCTCGAACCGGCCGAATCCCTGCGAAGCGCCGATGCCGGAGAACATACCTCGCCACCACCGGACGAAGAGCAAACGGCCTCCGGCGAATATGTGGCGCCACTGCCCACGGAAGACCTGGTCAGCGAGAAAGCCCGCGAATTAGCGCAGATGGATCCCACTGATCCGGATGTCGAAACACCGGTTTCAGTCCGGCAACCCGTGGGCGAACTGCAGAACCTGGACCGGGACCTCAGCGGCAGTTCATCCGTGGAATCGCCGGCGTTCACCGATCCCACGCAGCAGGAACAGGGCATCCTTCCCGGCCAGCAACAGCCGGCCGGTGCGTCCCAACCAAAAATGTCAGGAGCTGCAGGTGGCCGGCTGATTGCGCATTTCCCGCTCGACGGTTCGCCATCGAACACCGTTGGCGAAGATGGGCAAATCTATGCCGAGCGTGGAGCTCCTCCGCAAACGGTACCCGGTAAATTCGGGCAGGCCTACTTGTTTGAACAAAGGTCGGTCATCGCCGCGCCCGTGGATATCGATTTCGTAAGCTACCCGCAACTCACCATCACCGCCTGGGTAAAGCTTTACGGGGAAGATGGCGACGGATACATCGTCTCGACTGGTCCCTCCAGCAGCGCGCCCGGGCTGAGATTGAGCAATGAGCGCGTACGGGGAGAATCCGCCGGCAAGAGGCCCGTTCTTTATGAAGGCGATAAGGTTGGTGCCGACAGCTGGCGCTTCATTGCCGGTGTATGGAATTACGAAAGCCATACTGTGCGCCTCTTCAACGGAGCGTTGGCAGAGACTTTCCCGAATCCGGATCTTGACGTCGTGAAGCAAAAGGAGAGAAAACGCAACCAGCCCCTGGCAACGCTGCCAGGTGACGACGAGGCCGAGCCTCAGCGGTATATCTATATAGGCGCACTCAATTTTAAAGGTGGCTGGTTTGCCGAGGATGTGGCCATCGACGACGTGCGCATCTATGCGGGGGACATGGATGATAACGCGATTGCCTCCATACGCGACGGCGGGCCACTGAGAGTCGCCGGCCGCGACCAGATTGGCGAAACCGAAAAAAATGCATCCGCCGGAGGCAGCCCAACGCAAGGCAGCTCTGGTTTGGTGCGCGGTGTGCCCTCAGGGGTCAGGGAGAACCTGGATCGCCTGGCCCAGTCCGAGGAATTCCAGGAGGCGACCGAAACGCAGCGGCGACAGCGGGAATTGATGGAACAACTTGAATCCGGCGGAAACCAGGGGTCGGTTCCAGGGGTGCCGTCGAACGTACAGGAAAGCACGGAGCGCTTTGCGCAGTCGGAAGAATTCCAGAAGGCAGCAGAATCCGCGCGACAGCAGCAGGAACTGATGGATGCGCTGGAATCCGGCAGTTCCACGGGCACCGGCGGCGGAAGTGGTGGCGATGTCGATGCAACCGAAAGCGGAGCGGACACGCCGCAGGGAGGCGACACCGGGAGCGATACCGGCCTTGCGACGCGGCGGCAAGGGCTGAAAGCAGCAGGAGCCAAGCTGCAATATGGCGGACGCGTCTACCGCATCGGCGATATTTCCGGCAGCCGGGGCAGTTACGAGGTCACAAAGACATTCCATCAACAGCAGGCGATCTTAAGTAGTCTGGGCACCACGGAGCGAAAAGACAAACCCTGTGGAGTTGACTTAAAAGGCAATAGACTTGCCGGGGGTAATACCGCTTCATTCGATATCGACAAATGTGAAGGAGGCACCGGTGGCGCTGCCTTAGATCAAATACCAACAAGGAGGATTTCAGATGCCTCGCAAGGCATTGTCAAGCTCCAGGTGTGCAGATCCGGCCTCAAGGCGGACAAGCGGGTCAAGGGTGTGCGTGTCACAACCAAGCGCATTAAGGACGACGGCAGCTTGGGGGTCAATACTCAGACGAAAGTACTGTTCGAGCGGGTAAATTGCGGATCCTGGGAGGGCCATTCGACCTGCGAGAACGGAACTGTTGCCACCGGCGTCAAAGTTTATTTCGCTGACGGTACACAACTGGCGCCGAGGGACTATCTGACAGGCGTTGCTTTGATGTGTTCCCAACTGCAACCGGTGGAGTGATGGCAAGTAATCCCAGTCCATGACCTACAGCTAAAAGGAATACTGATGCAAGAGGGCCGCTGATATGTCGCCTCTATCCGTTTTTGCCGCTGGCGCCATTGCCCTGGGCTCGATAATTGCCGGGCCGGCCGCATACGCTGCCTGCGAAGAGGAAATCGCTGAACTGGATCGGCGCCTTGCTGATCCCGGTCTGAACGACCGCCAGCGCCAGGTCGTTCAAGGTATGCGCCAGTCGGCCGATTACCTGTGCGGTGCCGGAAAGGAAGAAGACGTGCGTAACATGCTTGATCGGCTGGACACGATGTTGAATGCCCCTGGCATCGGATCGCCGCTTCCCGGGCAAGCGGACACGGCGCCAGCCCGATCTGCTGCTGCGTCAAAACCGGAACGCCAGATCAGACAGAGCACGACGGTCGATGCCATTCCCGATAAGGGCCAGTGGATCGACCGGCCGGAGGATATGTTCCAATACTGGTACCACGATGTCGATTTTTCGGACGGCAAGCTGCGCGTCCTGTATTCGACTTCGCCATCGTTGGAGCAGGGCCAGGCCGGACCCTGGACCGCCAATGTGTATGTGGCTGAAATTGCAGGAAATGGTGAGACCGACCAGCATCGCCTTTACAGCAAGGAAGCACTGGAGACGGTGACCATGGCTCTACTTCCCGGCCAGGACAAGGTTCTCGTCCAGATGCGGGCTCTGGGATCAGGCAAGCCGGAGCGTCTCGAAGTCTGGTCCATCCCCGACGGAAATGTGCTTTCCTCCAACGAAATCCCGCACCCCCGCGGGCCGAAAGACGAACGCTGGAACTGGGCACAATTCAGAGCCATCACGCTTGACGGGAACGCGATTTTTACCACGACTCAATTCAGCGGACGACGCGCCGATCCGCCGGTCTCCGTTTCCGGATGGATGGAAGTCACGCCTGACGGCCAGATAGTCGGCAAGGGAACCAATCGCCTGGAACATGCCCGCCAGATGATCCGCTTTACGTTCCCGGCCCATACCGGCGGCGCGGGTCTGGCACTCGACATCTCGGCGCTTGACGAGCGGGGGCTCAGCGGCCTGATGGAAGAGCCTGTCATTCATGAGGTCGGTAACCGCGAGGTGCGCGGTATCCTGGGCCGCGAAATGCGTCTCCTGATTACTGATTCCGATACCCAATCCATGACCCTCGGTCCCGACCTGGAACGCGATCTTATGTGGGTGGGGGAAATGAGCGCACCCAGGGATCTGCCTGCTACGGAGCGCATGGCGCAAAGCCAGGAGCAGATGCGTCTTATGCAGGAATCCGAGGTCGCATCCGGTGCGCGCCGTAATCTGCGCGTTATCAAGCCGACCGCGAAGGGTTATGGCCTGCTGATGCGAATCGTCGCCAACCGCAATATGGAGCCTCCTGTTCATGGCCAACACTTTGTCGAAATTGGGCTGGATGGCGTTCGCCGCGAACTCTATCTGGAGCCGATTGGCGATGATCTGGATGTGAAGTTCGAAGATTTTGCTGCCGGCAGGGACGGAACCATCTATCTCTTGGCCCAGGGAAATAGCCGTAGCGATTATGACGCCTTGATCCTGCCAATCGACAACAACGGGCAGCAAAAACCGGCAGTGTCTGTCTCCGTCCCCGACCGTGTAACCATTGATGAAATATTTGCAACACCCTCTGACGTCTGGCTGATCGGCCATGGAATGAATGAGGCGACGGAAAAAGTGTCGCTCTGGGTAGAGCGAGTCTCTTCAGGGGACCTGGCTCGGAATTAGTGGCCGATCATACCGGGTTGAGGGATAGCGGCTGTTACCTTGTGCTGAGATGAGTTTTACAGGTTCTCTTCGAAGCGCAACCACCTTCCTGCCTATCCTGCCGCAATTTAGTAAACTGGCCTTTTTCAGAAGAAAGGGTTGATATCAGGCCTCTCGAAGAGAACAACTGTGACACCCGTTCACGCCTTTGATCTGGCGATCATGTTTAACGTGGTCTCATAGCTGGATTGCCCGGTTGTGTATCCCACATGGCCCGTTAACCGGGTGTGCCGGGTAAATTCTAGTGTCGGTTCCAACGGAAGGGCAGAGAGAAGCCTAATCGATAATCCGGTGCGTCATTTGTCAGGCCCACGCCGGCATTGACGCGTAGCAGCAGCCCGCGACCGAGGATCGTGGACGAGGTTATGTTCAATACTGATGACAGGCTGTCTGTCCCGGGGAGCGTCCTGCCTTTCCGTTCAAACTCTTTCGAGTAACTTTGGTCCAGGGAAAACGTCAATGCTGTTTCGGGGCTCACCGCCAGGGCGGTTCCCAACGAAAAGTCAGTCCTGTCGCCGGGGCGCAAATCGTCGTCGAGATAATGAGTGTAACCGCCTGTCATGAGAAAAACGAGCGGGTCGTTGCGCCAGTAGGCGCTGAGGCGAGCGCCGATGCCTTCGCTGCCGGTTCCCAGGGACACGCCGTCTGCGCGTTCCTCCCCGGCGCCGGTGATCCAGACAGCCCGTGCCACGACACTTGGTTGCCAGTTGTAATTGCGGCTGATCTGTTTCGCCAGACCGATGGTTAAGTCCCCCAGCCCTGATCCGGTGCGGGTCTCGGTGGGGCGGAACCCGTCTGACGCGCTGAATGAGGTGCTGCGATGAACCGTCCGGTAAGGCATATTGGCTTCGAGTTGGGCGTCGAACGGTAACCCGACACGAACGCTCAGATTCCAGTCCAGGATATCCCGTTCGACCCGCGGGGTCACGGTTGCCTGATTGGTAGCGCTCAATGCCACCATGGATGGGGATTCGAGGCGCGAATAGGTGGCCGTTGGTGCAATTTCGATCTGGCCCGGCCTCATCAGGCGGGCGCCCTGCTGGACGAGGCTGCGTTCCAATGCTCGCTCGGCAGCCAGCGCATCCACCTCCAAGGCGCCTCGCGCAGGGGCGTTGTCCTCCGGTTGTTCATTCCCGGATACCGGTGTTGCGATGTCGGTGAGTTCTTGGGACGTCGTATTCTCCTGGAGAGAATTTTCCAGCATTTTGACACGGTGGAGAAGATCGATAATCACTTTGTCCCGCTCGGCGAGCTCCTCCCGTAATTGCCCCACTGTGACTGAATTACCGGGTTGGGCGAGTGTCACGGACGCGGCAGCGAAAAGGGATACAATGGGAAGTAAAAGGCGGTAGGGCAATGACAGTGTCATCTCGAGTTCCCCATTGCGACAGGCAGCAGTACGGGAAAGTCTGCCGGTTTGGCAGTGAGTTGATTGGGCGGAATCAATCCATCCCGGCGACTGACGGAAAATGCTACCCGGCCAAGTTCGGAGAAGTCGATCCAGGCGGTGGCAAACCGGTGTAGCGGCAGGGTTCGGTTACCGAAGGCCGGATCCCCAAGCAGCACGTTACCGCCCAGTATCCCCCGAAACACCACGAAGTGATTGTATCCGTGCAGGCGTATGGGAACGATGGCCGGTCTGAGACGGCGAAGCTCGTCGAGAGTGACATCGCCGAATGCCTCGCCGCGATAGCCGCTTCGCGCTGCGTACCGCTTCATGTCCAGAAGGGAAAAGCCCTGCCGGATTCGCACAAGTTCAGGATTGCTCAGGTAGGCTTCGCGTCGGATAAGCTCCAGGGCGACTTGGTGCTCATTTACGTTTTCACCGTGTTGATAGCGGAGAATGGTCGCCAGTGCAGCAGCCCCGCAACTCAGGTCGAATTGTTGCAGGATAAGCTTGTCGGATCGCGCTTCGTACAGGGATAGAACGGCTTGATCGCCAGCGGCCGTGGCCGGCAGGATTAACCCAGCCGCCAGGGCTATCAGCAGGAGACAGGAACTTCTAGCGAGCATGATCCACGCACCGGGTGGATGCCCCTGCGGGACTGGGTCCGCAGAGGCAAACCGGTCTTATTGGGTATACCAGATTGCGGTGTAGTCGGTATCGCCCGGCGCCGAAAACGGCCCGGCGGGACTGCCATTGCCATCGCCGTTGGTGGCATGCATGGGCACGCGGACGTCGGGGCCGCCGACGGTGTAGTATCCTTCGATCCCCAGTTCGCCGCCGTTCTTGGCGTGGAGCACATTCTCTGTAGTAATGACGGGGCAAACAAAGCCCGTGGGGGAGGGCGCCGCCCCGCCGGTAACCCTGTCCATCTGTGCGTCGGTCAGTGGCACTGCGGCGTGAGCCCAACCCGTGGCCAGGCCAGCAGCAATCATTGCGGTTAGAGTCAGTCGTTTCATTTTTGAACCTACGTTTACTTACATCAACAAGTGTTGCCGGATCGAGGGATATCAGCATCCCTCTCTTTCTATTTCGTAAGAGAGGCACGTTTAGTTACGTGGCGGAGAAATTAGGGGTGGTTTGACCGGTGCTGGAGTATCAGCCCGATAAAAAGACCCAGGGTGGCAACCAGCAACACCGGTGCGAAATGAGTCAGCAGAATGTGTCTGGCGCCATACATGCACGCCAGTTGCATCAGAAAAGCGGGAATTCCGCCTGCAGTAACGGCAATGGTGACTGCGGTGCGCGGCCAGTTAAGCACATATCGCCGTCCCGCGATCCAAATTCCCACAACTAACGCCGGCGCGGAATAGAGCAAGGTTTCCAGCGCGCAGTGGGGCCGTTTGCCAACCATTGTCGATTCCAGCGTGGGGATATAAAGGCCCGCCACGTAGCTTGACAGCCAGAGCGCCGTGGCGGCGACGGCCCAACGCGTCAGGCCTGGGGCGTTGCTGCCCGGAATGGCAGATTTGAGTCCGGCCGTACCCGTGAGGGCGATCGCTATCACTCCGATCACGGTTTCCAGGGCAAAGCGTGGCACCTCGAGTAGTTGTTCCTCGAAACCGGGGCGGAAAGGTTGAACGGCCAACGTCAACAGGGCTACCAGAACAGTGCTGAACCCCAGCCAAAGGGCAGTGGTTGCCGTGCCCGCGCGAACGACGCTGACCGACGGTAAATCCGCGGTTAACTGCTTGATCAGTCTGTCCCGTGGCTGATTCATCAGCGACGCAACCTCTGTCCTGTCGTGGTGAAGATCACCGCATCGTCTCCAGATGCCTGCGCAGTTCATGAAGTGCACGATGAACACGGACTTTCATGGCAGATTCGGAGATATTGAGTTTTGTGGCCGCCTCCGCCATTGTCAGCCCCATTACCTTAGTGAGAACCAATGCCTGGCGCGACGTTGCTCCCATCCCGGAAAACAATTGTTCGCTCTCAATGAGTGCGTCTGCACCCGGTTCCGTAAGACGATTTTGCTCTGTGGCTTCCTCTGCATATTTGTCGTAAGGGGGTGCCTGCCGGCTTTGTCGTCGCAGCATATCGACACTTTTGTGGCGGACAATCGCAAACATCCAGGGTCGGAAAGGTCTGGCCGGATTGTAAGTATGACGGGCTTTGTGTATGGCCAGTAGACTTTCCTGCACGATATCCTCCTCGAAACCGATGGGACCCAGGCGGCTTCGCACGTAGTTCTCGATGACAGTACCCAGCCTGGTTAGCAATCGCCGATAGCTGGCCTCGTCACCCCGCTGGGCGTTGACCATCCACTGCGACCACTGGGCCTCTTCTGTTTCGGTCTGCGTCTCGTCTTCGGCACTGCTCATGGGTAACGTCAGTTTCGCCCTGCCTGCTGATTAATGCTGCTATTGGATATGAACACAGCTTGGTTTGGCTCGGCACAAGCGACAGCATCGAAGATGGTCAAATCGCGGTGTTCATCGATCTTTACCATTTTGATTGACGGTTTCAGTTAATCTATTCGCAAAAATCGGCCCGATAGTTACGTGGTTTCCGACAGTTGGAGACGTAAAAGTTTTCTGAATCGGTTCTGATTGATTGTAAAGCCCTGCCAGGTTCAAGACTCTTTCGTGTTGGCAGGTCGACACCGGGCAGCCGCTCCAGAGTCTTCTGTCCGAATAAGGCATGGTATCTGATCGGCCATGGGCCGGTTTTGTGCCAGGGGCGCAGGGTCGGGGGATTTGCCTGCAACGGTTCCGCCATTATGCAGTCGCCGGCCGGGAGGCTTTCGATCCGCCGAAGACCGATCCATAAAGTAGTAAAGTCAGTATGCTAGGTTCGGCCTGATCCATTTGGTCGCACCCTAAAGAGTATAACAAGAGGCCCTCGTTTCAGGGCAGAATCCGCCAGTGCCCGTCACAGGGAAACAGGTTCTCCGTTTGACCCGGAAAGTCATTAACAAACTGAACCCCCGTCAGTGCCGTTAAATTTGCCGGCTTACCCACCCCGATCATCCGATTCTCAATTGTTCCCTGGATCGGGGGCAAACGGATGCTTGAAAGAATGGTTTCATGCAAGATCCCGTCCCCATGGCGGACCGGTTGTGAGACTGCCATGGGGGCAGATTGATGGTAGGATGCCGGGCCTGTGTGCCGCGACCGTCTCTGCTGACTTTCCCGGAAAACCGCCAACCGATGCAAAGCCCCAAGCAATCTCCCGACACGCGCCAATGGCCCGCCGCTCTCGCTGCCATGGAGTTGCCGGCCTTTCGCTGGCTGCTGTGGGGCAATGTCGCTTTTTTCCTGGCCATGCAGGGCCAGATGCTGACTCGTACCGTGCTGGCATGGCAGTTGACGCACCGGGAAATGTCGCTGGCCTACATCAATATCGCCTTTGCCGTTCCCATGTTCCTGGTGTCCCTTTTTGCCGGGGCCGTGTGTGACCGGGTGGAACGGCGGCGCCTGATAATGATCGGGCAATCCCTCATCATTCTCAACGAGGTTTTTATCCTCGGTCTCCTGTGGCTGGAACGGCTGGAATTCTGGCACATGCTCGTTGCCGCTTCGGTGGGGGGCACTGTCGTGCCCTTTATCATGCCGGCACGCACGGCAATCGTATTCAGCGTGGTCGGCCCCGGGCGTCTCGGCAACGCTATGGCGCTGTCGGGCAGTGTGATGAACCTGTCCCGGGTGGTAGGGCCGGCCCTGTTGGGGTTTGTTGTCGATATTTATACGGTCAAGGGCGCCTATTTACTTTCCACCCTGCTATACCTGTGCGCGTTCCTTTGTATGTTTGGGGTTCCCCGAAGCCGGTCCAGGGATTCGGGACGAAAGGCACTACTGGCGGATATAGCCCAGGGCTTTCGTTATATTGCCGGTCATCGCCAGTTGCTGGTGTGCCTGTTGTTCGGCCTGATGCCCATGATGCTCGCCATGCCGGTGCAGAATTTGCTGGTGGTCTTTGCCGACGAGGTCTGGGAGGTTGGCGAGCGGGGGCTCGGTATCCTCCTGGCAACGGCGGGGATGGGGGGTGTCCTGGGTTCTCTTTGGATCGCCCGGCGGGGGGAAAACCCCCGCCGGGTAAAAATCATGGTGGCCTGCGCCGCTGGGTTCGGGACATGCCTGCTGCTTTTCTCCCAGAGTCCGTCCTTCCTTCCCGCCCTGGTTGCGCTGTTGTTGGCCAATGGTTTCGCCAGCGCATGCCAGACCCTCAATAACACGGTTATCCAGTTACTGGTCGACGATTCGGTCCGTGGCCGCATGACGTCTTTCATGATGATGTCGTTCAGCCTGACCCCTCTGGGGGTATTGCCCCTGGCCTTACTGGCGGAAAAAGCCAGCGCCCCCCTGGCGGTCGCCGTCGCCTCGGTACTGCTGATGGTAATCGTCGCTGTTTTTTATTTCGCCAGCGGGACACTGAGGCAAATGGACGAATCGGTTAAAAAGGTAATCCGGGAGCCGGCGGAAGCCACACCCAAGGATATGCCGGGGGCCTAGAAAGGCCGCACACGCCTGTATTGCCCTTCAGTGTTTGGATTTTTAACCGGGGAATCCGTAAAATGCCTGCACTTCGCTATGTTCGCGACTGGTCGCATCAGACGGTCGCGACGGAAGGGGCATTCTTCGCGCCCGTAGCTCAGCGGGATAGAGCAACGGCCTTCTAANNGGTCACAGGTTCGAATCCTGTCGGGCGCGCCATAATTGATTGATTTTTAATAGAATAATTATCGCTTGATTTTCCTGTTGCTTCGCTGAATTACCAAAAAGCACACCTGCGTTCCCGGACCCAGGCTATTTCGGCCTCCTGAAATTTACCGTAGCGACGTGGTGTCTTTTGCCAAAGTCGGCCAGTGACTGTCGAGTCACCAATAAAACGCCTTGTTCCCGAGCCTCCGCCTTGCCGATAAAGGCACTTTCCGGGTAACTTGCCCTATTGGCAAGCATAAGGAGTTTAGGCTCATGTATCAGGGGAAAACATTGAAACTGGATTCCATCGGCGATGGTCTCGTGGAGCTGCAGTTCAACGCCGAAAGCGGGAGCGTCAATGTTTTTAACGCCCGAACGGTGTCCGAATTGGGGGAAGCCCTGGATGTGCTCGAAGCGAGCAAGAGCATTGCCGGGCTCCTGGTGACGAGCGGGAAAAAGGGTTTTATCGCCGGCGCCGACATTACTGAATTCGAGCGGGCGTTTTCCGGCGACAAACAGTATGTCCGGGGATTCCTGCACCCGAACAATGTCAATTTCAATCGCCTGGAGGATCTGGCGTTTCCCACCGTCGCGGCAATCAACGGCTTTGCCCTGGGCGGAGGCTTCGAACTCTGTCTGGCCTGCGATTACCGGGTTGCCGAATCCGGCGCCAGGCTAGGCTTCCCGGAAGTCGGGCTGGGTATACTGCCCGGCTGGGGCGGAACCGTGCGAGCACCCCGGCTCGCGGGCTTCGAAAACGGTGGCGGATGGGTATTGAGCGGGCGGCCGGAAAAGGCCGGCAAAGCGCTCGAAGTCGGCCTCGTGGATGCCGTGGCGGAAGCCGGAGACGCCAGGGCTGAGGCCCTGAAACTGCTCAACGATATTGTCGCCGGCAATGGGGATTACCAGCGCAAGCGAACACCGAAACTTGCGCCAATGCCGGCAGAGGGTTTGGAAGAGGCGCAAGCGGCCCTGGAGAAGGCAATCGCCGGCAAGTCGCCCGATCATCATCCGGCTCCCCACAAGGCCCTGGAGGCCATGGTGAAGGGGGCCCCGTTGGATCGCGACGGCGCTCTCGAAGTGGAATTCGACGCGTTTTACGAGTTGTCCCAGACGCCTCAGTGCCGCGCCCTGGTGGGCATGTTCCTGGCCGATCAGTACCTGGCATCCGTGGCCCGGGATTATGCCGGGCGGGCGCAAAAGTCCGTAGAGCGCATGGCCGTGCTCGGCGCCGGCACCATGGGCGGGGGCATTGCCTTCCAGAATGCCCTGAAGGGCATTCCGGTGCTGATGAAGGATATCAACGAGAAATCCCTGGAACTGGGCATGGATGAGGCCCGGCAGTTGCTGGGCAAGCGGGTCAAGCGCGGTGCGCTCAAGGAAGCGGACGCGGAAAAGGTGCTGGCGCGGATTACCCCGAGTCTCGAGTACGGCGCTATTGCCGACTGCGATGTCATCATCGAGGCGGTGGTGGAAAACGAAAAGGTCAAAAAAAATGTCCTGTCGGAAGTGGAGGCGCTGGTTCCTGACACCACCGTGCTGGCATCCAATACCTCATCAATCCTGATCGGCGACCTGGCCGGGGCGCTGAAGCGGCCGGAAAATTTCTGCGGCATGCATTTTTTTAATCCCGTCCACGCCATGCCCCTGGTTGAAGTTGTCAAGGGCCCGGCTACCGGCGAGGCCACGGTGGCGACGGCGGTGTCCCAGGCGCTGGCCATGGGTAAGAAGCCCATTGTCGTCAAGGATTGCCCCGGCTTCCTGGTTAACCGCACGCTCTTTCCCTACTTTGCGGGATTCAATCTTTTAATCCGGGACGGCGCCGATTTCCGGCAGATTGACCGTGTCATGGAGGAGTGGGGCTGGCCCATGGGACCGGCCTACCTGCTTGATGTGATCGGTATCGATGTGGCTGTCCATGCCGCCGACGTGGTCGCGCGGGGCTTCCCGGACCGCCTCGAACTGGACTTCAAATCCGCCATGCAACTGATGCACGACGAGCAGCGTTTCGGCCAGAAAAACGGTGTGGGATTCTATCGTTATGACCGGGATGAAAATGGTCGCCACCAGCGACGGGACGATGCCGAGACCGACCGGCTGCTGGACAGTATCCGGAGCCCGGTTCGCGAATTCGACCGCGACGAGATCGTGGCGCGGATGATGATTCCCATGGCCACGGAGATGGCCAGGTGCCTGGACGAGCAGGTAGTGGCGTCTCCCCGGGAAGCGGATGTGGCCCTGATCTACGGGCTCGGCTTCCCCTCATTCCGGGGCGGTGTGTTTCGCTGGATGGATGAGGTGGGTCTCGAGCGGTTCTGCGATCTCGCCGACGGCCTGTCCCAGCTGGGCAAGCTGTACGAGCCTACGGAATCCATGCGGCGCATGGCATCGGAAGGTAAGAACTACCACTCGCGGTAATTGATGTCCCCCTGTCCGCTGCAGGGGTGATATTAAAAAAGGCCGGAGGTGACTCCGGCCTTTTCCGTTGGCAAAACGGCCATGTTATTGCATGGCATCTTCCATGTCGTCGGCAGCTTCCTCGGTTTTCTCGGCGGCTTCGTCGGCCATGTCCTCGGCCTCGTCGGCCATTTTTTCCGCGGAGCTCTTGGTAGTGGCATCCTTCACGGCATCCGCGGTGTCATCGTAGGCTTCCTCGACGGACTCCGCCGCATCCTTGCCCATTTCCTTGGTTTCCTGCCAGGCTTCGGAAGCGGCGTCCTCGGTTTCCTCCATCATGGATTGTTCTCCGCCCATATCATTTTCCTCACCCTGTTCGCCACAGGCGGCAAGGACAAAGGAAAAAGCGGCAATGGAGAGGAAAGTAAACAGTTTTTTCAGATTGATCATGGAGATAACTCCTTAATTTGTTATTCACGGAACCCTATTATAGGTACAGCGGACCGAAGGCCGTCAATAGCCAGGGTCGATTGGGTGGAAAACTCCCCTGTCGCCAGATGACGTCGCTTTTGCCGGTCAGAGTGGTTCTGATAAAATCCGGTCGCCTTTCAGGAGATTTCCGTGAGCCAGTCTTTTAGCTGCAGCCCCGATGCCGCCGAGCAACTGCGGGCGCATTTTGCCGACCAGAAGTCCCGCTCCTTTATTTTTGAATGCACCCAGTACTATCTGCCTGGGAAGCCGGTGTTGGCGCTTTTTGCGGCCCTGGCTGCGGACGCCTCTGGCGGTCGCCCGAGCCACTATGTGGTGATAAGTGACAGGGTCGAGGAGGCGCGGCGGCTGTGGTCCGGTTCGGGCGAAAGCGTGGGCGATCTGCGTCGCCTGGCCGGGTCCCTGTCGGTGCCGTTGATCAATCTGAGTTCGGCGTTATCGCTGGTGCCGGTCGAGGTGGCCAAGCCCTGGGGCCGGGAAATCTGGTACACGGGCATCGAAGAAAGGGGCCAATCACTCGTCACCGACGGGGTCCATGCAGTGCCGTTGCCCTGGTTGTTGGCGCTCGGTTCCACAGAACTGCTCGACACGGGCAGTCGGGAGCCCTGTCTGCTCAAGATTCTCGATCCCCTTCCCGAGCCGGTCTATGGCGATCTCTACTTCGAGTTGCACCGGGAAAAACGGGAAGTCTACGTGGTTACCCACGTGAGTCCGGATGCCTGGCCCGAGGGGCGTGGGGCGATACGGTTCGGGTTCGATACCGCCGTGCGCCGCCGGTACGCCAGCGATGCCGCATTCAGAACGGCATTCCGGGAGGCGGTTGGGCGTTACGAACAAATCCGGCGGGAGATCGATGCCAGGCTCGACGATTTCCGTAGAGAGGAGGGGATCGAACTGAATAGCCCGGTTCCTGCCGCCACCACCAAACGATGGGCGGCGCGATTGCCGGCGACGCTCCGGCGGGAAGAGGAAGCGGCCCGGGCGACCATGGATGGCTTCACCCGTTTGCTGCCCCTGAAAGTGGGGGATGTGGTCAAGGTCCCCACCCTTACTCCCCATGCACTCCAGCACGGGGTTCGAACCGTGGAATTCCAGACGCCCGTCTATGAACGTAAAATCCTGTCCTTCGCCCAGAAGGTCCTTACCCAGTCGCACTGGGACACGGACGAGGCCGTGGCACTTATGGAGGTCGAGACACGCGAGCCTGAACCACTGGTAACGGTCGAGAAGGCCAGCGACTATCTGCTCGAACAGGTCGTGTGTTTCGACGACTTTGAGGTCCAGCGTCTGACTCTTGAGCCCGGATGCCGGTTTGCCGTGCCGCATCGGGACACCTATAAAGTGATAATGACGGTAACCGGTTCAGTGGCTTGCGGTGGTTGTCGGTTCGGGCCTGAGCAGGCGTTTCTGCTACCCCGGTGTGCCGGCGACGGGGCAGTCGCGGCCCTGGGAGATAAGCCCGCAGTGCTGCTTATCGCCCGGCCCCTCGCCCCGGACTGACAAGCTCCGCGGCGGCCGGTGTGGCCCGTTGCCGCTGCCCGGCCGCCGGCCGCCAACGTCCGGTTGCCCGGCGGGGGCCCCTGTGGCAAAATCGCCCCCCTTTAATCCCGGCAGTACCGGGCCAGAGCGAAAGTGGCGGAACTGGTAGACGCGCTGGATTTAGGTTCCAGTGGGGCAACCCGTGGGAGTTCGAGTCTCCCCTTTCGCACCAGGTATTTCACTATTTCACGTTTTCAGATCCTACAGGTGAGGAACATCAATGCAGGTTTCCATAGAGACAACCTCCGGTCTCGAGCGTCGCATGAAGGTCGGTATCCCGGCGGAGCAGGTTGAAGATAAAGTCACCGCGAAGCTTCGGGATGCGGCCAGGAATGTCCGGCTCGACGGCTTTCGCAAGGGCAAGGTGCCGCTCAAGGTGGTGCGCCAGCGTTTTGGCAAGGGGGTTCGCCAGGAAGTGGTCGGCGAGGTGGTAAGTCAGACCTTCCAGGAAGCCATCGTCCAGGAAAAAGTCCGCCCCGCGGGCCAGCCCAGCATTGAGTCCATGCACGACAAACCCGGCGAGGACCTGGAGTATGTGGCTACCTTCGAGGTATATCCGGAGGTGGAACTACAGGATTTTTCGTCTCTCTCGGTGGCCCGGCCGGTGGCGGAAGTCACTGACGCCGACGTGGAAAAAATGGTCGAAGTGCTGCGCAGCCAGCAGGCCGAATGGGTGGCCGTGGATCGGGCCGCCGCAGAAGGAGACCAGGTCAATATCGACTACACCGGGCGCAAGGATGGTGAGGAATTCGAGGGCGGCCAGGCCGAGGGCTCGGACCTTGAACTGGGTTCGGGTCAGATGATACCGGGCTTCGAGGACGCGATTGTGGGTATGAAGGCGGGAGACAGCAAAACCGTGCCCCTGACCTTTCCCGAGGATTATCACAGCGAGGAGCTGAAGGGTGCCCAGGTCGAGTTTGACATCAAGGTCAACGAGGTCAGGGAGAAAACGCTGCCGGAACTCGACGACGATTTTTTCGCCAAATTCGGCGTCAGCGAGGGCGGCAAGGAGAAATTCCTCGAGGAGGTGCGCAACAATATGGAGCGGGAATTGCGCCGGGGTATTCAAAACAAGGTCAAGACGCGGCTCATGGATCAACTGCTGGAGCGGCACGACGTCGAGCTGCCGGCATCCCTTGTCCAGGGTGAAATCCAGGCCCTCAAACGCCAGACCCTGTCTCAATTCGGGGGCGGTCAGGACTTCGACGAATCCCTGTTGCCCGATGAACTGTTCAAGGAGCAGGCGGAAAAACGGGTTGCCCTGGGACTGATTGTTGCCAAAGTGGTGGAGGACGCTGAAATCCAGACCGACCCCACCAGGGTCAAGGCCCAGGTCGAGGAGCTCGCCTCCACCTACGAGCAGCCCGAAGAGGTAGTGCGTTACTATTATAGCAATCAGCAGTTGCTCAACAGCGTCGAGTCCCAGGTCCTGGAGGACCAGGTGGTGGAATATATTCTTGGCAAGGCCCAGGTCAGCGAGGAGCCCTGCTCCTACGAAGAAGCCATTCAGCCCGATCCTCAACCGGAAGCCGAGGAAGGTACCGAAGAGACTGAATCCTGACCCCGCCCACAACTTTTAGGGGGCAGTAAGGCGAGCATTGATATACGCTTGCCTTCTCCCCCTTGCCCTTTAAAATACCCTCAGTGATTTACCTATTCCGGAGTCGATATGAGTAACGGACCTTTCAGTTCCGCGACGGACACCCAGGCAGCCGGCGGGCTTGTACCCATCGTTATCGAGCAAACCGCCCGCGGCGAGAGATCGTTCGACATCTACTCGCGACTCCTCAAGGAAAGAGTCATTTTCCTGATCGGTCCGGTGGACGACTACATGGCCAACCTGGTGGTGGCCCAGTTGTTGTTCCTCGAATCGGAAAATCCCGACAAGGATATTCACCTTTACATCAACTCCCCGGGCGGCTCCGTGACCGCGGGTCTGTCCATTTACGACACCATGCAATTTATCCGCCCCCACGTCAGTACCATGTGCATCGGCCAGGCGGCCAGCATGGGCGCTTTCCTCCTGGCCGCGGGGGAGGCCGGAAAACGCTACTGCCTGCCCAATTCCCGCTGCATGATCCACCAGCCCAGCGGTGGTGCTACCGGCCAGGCCAGCGACATTCACATCCACGCTCAGGAGATCCTCAAGATCCGCGAGCGCCTCAACAAGATCATGTCTCACCATACCGGTCAGCCCCTCGAGCGTATCGCCCTGGATACCGAGCGGGATAACTTTATGGATGCCGAACAGTCCAAGCAGTATGGCCTTATCGACGAGGTTCTGGACAAAAGGCCATAAAGTAGGCTAGTCTTTTTTGAACAGGTGGGTTTTTCTGTGCCAACCTGTTGTTTTGAGAGTGATTTTTGTGAGGAGGGACAATGAGCGAGCAAGGTAAATCCGGCGACAACGGCAAGCTGTTGTATTGTTCCTTCTGCGGCAAGAGCCAGCACGAGGTTCGCAAGCTTATCGCCGGCCCCTCCGTCTTTATCTGCGACGAGTGTGTCGATCTGTGCAACGACATTATCTCCGAGGAGATCCAGGAGACCGCCGCTGGCGGTGGCCGGGAAAAGCTGCCCACGCCCCAGGAAATCAACAACATCCTCGACGAATACGTCATTGGCCAAAGGCGGGCCAAGAAGGTGCTTTCGGTGGCGGTTTACAACCACTACAAGCGCCTACAGCAGGGCAACGATCGTCCCGAGGTGGAGCTGGGCAAGAGCAATATCCTCCTGATCGGGCCAACCGGCAGTGGCAAGACCCTGCTTGCCGAAACCCTGGCGCGGCTGCTCGATGTGCCCTTTACCATCGCCGACGCCACCACCCTCACCGAAGCCGGCTATGTGGGTGAGGACGTGGAAAATATCATTCAGAAGCTGTTGCAGAAATGCGACTACGATGTCGACAAGGCCCAGCGCGGCATCGNNTCGACGAAATCGACAAGATTTCGCGCAAGTCCGACAACCCTTCCATCACCCGCGACGTGTCGGGAGAGGGGGTGCAGCAGGCCCTGCTCAAGCTCATCGAAGGCACCGTCGCCTCCGTGCCGCCCCAGGGCGGCCGCAAGCATCCCCAGCAGGAATTCCTGCAGGTGGATACGGGTAACATACTCTTTATCTGCGGGGGCGCCTTCGCCGGGCTGGAAAAAGTCATCCAGGACCGTTCGGAGAAAGGCGGCATCGGTTTTGGCGCGGAAGTCAAGAGCAAGGAAAACCGGCCCAATATCGGCGAGACCTTCGCCCAGGTGGAGCCCGAGGATCTGGTCCGCTTCGGCCTGATCCCCGAGTTTGTGGGGCGCCTGCCCGTGGTCGCGACCCTGGAAGAGCTGGACCGGGAAGCCCTGGTCAACATCCTTGTGGAACCCAAAAACTCCCTGATCAAGCAGTACGAGGCCCTGTTCGACATGGAGGGCGTGGAATTGGATATCCGCCGGGACGCCCTCGAGGCCATCGCCGACAAGGCCCTGGCCAGGAAAAGCGGCGCCCGTGGCCTGCGTTCCATCATAGAGGGTGTACTGCTCGATATCATGTACGAGATTCCCTCCCTCGAAAACGTCGCCAAGGTGGTTATCGACGCCGCCGTGATCCGCGGCGACTCCGAGCCGTTGATCGTCTACGAGCACAGCGAAAAACAGCAGCGAGCTGCCAGCGACGAATAGTTGCGCCGTGCGGCGCCGGGTGGGGACCGGTCACCGGCCTGCAGGCCCGGATCACTGGGTTTCCGGTCTTCTCGGCCTTGTTTTCTGTCGGGCCGACCCCATATAGATTGGCAGGTTATTAGCCTTCGGGCGCCAATTACTTGAGGTCGATATGGGACAGGAAACCTTTCGCGAACAATCGTCTACACAACTGCCTTTGCTGCCGCTGCGCGATGTAGTGGTCTATCCCCAAATGGTGGTGCCCCTCTTTGTCGGGCGCGAGAAGTCCATTCTCGCCCTGGAAGAGGCGATGGCGGAGCACAAACAAATCCTGCTGGTGGCCCAGCGGGACCCCGCCGATGACAACCCCGACGAGCAGGGGCTCTATTCGGTGGGTACCACAGCCAATATCCTGCAAATGCTCAAACTGCCCGACGGTACCGTGAAGGTGCTGGTGGAAGGGGTCGATCGGGCCCTGGTGGAGTCCCTGGAAGACGGGGAGAGCGGTTACACGGTCGGCCACTATCGCGTCATTGACGAAACGCCCCTGGACGACAAGGAAGTGGATGCCCTGATGCGCTCCCTGGTCAGCCAGTTCGAGCAGTACGTCAACCTGAGCAAGAAAATTCCCTCCGAGGTAGTGTCCACCCTGTCCGGGATCGAGGAGTCCGCGCGGCTGGCCGATACCGTGGCCACCCACATGACTATTCCGCTCGAACAAAAACAGCAGATTCTGGAAACCGCGAATATCCGCGAACGGATCGAGAGTCTGATGGCGCTGATGGAGTCGGAAATCGACCTGTTCCAGATCGAGCAGCGCATCCGTGGCCGCGTCAAGAAGCAGATGGAGAAGAGCCAGCGGGAGTACTATCTCAACGAGCAAATGAAGGCCATTCAGAAGGAACTGGGCGAAACGGAAGAGGGCGCCAACGAGATCGAGCAACTGGAGAAGAAGATCGCCGATTCGGGTATGCCCAAGGCCGCCCTTGACAAGACTCATGCCGAACTGAACAAGCTCAAGATGATGTCGCCGATGTCCGCCGAGGCCTCGGTGTTGCGCAGCTATATCGACTGGATGATCAGCGTACCCTGGAAGAAGCGCAGCCGGGTCAAGAACGACATCCAGCACGCCGAGAAGATCCTGAACGAGGATCATTACGGCCTGGAGGAGGTCAAGGAGCGAATCCTGGAGTTCCTCGCTGTCCAGAAGCGCGTCAAAAAGCTCAAGGGCCCCGTGCTCTGTCTGGTGGGCCCTCCGGGGGTGGGCAAGACGTCACTGGGCGAATCCGTGGCCAAGGCCACGGGCCGCAAGTTCGTGCGCATGTCCCTGGGCGGCGTCCGGGACGAGGCGGAAATTCGCGGCCACCGGCGCACCTATATCGGCTCCCTGCCCGGCAAGGTGATCCAGAAAATCGCAAAGACCGGGGTGAAGAATCCCCTGTTCCTGCTCGACGAAGTGGATAAGATGGGCATGGATTTTCGCGGCGATCCCGCCTCGGCTCTGCTGGAGGTGCTGGATCCGGAACAGAACAACACCTTCAACGATCACTACCTGGAGGTGGATTACGACCTGTCGGAAACGCTGTTTATCTGCACCGCCAACTCCATGAACATTCCCGGCCCGCTGCTGGACCGTATGGAAGTTATCCGCCTGCCCGGCTATACCGAGGAGGAAAAAGCCAATATCGCGCTCAAGTACCTGCTGCCCAAACAGCTCAAGGCCAATGGCCTCAAGGCGGAGGAGCTGGACATTGACGAGGCCATCATGCGCGATGTGATTCGCTACTACACCCGTGAAGCGGGGGTTCGCGAACTGGAGCGCCAGATTGCCAAGATTTGCCGCAAGGTGGTGACGTCGCATGTGCGGGAAGGGCGCCGGGAAACCTACCAGGTCACCCCGGAACGCCTGGAGGACCTTCTGGGGGTGCGCAAGTACGACTTCGGTCGCGCCGAGAAGGATAACCAGGTGGGTCTGGTCAACGGCCTGGCCTGGACCTCGGTGGGCGGTGAACTGCTCAGCGTCGAGGCTGCCGCCGTACCCGGCAAGGGCGACACATTCCGCACCGGCCTGCTTGAGAAGGTTATGCAGGAGTCCATCCAGGCGGCGCGGACGGTGGTCAGGAGCCGCTCCCAGGTATTGGGTATCCCCAAAAGCTATCACAACCGCTACGACCTGCACATTCACGTGCCCGAGGGCGCTACGCCCAAGGATGGTCCCAGCGCCGGTATTGCCATGTGCACGGCATTCGTTTCCGTGCTCACCGGCATCCCGATTCGCGCCGATGTCGCCATGACCGGCGAGATCACCCTGCGCGGTCAGGTGCTCAAGATCGGGGGCCTGAAGGAAAAACTGCTGGCGGCTCACCGGGGCGGTATCAAGACCGTGATTATTCCCCAGGAGAACGAGCGGGACCTCAAGGAGATTCCGGACAATATCAAGGCCGATCTCGATATCCGTCCGGTCAAGTGGATCGACGAGGTTTTGCAACTGGCCCTGGACCACATGCCCTCCGCCCTGAGCGACGAGGATTACGAAAAATCCCTGGGCGGAACGGGTATCGAAGAAGACGCCAGTTCCCGGGTCAGTGCGCACTGATGGCAGTGCGCACTTGACCCCTCAGGGGCAGTGTTGGTATAAAGCTTGGCTGACGCGCCTGCAGCGTGGCGTTTCAAGGAATTTGTCTATGTCCGTTGCCCGTTGCCACGGGTAGCCGGGTAAAATCTCGAAATCACCAATAAGGGGAATAATGTGAATAAATCAGAACTGATCGACGCGATTGCCGAAGGGGCCGATATCTCCAAGTCTTCCGCCGGAAGGGCTCTGGATTCCGCCGTTGATGCGATTGCCGACGCTCTGAAGAAAGGCGATCAGGTAACACTGGTCGGGTTCGGTACTTTCTCGGTCAAGCATCGTCCGGCTCGCACCGGTCGCAATCCGCAGACCGGCGCCGAGATTCAGATTGCCGCCAGCAACGTACCCAGCTTCAAAGCCGGCAAAGCCTTGAAGGATGCCGTTAACTAAGAGGCGCGCGATAGAGCAAAGTGTTCAGTCGTTCCTGAAAGGCGCATCCCGGATGCGCCTTTTTTCGTAGATCCCCGGCAAAGGTCGTTCCATGCTCCAGAATTTCCGCGACAGACTCAAAGGCATCACTGCCTTTATCCTGGTGGGTATCATCATCATACCCTTCGCTTTCTTCGGCATTGATTCCCTGTTTCTTTCCGGCAGCGCCGTTGAAGAAGCCGCCCAGGTCAACGGCGAACCCATCAACGAACTTCGCGTGCAGCAGGCGACCGCGATCCAGCGACAGCAAATCCTGGAGCGATTCGAGGATATCGATCCCGCCGTCATCGACGACGAACAACTCCGGGGACCGGCCCTCGATGCGCTCGTTCGCCAGGAGGTGGTGGCGCAGGCGGCCCGGGAGCGGGGCATGGCGGTGGCCGATTCCGCTTTCAATCAAATTATCATGGCGTCGCCGGCCTTCCAGGAAGACGGGCGGTTCAGCCGGGATCTCTACGAATTCAGCCTGCAGCGCATGGGGTATACCCCCAGGAGCTACCGGGACACGGTCATCCGGGAGCTGTTGATGAACCAGTTTGTCCGCGGTATCTCCATTTCCGGCTTTGCCACCGGGTATGAACTGGCAGAACTGGCGCAGATCACCCAGCAGGAACGGGATTTCTATTACCTAACCGTCGCCACCGATGCCTTCGCGGACGGTGTTGAAATTGCCGACGCCGAAGTGCGGGCCTACTACGATGATCACCCGGAGAAGTTCAGGGTACCCGAGCAGGTGGTGCTGGAGTACATCTCCCTGAAACCGGAATCGTTGCTTGATCGTGTCGAAGTGGACCCGCAGGCGGTTCGCAGGCAGTTCGAGGAAGAAAGGGATGCCGCCAGGGGCGCTGTGCGCTGGCATGTGGCACACATCCTGGTGGAGGAAAAAGACGACAGTTCCCATCGCCAGCGACTCGAAGAGGTTCGCCAAAAACTGGCCCAGGGCGAGGAATTCGCCCGGCTGGCGAAGACCTATAGCGAGGATCCCGGCAGCGCGGACCAGGGGGGCGATCTCGGTACTTTTTCCCCGGGCAGCCTGCCACCCGCCTTCGAAGCGGTGTTGTCGGAGTTGGCGGAAGGGGAGGTTTCGGGTGTGGTGGAAACCGACAGCGGCCTGCACCTGGTCAAGCTGATCGAACGCAGCGCGGTCGAGCTGCCGGTGTTCGAGGAAGAAAGGGAGCGTATCCGCCGGCAACTGGCCCGGGACATTGCCCGTGAGCGCCTGCCGGCCCTTGTGGAAGCGCTCAGGGAGCAATCCTATACCGCCGAAAATCTGTCCGCCGTGGGCGAAGCCCTGGACCTGGAGGTCTCGGTCTCGGAGCCCTTGTCGCAGGAGGGTGGCGGCACCGGTATCGGCCAGTACCCGCAGGTGGTCCGGGCCGCCTTCAGCGAGGACGTGATAAAAAACGGTTACGCCAGCGAGGTGCTGGAAATTGCCGACCAGCACTACATCGTGGTCAAGTTGCAGGACCGGCGGCCCGCCCACCGCAAGCCCCTGGATGCGGTGCGGGATAGTATCGTCGCTGACTTGCGCGCCGAAAAAGCGGCGGCCGCGGCCCGGAGCCGGGCCGAGACATTACTGGCCCGGATCGAGGGCGGGGAATCCGTCGAGGCAGTGGCCCGGGAAGAAGGCCTGGACTGGCAGGTGGCCCTGGATGCCAGGCGCTTCAGCGGCAATGCCGATCCGCGCCTGGTGGAAGCGATTTTCAGTCACCCCCTGGATACCGGCTTGCCGGTCCAGGGCCTGGTGCGGGATAGTAACGGCAATTACCGGGTCTACAGCCTGAGCCAGATAACCCCTGGCGCCCTCTCCGACATGCCTGCTCAACAGCGTCGGGGTCTGCGGGAAACGCTGGCGAACATGGTCACCGACAGGGAATGGCAGGCCTACCAGGCGGCGCTCCGCAATCGCGCCGAGGTCGAGATCCGCTGAAGCCGACTACGCGGCTAGGGACTAGCGCCCCGGGTAGAGGGTCAGCCTCTGGCCGGGGTGGATGTACTGCTTGAGGTCCTCCATGTTGTTCCAGGCCAGAATATCGCTGATATCCACCCGGAAGCGCCTGGCGATTTCATACAGGGAATCACCCTTTTTGACCTGGTAATTGACCTCCTGGCGGGGGCCGGATGATCTTTCGGTGCCGATACGGAGCACCTGGCCGGGTCTGATCACACTGCTCCCCGAGAGACCGTTGGCACGACGTAGCCTGGATACGGACGTGTCGAAGGCCCTGGCGATGGACCAGAGACTGTCGCCCCGCCGGACACGGTACTGGACCGGCGCGATCGGCTGAAACGGCGTGCTTTCGGCGACACCGGTACCCGGTATCTTGAGGGCCTGTCCCGCCTTGATGAAATTACTCGAAAGGCGGTTTAGGCGCCGGAGGTCGGCCACCCGGACATTGTGGTCGTCGGCAATTTCACTGAGCGTGTCGCCCCGCCTGACCACGTATTCCTGTAGAGGACGCCACTGCTCTTTAGGCAGTGATGCCAGGCTGTCCAGAAAGCCGGTTTCCTTGCCGGCGGGGAGCAGGAGCCGGTGGGGGCCCGAGGGCGGCGTCACCCAGCGATTGTAGCCCGGGTTCAGGTGATAGATATCCTTGGCACTGACATCGGCGATTCGCGCGGCTTGCATCAGGTCGATGGGTTCGGGAAGTTCGACAATGGCAAATGCCGGTTGCCGGGACAGGTCGGGGAGCTCGATGTCGTATTCCGCGGGATTGCTCATGACCTTGGACAGGGCGATCAGTCGCGGTACATACGCGCGGGTTTCCCGGGGCAGCGACAGGGACCAGAAATCCGTGGCCTTGCCGCGCCGTCGATTGCGCTCAATGGCCCGGCCGACATTGCCGGGGCCGCTGTTGTACGCGGCCAGCGCCAGCAGCCAGTCGCCATCGAAGCGATTGTTGAGCAGGCTAAGGTAGCGGATGGCGGCACCCGTGGAGTCGACGATGTCGCGACGGCCCTCGTACCACCAGTTCCGGCGCAAACCATACTCCCTGGCGGTGCCGGGTATGAACTGCCAGAGGCCGGCCGCGTGGCTGTGTGAGTAGGCAAAGGGGTTGTAAGCGCTTTCCACGAAGGGCAACAGGGCCAGCTCCATGGGCAGGCCATTCTCTTCGATGCGATCCACCACATAGGGGAGATAGTTGCGGGCTCGGGCCAGCGTCCGGTCGAAATAGCGCTGATTGCCCGTGTACCACTCCAGATAGCTGGCTACTTTGTCATCCGGTACCTCGGTGGCAAAGGTCAGTCCGCCTGTCACCGCATTCCAGAGGTTGTCCGGATCGGGCGCGTGTTCCGGATGCGTGTGACGCTCGTTTTGGCGCTGGGAAATTTCCACGGGGATACGCTCAAGGGGCAGGGACCGGGCCGACGGGCGCTTTTCGCTGTCGATGGTGCTCTGCTGGGCGCAACCGGCCACCAGCATGGCGGCCGAGACCACCATTGCGAAATTCTTCATGGAGTTCCCCAAGCAAAAGACAGTATTTTAACGGGCGTTGCTCGCCGGGGTAAACTGACCAGGGAACAGGGCCCGCGGGAATGTGAACTTCAACTGCCGCTGTCGTGAAACGACGACATTGCGGGAATTCAGAAGTTGTCTTTCCAGTGGCGGATAATGGCGAAGGTTTCGGATTTGCACGCCGGCATGCGCCCGCTGTGGTCGGCGGCAGCGCGGGCCACGGCGTCGGTGCTGCAACGCATGAAGGGGTTGGTGTGCATCTCCTCTTCGAGCCGGGACGGCACCGTGGGGCGATTTTCGCTGCGCATTTGCGCAACCTCGCCGATCCGGCGGGCCAGCTCCCCGTTATGCGGTTCCACCGCACCGGCGAATTTCAGGTTGGCCTGGGTGTATTCATGGGCGCAATAAAT
>DGNJ01000097.1:27475-39875 GCA_002388905.1 Cellvibrionales bacterium UBA4495
GGCCAGCTTTTCCAGGGAGGCGACCATTTGCTCCGGGGTGCCCTCGAACAGTCGGCCGCAGCCGCCGGCAAACAGGGTATCTCCGCAGAACAGGGCCGGGTGCCGGTCCAGGCGGGGGCAGTAGTAGGCGATATGATCCAGGGTATGGCCGGGTACCTCGAAGACCTGGAACGCGGCACCGGCCAGGTGAACGGTGTCGCCCTCCCGTAGTCGATTGGTTACCTGGGGGATATTGTCCGACACGGGGCCGTAGACCGGGATGCTGCGGTTGCGGAGCAGGTCGTCGACGCCCCCGATGTGGTCCGGATGGTGATGGGTGATGACGATAGCGGACAGCGTCAGGTCGAGTTTGGCCAGCATCTGTTCCACAGGCGCGGCATCGCCGGGGTCCACCACCGCGGTGTCGCCATCTTCATCGTTGTGCAGCAGCCACAGATAGTTATCGGTAAAGGCCGGGATTCTGTGTACATGGATAGTCATCGGACCTCCGTGATCTTGGTTGCCGTGTTGTTTCCGGTTCCGAATTACACCATTATAGGCAGCCAGCGCAGCGTCGGCTTCAGACCCATGATGCAACTCTTGTCATTTTATACCCTATGAGGCGTCCTAACATCGGACTGCGTCAGGCACCGGACCCGCGGGCTCTTGCCGACGACCTGGGAAGGTGGTACCGGACTCCGATCGGGGAAACCCTCCACGCCGTTCAGAAAGAGTTTTGCGACCAGGTTCTGCCGGGGTTGCCGGGTTATCGGGCCATGCTTTTGTCCGCCAGCGGCGACGGCGACCTGCTTGAGTCCGCCGTTCAACTGCATCGGTTTACGCTGGCCCCCCTGCGCGAGGGCAGCGTAGCCGCGGTGAGCGACTACGAGGCACTGCCCCTGCCATCCGATCTACTGGATGTGGCGGTACTGCATCATGTGCTCGACTATTGCCCGCTGCCGCACGAGACACTCAATGAAGTTGCCCGGGCGGTGACTGCGGGTGGCCATATTGTCGTGTTCGGTTTCAACCCCTTTGGTTGGCTGGGACTGTTGCGATGGCCTGCCGGGTTGCGCTCCGATAGCAGTTTCTGGCGCTGCCGCTGCCTGAGTGCCGGGCGCGTCATCGACTGGCTGCGGTTGCTGGGGTTCCAGTGCCGGACAGTGCGTAAGGGGGGCTTCATGCTCCCGGTCCAGTCGCGCCGGTTGATATCGGCCTCCCGGCGCTTTGAGGACTTTTGCCAGCGCAGCGAAATGCCTTTCGGCGCATTTTATATGGTTGTCGCCCAGAAGCTGGTCAAAAAGCCCATCGGTAAACCCAGGCCGTTGTGGCTGCCCAAGCCTGTCGCACCGCTGACTGTTCGGCACAACGGTCGACCGGAACTGGGGTTCGGAAAGCGGAGGGGTCATTGAAAAAAGTGGAGATTTTTACCGACGGGGCCTGTCGCGGCAATCCGGGACCCGGCGGTTGGGGGGCGCTATTGCGCTACGGGAATCATGAAAAGCACCTTTACGGTGGCGAAAGCCTCACTACCAATAACCGCATGGAACTGATGGCGGCGATCCGGGCCCTGTCGGCAGTCACGGAACCCTGTCGTATTATCCTCACCACCGACTCTCAGTATGTGCGCCAGGGGGTTACCAGCTGGCTGGCGGGCTGGAAGCGCAATGGCTGGCGCAATGCGGCCAGGAAACCCGTCAAAAACAAGGACCTCTGGCAACAGCTTGATGAAGCGACGCAGAAACACCGGATCGAGTGGCACTGGGTCAAGGGGCACAGCGGTCACCGGGAAAACGAAATCGCCGATCAACTGGCGAATCGCGGTATCGATGAACTGGAGGTACAGTGAGACAAATTGTCCTGGATACGGAAACCACCGGGCTGGAGACGGCCCAGGATCACCGGATTATCGAAATTGGCGCGGTGGAGGTGGTCAACCGGCGTCTTACCGGGCGCCACTTTCACCGCTATATCAACCCTCAGCGGGCCGTGGACCAGGGTGCCATGGAAGTGCACGGTATTACCGATGAATTTCTCAAGGACAAACCCCTGTTCGATCAAATCGCCGGCGAGTTCCTGGCATTTATCGAGGGGGCTGACCTGGTTATACACAACGCGCCCTTCGACGTGGGTTTCATCAACCATGAATTTGCCAAGCTGGGGCAGGCATACGGTAAGGTCCAGGACTATTGCACGATAACCGATACCCTGGCCATGGCCCGGCAGTTGCACCCGGGCCAGAAAAACAATCTGGATGCGCTGTGCAAGCGTTACGATGTGGACAACACCTCCCGGGACCTGCACGGCGGCCTGCTCGACGCCGAAATCCTGGCGGATGTCTACCTGGCCATGACGGGCGGCCAGGTGGACCTGGGGCTCAAGGGGGAGAGTGCCAAGGCGATGGCCGAAGCGGGGGAGGCGGTGCGCCGGCTGCCCGGCGACCGCGAGCCTTTGCCGGTTATCCGGGCCAGTGGAGAAGAGTTGAACGCCCATCAGGCACTGCTCGAAACCATCGCCGGGGAGAATGGCGGCGCCTGCCTGTGGCGCGGGGAGGTGCCATCCTCCTGATGAGAAGAGTGCCTCAATACGGGGCGGGCGGACAAAGCATTTCCAGGGTGGCAATGCTATGATACCGCCTGTCACGGGCAGGAACGAAGCCATCGCGGCCGCCAAGGCCAAGGGAGTTTGTGCATCATATGACCGGGTTTTCCGCTGATATCCTCGACATCGTCCACTCGGAAGTGGACGAAAAAATCGCCCAACTGAAAGAGCGGCTGGCGTCGGGCATGCCGGACCAGGGCGATCCCGGTGCCGGTATCAGGGAGTTGCACGGTGTCGCGGTGATCATGGAGTTGCATGCCCTGATGCCGCTGCTCGATGAAATCGAGATTTTCCTGGAGGTGGCACCCGGCGAGGCTCTCGCAGACGGCCATGAACTGGCGGATGCGCTGGCAGCCATTTCCCGCCTTTTTGACGTGCTCGAAGATCTCGACAAACTACCCCTGTTCACATTTATTCCTGAAATCGGCGATTTGCGCAAAAAGCGCGGTAAGCCGCCCGTGTACGAATATCAACTCCTCGGCGAACACCCGTGGCCTGACGCCGGGCGCTTCCGGGGCAGCACCGAACTGGGCGAAGAAGGCCGTGAGAAACTGCGTCGCCTCAAGCAGGTTTACCAGCTGGGCTTGCTCGATGTACTGCGGGGCGAGAACGCGCAAAAAGGTGCTGAGCTGATTGCCCGGGTGGCCTCAAACCTCAGAAAGATCCTCGACAGTGAAGCGGAGAAACATTACTGGTCGCTGCTGGCCATGGTGGCCACGCGCATGGCCGCCGGTGAACTGGCCATCTCGCCGATTCGTGCCAGGTTGCTGTCCGCCGTGGAACGTCAACTGAAAGCGCTGCTCGAGGGGGGAGGTTCCCCTTACCCACTTGGCTTGTGGCGAGCGTTTGCGGTATTGCTGGCGATGACCCCCGAGCGGGACGACGCGGACAGGGAGTTGCGCTCCTGGGTGGGGGCGCCCCTGCTCGATTTTACCGACCGGGATATCAAGCGTGTTCGAGACCGACTATTCGGCGAGCCGGCTGTTGTCGACAGCGGCACGCTCGGTGAACTCTCGGAGGGGCTTGGCGCGTTGCATTCCCTGCTGGAGGTCATTGACAGCCAGGGTGAAATTTCCGATGAAGACTCGGACCGTTTCGCCCGGGAAGTTCGCGAAGTGGCCTCCCTGTGCGAACAGCTTGGTTTCAACCAGGCAGCCCGGCGCTTTCGCGAACACGCCGCCGTTATACAGGGCGACGAACCCGGCTGGCAGGCCAACAGCGATTTCCTCAAGGAAACGGCCCACAGTATCCTCTACCTGGAATGCCTGTTGTCCAGGGCCAGGGAAAAAACCGAGCCCGGCGCCGATTTCTTATCCCGGCTGGATTTCAAGGCCGTCGACGAAGTGGTGGAGGAAAACCTTGCCGGTTCCGGGGTGCATGCCGTCTGGGTCGAATGCCTGGACCGGCTGGCCAGCGCCAAGGACTACCTGGACGACATAGCCAACGAACTGGCGGGACCGGAAGTGGTGCCTGAGTTGTATGCGCTTTTCACCGATATCAAGGGTGCCGCCACTGTGGTCGGCGACAGCCAGGTCGTGGATATTGCCTGGCGCTGCCGGGATTTCGTCTCCGACAGCCTGTTTCCCGCCGACAGTCAGGAACCGCGCGGGCTGGCGACGTTTGCCGATGCGGTGGTAGGCCTGGAAGCGCACTTCGAGAATGCCCTCAAGGGGGATCGCAGCGAACTGCCCCTGGCCATTGCCGACGAGTATCTTGCCACCCTGGGAGCATGATGCGGATATGGCGGAGAACGACCGACTCCTTATTGTTGAACCCGAGGCCTTTGAAAGCACGGCGGGTAACTACCTGGTCACCTGCGGCAACGATCTTTTGATTCCGGGCGGGCAGGAGTCTCGCCTCTATTGGGCTCACGACCGTCTCGACGATGTCCTTCCCGACCAGACGCCCACCCATTTTCTCGGCTTTTACAACGACGAACCTTTCTTCACGTTGAACGTGGAGCCGGAGGACTGCCGGCAGCTCGGCGGCGAGAGCTGCAGTCTTTTTTCCCTGCTTGGCCAGTATCCAGACGGATTTTTCAGGTTGCTGGGCAGAGCGGTGCAGATCAATGGCTGGTACCGGGACCACCGCTTCTGCGGGCGCTGTGGCTCGCCCACCCGCCGGATTGCCAACGAACGGGCCATGAGTTGCCCCGAGTGTGGCCTGGTGGCCTATCCGCGCCTGTCGCCCTGCATTATGGCGTTGATAACCCGCGGCGACAAATGCCTCCTGGCCCGCAACAAGCAGTGGCGACGCAAGGAGTATTTCAGTGTCCTGGCCGGGTTTGTCGAGCCCGGCGAATCCGTGGAGGATGCCCTGCGCCGGGAGGTCCGGGAGGAAGTGGGCCTCGAAGTGGGGGACCTCCATTATTTCCACAGCCAGCCCTGGCCGTTCCCGGGACAGTTGATGATCGGCTTTTTCGCCGATTACGGGGGTGGGGAAATTCGCGTAGACGATATCGAGATTGCCGAGGCTCACTGGTACCACTACAACGATCTGCCGCCGGTGCCTGGGGACTTTTCCTTGTCCGGTCAGTTGATACGCCATTTCGTGCGTGAGTGCGAAGCAAGAAACAGGGGTTAACCGCCCTGGTGGAAACGTCTCGCTCTTTGTCCCCGCGACATTACCGGCCTTGAGCACAAGCAAGATTTTGCCGCGGCCAGTACCGATGGCAGGTATCGGATGGCGAAAGCCGTTTGTTGACGGGCTTCCTGTTGACGGACTTCGGGAAACCACTGGCCGCGCAGGGAGGCCGGCCCTCGCCGAGCCGTGCTTTGAAATAGCCCGTCGCCAGCCATAGCCCGGGCCGGGGACGTCGCTTTAGGCTACATTACAGGCATAGTCCGGAATTTTTTAAAAACAACCTATAAATTTCATATGCGCAGCTATAGCGATTATTACGATCAAGCCAAGCGTTTTCTGCAGGACGAACTGTGGCGCACCGATGTGGTGTCACTAAGCTGGCCACGGCGCTTTGCCTACCGGCTCGTACGCCTTCTGTTCGTTCTTGGCCAGGAACTTGCCAGCGGCCAGCTGAATCTGCGGGCCATGAGCCTCGTCTATACGACCCTGCTGTCCCTGGTGCCCATGCTGGCGGTAAGCTTTTCCGTCCTTAAGGCTTTCGGGGTCCACAACCAGATCGAGCCCGTGTTGCTGAATATCGTCGAGCCGCTGGGGGAAAAGGGCGTCGAGGTGGTCGACAGGATCCTGACGTTTGTCGAGAACGTCAAGGTCGGCGTACTCGGGGCGGTGGGGCTGGCCTTCCTGATCTATATGGTCATCTCCCTGATTCAGAAAATCGAGAGTTCGCTCAACTATGTCTGGCATGCCGGTGCCATGCGGCCCCTGTCCCGGCGTTTCAGCGATTACCTCAGCGTCATTCTGGTGGGACCGGTGCTGGTTTTCTCGGCCCTGGGTATGACTGCCTCGATGCTCAATACGGAGTTGGTGCAGACCATTCTCAGCATCGAACCCTTCGGCAGCCTGGTGGTGGTTGTCACCAAGGTTTTGCCGTTTTTACTGATCGTTCTCGCCTTTTCTTTTGTCTATCTGTTGATTCCCAATACCAAAGTACGCTTTTCCTCGGCACTGGTGGGTGGCGCCGTGGGCGGTGTCCTGTGGCAGGCGACGGGCCTCATTTTTGCCCAGTTTGTCACCTCGTCCACCCGATACGCGGCGATCTATTCGGGCTTCGCCATCATGGTCCTCTTTATGATCTGGGTTTACCTGAGCTGGTTGATCCTGCTGCTGGGCGCCGAAGTGGCCTATTTCCACCAGCACCCGGAGCAGATACGGCTGGTGGACAAGCGTACGGCCCTGAGTGGCCGTTTCATCGAGCATATGGCATTGCTGGTGATGTATTGGGTGGCGCACCGCTTCGTCACCAAAGAGGCGCCCCTGTCGCTGGAAGAATTATCCCACCTTGTGGGAATGCCGGGAGACCGCATTGCCGAGACCCTGGAATTGCTGCAGAGGCGGGATTTAGTGGTGGAAACCGGCAGTGATCCGCCGGAATTCCTGCCTCAACAGGACCCCTCCAGCCTGACTGTTGCCGAGTTTTTCGATCTGGTGCGTCGACCGGATGCCGATCAGACACTCCTTGAAGAGGAAATTAAGTCCGTTCCCGCCATCGATGCGCTTATCGACAAGGTGGAAGTCTCTGTGAGGGATAACCTCAAGGGGCTCAGCCTGCGCGATCTGGCACTGAAAGCGCCGGACGATATAAAAGGACAATCGCCGGACCAGGCTTGGTGATCCTGTTGCTGAAATGTATTGCTTCGCCAACCCATTGATAGAGCCGCACTCCGTGAATACCCGTACGCATGATAGGCCCAGGTTGGCGGTGCTATACTGCCGCCACGGGAAAAGGTCGCGGGAGGCCTTATGGCCTGGTCAATACAGACCGGCAAACGGATGCCTGGCGCCAGGTGAGACTTAATGGCCGTTAATGCCCTGTCCCTGCCGGCGCTGATTGTCGGCGTCGCCTTCTTGCTGCTCGCCCTGCGATTGCTGCTTCGACACGGGCTGTTGGCCCACTTTTTCCGGCTGATACTGGCCGTGGTGCTTTTTTCCGCCGGGACGTACCTGTTGTTGGCAGGGTTTGATCTGGTGGGATACAAAAAATTGCTCGACGAAGAGCCCGTGGCGGCACTAAGGTTTGACCGGCTCGGCGAGCAGCGCTATCGGGTTTCCCTGATCGATGCCGAGGATGCAAACCAGCAATTCGTTTTGCGCGGTGACGAGTGGCAACTGGATGTTCGACTGATTCGCTGGCATCCCGGCGTCGCGCGGCTGGGGTTGAAGCCGCTTTATCGCCTGGATCGCTTGAGCGGGCGGTATCGCGCGGTGGCGGAAGAAACCCGGCTGCCGCGCACGGTTCACGGCCTGGCGGGCCAAGAGGGGCTGGTCGACACCTGGCAAATGCTGGACAGGATTCCCGGGCTGGACAAGCTGCTGGATACGCGGCAGGGGAGCGCCGCCTACCTGCCCATGGTGGACGGCGGTCATTTTATTGTCACCATCAATAGTGCCGGCCTGGTGGCGAGACCCGCAAACGAGGAGGCCCGCCAGGCGGTGAGTTCCTGGTAGAGGTTAGCCTGCCGGGCCGGGCAGCGTCTTTAAGAACCCCTTCAAGCGCTTTGAGGAGAAAAAATTGGATTTCTTTAACGACTACGGTCTTTTCCTGGCCAAAACCCTGACCTTCCTGGTTTCGCTGTTGGTGGTGGTCATGATCCTGTCGGCGGTGGGCGCCAGGGCCCGTCGCCAGGAGAAGGGGCACCTCGAAGTCAAACCCCTGGATGAGTCCATCAGGGGCATGCGCCGGGCCCTGAGCGACAGTCTTCTGGGCCCCAGGCAGCGGAGGCTCGCCATCAAGGCCCGGCGCAGGGCGGACAAGCTCAAGCGAAAGCGGCAGAGTGAGATGCCGGAAAAGCGTATTTTCGTTCTGGACTTCAAGGGCGACCTGCGGGCCTCGGCAGTGAACTCTCTGCGCGAGGAGATCACCGCCTTGCTGGGCGAGGCCGGCGACGGCGACGAAGTGGTGGTGAGACTGGAAAGTGCCGGCGGCGTGGTTCACGGCTATGGCCTCGCCGCCAGCCAACTGGACCGGATCCGCAAAGCGGGTATTCCCCTGACTGTCTGCGTCGACAAGGTGGCCGCCAGCGGCGGCTACATGATGGCCTGTGTGGCCGACAGGATTCTCGCCTCGCCGTTTTCACTGGTGGGTTCCATCGGCGTCGTGGCCCAACTGCCAAATTTTCACAAGCTGTTGAAAAAGCATGACGTGGACTACGAGGTGCTGACCGCCGGCGAATACAAGCGCACCCTGACCCTGTTCGGCGAGAATACCGAGCGGGCCCGGGAGAAGTTCCGGGAGGACCTCCAGGAAACCCACGACCTGTTCAAGGACTTTATCCGCCAGCACCGACCGGCACTGGACCTGGAAGCGGTGGCCACCGGCGAGGTCTGGCTGGGTACCCGGGCCGCGGAGCTTGGCCTGGTGGACGAGGTGATGACCAGCGACGAATACGTGACCTCGAAAATCGACGACGCCCGGGTTTTCGAGGTGTCCTACAAGTATCGTAAAACCCTGCCGGAAAAAGTCGGGCTGGCGGCGGAGGAAAGCATCGATGGCGTTCGCCTGCGCTGGGCCAGACGCTTCAGTAACCCCAACTATTTTTCCTGAGCGGGCTCGGACGGGACGCTCGCTGGTGCTAGTCCCGGCGCAGCTTGTCGCTGACCGCAATGGGGTTGGGGAAACTGAATACCACGATATAACTGGATACCAGGAAAGTCAGGATTGCCGCCGCCTGGATCAGATGGGAGGCGAGGGTGCCGATCAGGTTGGCCTGGAAGGCCACGAAGGCGATCAGCAACGAAAATTCGCTGATCTGGCCGAGCCGGAAACTCATGTCCCAGGCCAGCCAGTTGCGCTCGCTCTGCTTGCGCAGGAGGAAATGGAAGACCAGGGGCTTGAGGACCAGCATGGCGGCGCCAAGCAGAACCGCCGGCACGGCGATTTCCGGCAACAGGTCCAGGTTGAACTGGGCGCCCAGGGAAAAAAAGAACATGATCAGGAAAAAATCCCGCAAGGGTTTCAGGCTCAGGGCGATGTATTGGGAAATCGGGCTGGTTGCGATGGTGATGCCCGCCAGGAAAGCGCCGATTTCGTGGGAAAGCCCAACCAGCTTGGCGATCTCCGCGACACCCATGCACCAGCCGATAGCCAGCAGGAAAACGTACTCGCCAAAACGGTCGAAACGCGTGAAAAGCTTGAGCAGGATATGGCGGACGAAGAATATGCAGAAGACAACGAGCAGGGGCAGGGCGACGAGGGTCTGGCCGATTCTGGCCAGGTCCACCTGCCCCTCTTTGCCGCTTAAAAGGACTGTCAGGACCAGGATGGCAATGAAATCCTGCATGAGCAGCATGCCCACCATCATTTCGCCCACATGACGATGGTGGAGAATGGTGGTGGGCAGCAACTTGATGCCGATGATGGTGCTGGAAAACATCATCGCGGCACCGATGATCAGGTTTTCCACGTGGCCGAACCCGAAGAAGTGGCCGATAGCGTAACCGACAACGGCAAAGAGCAGGGAGCTTGCCAGGGTAACGTGAGTCACCTTTTTCAGGACGCTCAACAGCGCCTGGGGCTGCATGTCCAGGCCCAGCAGGAAGAGCAGAAAGATGATGCCTATGGTGGAAATGTCGGCAAGTAACTGAATATCCCCCACCATGCCCAGGCCCGAGGGGCCGAGCAGGGCACCCAGGGCGATATAGGCAACCAGCAGGGGCTGCTTGCCCCAGAGGGCCAGGGAAGCAATGATGGCCGCGCCGGTGAATATCAGGAAAAACGAATTCAGTACTTCTTCACCCACGGCCCTTCCCTCTCGACGACTCCCTCTTTTTACCCGGCCCGGGACCCGCTTGCAACCCCGGGGATTCTTGCGACTTGCTATTCGCCGTTGCGTCGCCGGAAGAGGGGTTCGGGGTTGTCGGTGGCGCCCTGGTAGGCGACGGAGAAATCCTCCAGGGAGTCGAGAGCTGCCTTCAGGTCGGTGCCATCTCGCAGGGAGAAGGCGTTGAAACCGCACCGCTTCAGGTAGAAAAGCTGATCCCGGATTACATGGCCGATCGCCCGCAACTCGCCCTGGAAACCGTAGCGTTCCCGCAAGAGACGGCCGGTGGAAAAGCCGCGACCGTCCATGAAGACAGGAAAGTGTACTGCCACGAGGGGTTCGTCGAGCAGTTGTTCCGCGACCGGTTCCACTTCCTCGTCGCTGTCGATCCAGGGCGCCAGTTGCCGGTTCTCGCCGGGATCGTTCCTGAGTGCGAGCCATTGCTCCAGGGGAACCAGGAGCTTGCCGGCGGGCAGATCGCCCTCATGGTCCCGGGGGATAAACTGCCAGTCGTCGGCGACGACCGCGTTGTCCTTAATCAGCTGCATAGACGCGTTCCTTGAAGGGATCCAGGCCCACCCGCCGGTAGGTGTCGATAAAGAGTTCCTCTTCGTGCCGTTGTTCCACATAGACCTGGAGGATCTTGTCCACCACATCCGGCACCTGGTCGCGATAGAAAGAGGGGCCGAGGACATTGCCCAGGGAGGAATCCCGGTCGGAGCTGCCGCCCAACTGGATCTGGTAAAACTCCTCGCCTTTTTTGTCGACGCCCAGGACGCCGATATTACCCACGTGGTGGTGGCCGCAGGCGTTCATGCACCCCGAAATATTGAGGCTCAGGTTACCTAGGTCGTAGACATAATCCAGGTCGTCGAAGCGGCGCTGGATGGCTTCCGCGACGGGTATGGATTTGGCATTGGCCAGGGAACAGAAATCGCCGCCGGGGCAGGCGATGATATCGGTCAGCGTGCCGATGTTGGGTGTGGCAAAACCCAGGGGCTTGAGTTTTTGCCAGAGTTCAAACAGCCGGCTTTTCTCCACGTCCGCCAGGACAACATTCTGGCTGTGGGTGACCCGCACCTCACCGAAGCTGTAGTCATCGGCGAGATCGGCAATGGCTTCCAGTTGGCTGTCGGTGACGTCCCCCGGAGCCACGCCGGTGGGCTTGAGGGAAAGGGTCACAGCCGCGTAGCCGGGGATGCGATGGGCCGTCCGGTTACGTTCGAGCCACTTGCCGAAGGCCCCGTGTTCGCGGGCCTGTTGCGCCAGTTGCTGCTCGGCTGTCTGGTCATCCAGGCTTCGGTAGTCGGGCAGGGTGAAAAAGCCCCTGGCCCGGCGGACTTCTTCCTCGGTAAGTGTGGCGGGGGTGTCGACCAGATTGGCCCACTCCGCCTCCACTTTCTCGGCGAACACCTCGGGGGTCCAGGCCTTGACCAGTATCTTGATGCGGGCCTTGAACTTGTTGTCCCGGCGACCGTAGCGGTTGTAGACCCGGAGGATCGCCTCCAGGTAGGTGAGCAGGTGACGCCAGGGCAGGAACTCCCGGATACACTTGCCGACCACCGGTGTGCGGCCCAGGCCGCCGCCGACATAGATGGCAAAACCGGTGTCTCCCTCGCTGTTGCGTACTATCTGGATACCGATATCGTGGACCTGGATGGCCGCCCGATCCTGCTCCGAGCCGCTGACGGCAATCTTGAACTTGCGCGGCAGGAAGGCGAATTCCGGATGGCCGCTCGACCATTGCCGGATGAGTTCCGCCGTAGGCCGCGGATCCTCGATCTCGTCGGCCGCTGCGCCGGCGAAATGGTCCGCCGTGACATTCCGGATGCAGTTGCCGGACGTCTGGATCGCATGCATGCCGACGTCCGCCAGAGCGGACAGGATGTCGGGCACGTCCGCCAGCTTCGGCCAGTTGAACTGGATGTTTTGCCGCGTGGTGAAGTGGCCGTAGCCCTTGTCCCAACGCTCCGCGATATAGGCCAGCTGGCGCATCTGGGCGCCGTTCAGCGTGCCGTAGGGCACGGCGACGCGCAGCATATAGGCGTGGAGTTGCAGGTAGAGGCCGTTCTGCAGGCGGAGCGGCTTGAACTCGTCCTCGGTCAGCGCGCCGGAAACGCGGCGTTCGACCTGGCCGCGGAATTGCTCGACGCGGGCACGGACGTAGCGGTCGTCGAATTCGTCATATCGGTACATGGCGTGCGCTCCTATGCGCGGCCGTCGGACGCTTGGGCCTGGCGGCCGAGATCCGGGCGATTGCTGGGTCCGAGAAGGCGGAAGCGCTCCCGGAAATGGGTCGGGCGGGGCCGGCCGGCGGCGTCGACCACCACTTCGGCGAGGTAGGGGCCGACGATGCGGGCTTCCTGCGCTTCCGCATCGGCGAGCAGGCGGGCGGCCGCATCCGCATCGGCGACGGCGGC
>DGNJ01000056.1 GCA_002388905.1 Cellvibrionales bacterium UBA4495
CCTTGGCGAGCAGGGTCTTACCCGTGCCGGGCGGCCCCACCATGAGGATGCCCTTGGGGATATGGCCGCCCAGGCGCTGGAAACGGGAGGGGTCGCTGAGGAAGTCCACCAGTTCCCGGACATCCTCCTTGGCCTCGTCGACGCCGGCAACGTCGGTGAAAGTGGTGTTGATCTGGTCCTCGCCCAGAAGCCGGGCCTTGCTCTTGCCGAACGACATGGGGCNNCGCCACCGCCGCCCTGCATCTGACGCATGAAGAACATGAAGATGGCGAGGATAAGCAGGATGGGGAAAGACGCCACCAGCAACTGGGTCCAGATGCTGGGCGATTCGGGTTTGCGCCCCTCCACCTCGACACCGTTATTGAGAAGGTCGGTCATCAGGCCGGAATCCGGCACATTCGGCCGGACCGTCTGGAAGCGGGTGCCGTCGCCCCGCTCGCCACGGATTTCCAGGCCGTCAATGACCACGCTGCGCACGCGGCCCGCCTGGACCTGCTCGATAAACTGGGTATAGCTGAGATCCTGGGCGGTGGGGGTGGGGCTGAAGTTCTGGAAGACCGACAGCAATACGGCGGCAATTACCAGCCACAGAATCAGGTTTTTGGCCATATCGTTCAAGATTGTTTCCTCGTTCCGAGCCGCCCACTATAACAGCAATGGGCGGTGATTACCCGGCGCCACGATAGCCTTTGGCGACCACATAGACCTCCCGGGATCGCGCCCGGGAGGCGTCAGGCTTGCGCACGGCGACATTCTGGAAAACCCGGCGCAGGTCAGGGATCAGGGCATCGAAGCCTTCCCCCTGGAATACTTTGGCAACAAAAGTGCCGCCGGGTTTCAATATCCGGTGGACCATATCCACCGCCAGTTCCACCAGCAACATGGCCCGGGGCTGGTCGACGGCCTTCATACCACTCATGTTGGGGGCCATGTCGGAAATTACAAGGTCCACCGGCGCGCCGTCGAGCACCGCCAGGATTTCTTCCATGACCCCGTCCTCGGTAAAATCCCCCTGCACGAAGTCGACGCCGGCAATGGCGTCCATGGGCAGGATATCCGAGGCCACGACGCGTCCCCGGTCGCCCACTTTCGCCACTGCCACCTGGGTCCAGCCGCCGGGGGCCGCGCCCAGATCGAGCACGGTCATTCCCGGCCTGAACAGCCTGTCCTTGTCATCCAGGGCCAGCAGCTTGTAGCTGGCGCGGGACCGGTATCCCTCCTGGCGCGAGCGCCGGACAAAGGTGTCGCGCTCGTGCTCCTGCAACCAGCGCCTGCTGCTTTTCGATCTCGCCATGGGTGTTACCGGGAACGCATTGGGGCGGTACAATACCCGTTTTCAGGTACAGTTCCATTATGACACTCACCAGCGACAACAAGAAACACCTGCGCCGAATCGGCCACGATCTCAAGCCCGTCGTCACCGTCGCCGACAAGGGCCTTACCGGGGCGGTGATCGCGGAAATCGACCGGGCACTGACCGATCACGAACTGATCAAGGTCAAGCTCGCCGTGGGTGACCGGGACGCCAAAAAGGCCGCCACGGATGCCATCTGCGAGCGGCTCGATGCCCGGGCGATTCAGCAGGTGGGCCATGTCCTGCTGCTCTATCGCAAGGCGGATAAGCCCGACCCGCGCCTGTCCAACCTGCTCCGCCGGCAGGACTCCTAGGAATCTCCCAGCAGCCGGGCCAGATCCGCAATTGAACCGATCTCGGCATCGGGCGTGACCCCGGAGCGCTCAACCAGTTCGGGCCGGTATTTGCCGGTGCGCACCAGCACTCCCTGCATACCCGCACCCTGGGCGCCACCCACGTCGCTGTCGACATCGTCGCCCACCACGGCCACCCGGGACGGCTCCAGCTCCATTGAGCGAGCGGCCGCCTCGAAAAACCGGCGAGAGGGCTTGCCGGTGAGAACCGCCTCGGTATCGGCGGCATATTCCAGTCCCGCCACAAAGAGGCCGATGTCCACATGAAGGCCGGTGCCGCTCTGTGAATAACGGTTGCGGTGTACGGCCACCAGCCGGGCGCCACCGGTGAGCATGGCAAAGAGCCGGTCGAGCAGTGCATAACCCCAACGGTCGCCGATATCGCCGATAACCACCGCATCCGGCTCCCGGTCGACGGCCTCGAGACCGCGAAAATCCCGGAGCACATCCCTGTCGACCACAAAATGGCAACGCAGGAGGTTCTCCCGCAGCAGGTAGTCGCGGGTGGCAATCGGGGCTGTCATCAGGCTGTCCGGCTCCACATCGAGGCCCAAGGCGCCAAGCTTTTCCACCAGGGCATCCCGCGACTGCGTGGTGGTATTGGTGATAAAACGATAGGGAATGCCGCGTTCACGAATGGCGTCCAGGGTTTTCCCGGCACCGGCAATCACCTCGTCACCCGTATAGAAAACGCCATTCAGATCGAAGAGCAGACCCTCGACCCTGGCATGGTCCCACGCCATGGTCACCCCTTTGTTGTATGAATAGCTGCACGCCTTTCGATTTCAGTATAGCCGGCGCCGCCAATCGCCGGGATAGACCACCGGCCATGAATGGTCTTCCGGACGCCAAAAGGGTACCATCCGCATTCCTCCGGGCATGCGCCCGGGCGCCTGGCCCCCAGGCACAGTCATATCCCAACCACGAATCAGCAAGGCAACCGATGAGCACCGCCAAGACACCAACCGTTCTCATTGTCCTCGACGGCTGGGGTCACAACGACTCCCCCGAACACAACGCCATCCGCACGGCCCGCACACCGGTGTGGGACCAGCTCTGGCAAGAAAATCCGCACACACTGATCTCGGGGTCGGGCCTCGACGTGGGCCTGCCCGAGGGCCAGATGGGCAACTCGGAAGTGGGTCATATGACCCTGGGGGCGGGCCGGATCGTGTACCAGAGCTTTACCCGGGTCAACAAGGCCATCGCCGACGGGGACTTTTTCACCAATACCGCCTACACCGAGGCCGTGGACAAAGCCGTGGCCGAAGGGCACGCCGTGCATATCATGGGCCTGCTTTCGCCGGGCGGCGTGCACAGCCACGAGGACCACCTGGTGGCGGCCATTCAACTGGCAGCGGGGCGCGGCGCCGAAAGGATCTACCTGCATGCCTTCCTGGATGGCAGGGACACACCGCCGCGCAGCGCGCGTGCGTCCATCGACAAGATCGAGTCGGCCTTGGCCGAAACCGGCACAGGCCGTATCGCCACCCTGGCCGGGCGCTACTTCGCCATGGACAGGGACAACCGATGGGAGCGGGTCCAGCCCGTGTATGACATGCTCACCCGGGGCGAGGCGGCCTACACCGCCGGCGATGCGGCCGCCGGCCTGGCCGCCGCCTACGAGCGGGATGAAAGCGACGAATTCGTCACCCCCACCGTGATCGGCGACCCCGCACCCATCGGTGACGGC
>DGNJ01000115.1:0-13387 GCA_002388905.1 Cellvibrionales bacterium UBA4495
TACGCCTGCGCGGTGCCTTCATGCAGGAGGCCGTGCCCGCCGGCGAAGGCGCCATGGCGGCTATCATCGGGCTCGACGACCAGGTGATCCTGGATATCTGCAACCGGACGCAAGGGCAGGGTGTCGTTTCCGCCGTCAATTTCAACGCGCCCGGACAGGTGGTCATCGCCGGCGACGCCGCGGCCGTGGAGCAGGCCGTTGTCGGCCTCAAGGAAGCGGGTGCCAAGCGCNNCGGTCAGCGCGCCTTTCCATACCTCCCTCATGCGCCCGGCCGCCGATCGGCTTGCCGAACATATCGAGGCCACAGATTTTTTCACACCGCACATCCCGGTGGTACACAATGTGCACGCCCGCACGGAAGGCGATCCCGAACAGATCAAGAAATTGATGATCGAGCAGATCTATCGCCCGGTACTCTGGGTTGACTGCGTCAGGACGCTGCTCGACGCAGGTATCACCAGGACAGTGGAATGCGGACCTGGCAAGGTGCTGAGCGGCCTGGTAAAACGCATCGCCAAGGGCACTGAAACCTACGCTATTGAGGACCGCGACGGGCTTGACAACGCCCTTTCATCGGTTCAGTGAGCTACCCAGGTCGATGCCGCCGTTTGATTGAACACCCCGGGGCCTGTCGACAGGCCCTGATTAAGGAGAAAGTACTATGAGTCTCACTGACAAAGTCGCCCTGGTTACCGGCGCCAGTCGCGGAATTGGCGCGGCCATCGCCGACCAGCTGGGGGAGGCCGGAGCCACCGTTATCGGCACTGCCACGACGCAGGATGGGGCAGACAAGATCAGCGATCGCCTTGCCGGGGCAGGCTTCGCCGGAAGCGGCATGGCCCTCGATGTCACCGACGGTGAGCAGGTCCAGCAGGTTATCAAGCGGATCGAGGCCGACTATGGCGCGGTGTTGATTCTGGTCAATAATGCCGGCGTCACCCGGGATAATATCCTCATGCGCATGAAGGACGATGAGTGGTTTGATGTGGTGGACGCGAACCTGAACGCCGTCTACCGTCTCAGTCGCCAGTGTGTCCGGGGCATGGCCAAGGCGCGTTGGGGACGGATCGTCAATATAAGCTCGGTGGTCGGCGCCATGGGCAATGCCGGTCAGGCCAACTATGCTGCGACCAAGGCGGGAGTCGGAGGGTTTTCCCGCTCCCTGGCCAAGGAGCTGGGCTCGCGCAATATCACCGTTAATGCAGTGGCGCCCGGATTCATCGAGACCGACATGACCCGGGGGCTGCCCGAGGATCAGAAAGAGGCCTTGCTCGGCGAAGTGCCGCTCGGGCGGCTCGGTCAGCCGGCCGAGATCGCGGCAATTGTCGCTTTCCTGGCCGGTGACAGCGGAGGCTACATAACGGGGGAGACCATTCATGTCAACGGCGGTCTTTACATGAGTTGAACCGGGATTTATGTCCGGAATCAAAGGATTTGCCCAAAAGCGGTTACGAAGCCGGTTTTTTCAGGTAAAATGCGCAGCCGTAACATGGCCTTAGGGCGGCTTTTTCAGCTTTGTTGCCGGCTTGTCAGGCCGCAGCGAAATAAAGAAAATCTCTATAAAGAGGAGTATTGCTAATCATGAGCAGCATCGAAGAACGTGTCGTAAAAATGGTTGCCGAGCAACTTGGGGTAAAAGAAGATGACGTCAAGCCGGATTCCTCTTTCGTGGACGATCTGGGTGCTGATTCCCTCGACACCGTGGAACTGATCATGGCCCTCGAGGAGGAATTCGACACAGAAATCCCGGACGAGGAAGCGGAAAAAATCACCACGGTTCAGCAGGCTGTTGATTACATCAACAACAACCTGAGCTGAATTTCGCAGGTAGGACAACCCTGCACCGAGCCGTGCTGGTACCAGGCCAGCACGGCTTTTCCTTAATAATGGCACCCGCGTCCGGCATCCCTGTCGCTGTGCGGGGGCCTCTCTTTCTGTTTTAATCCCTGCCATGGATCAGGTTTTTACCTTCGTGTCCGGCGAGGCGGCTCCGGCTCCCGGTGTCGATGATCGGGGTTTCAACTACGGCCACGGTGTATTCGAGACCATGCGGCTGTACCGGGGAAGTATTCCCCTCTGGCAGTGGCATCGCCGCCGGCTCATCGAGGGGGCAGCCACGCTGGGAATTACCGTGGCACCCGACTTTATCGAACGACAACTGGCCGAAATACTTGCCGTCGTGCCCCCCGACGGCCTGATAAAGCTTGTGGCCACCGCCGGGGGCGGCCGCCGCGGTTACCGTTTTTCGGGAACAAGCGTACCCACCACTGTATTCAGCTGGCAGCCGGAACCGGCACCCGCCCCGCCGGCCGCTCTCCAGGTATGCCGCCACCGGTTGCCCGCCAATCCGGCCCTGGCGGGGGTCAAGCACCTGAACCGGCTTGATCAGGTGCTTGCGGCAATGGAACTTGGTGACGACATGGAAGGGTTATTGCTGGATTCCGGCGGCCGGGTAATCGAGGGCTTGAGCCACAACCTCTTTGCCAGGATCGATGGGCGCTGGGTGACCCCGAAGCTGGACGCCGCTGGCGTCGCCGGGGTCATGCGTCGCTATTTGATGGAGCACGTTTTTCCCACGACTGGTCGCGGCGTCGGTGAGGCGCACCTGTCGCTGGGTCCGCTCTTGTCGGCGGAAGAGCTACTGCTTTGTAACGCTGTCACCGGTATTCGCCCGGTGGCAAGTCTCGGCCACGACTGGCAACGGGTCGAGTGGCCGGAGACCGAGCAATTGATAAAGACCCTGGCGGACCTGCAACCGTGCTTCGCCGTCTGACAGCCCTGTCGCTGGTAGTTCTGGCCGGCCTGCTGGCCGGGTCTGCCGCTCTGTACTGGTGGGTTAACCTCGAGCTTGATCGCCCCCTTGCCGTGGACGGGGGTTCCCGGGTACTGGTGGTGCAGCCGGGCGACACCCTGTCCGGACTGGCTCGCCGTCTGGCGACGGAAGGCGCGATTACAAGCCGCTGGCCCGTGCTTATCCAGGCTCGCCTGACCGGCAAAACCGCGATCCAGACGGGCGAATACCGTGTTCCGGATGGGCAGTCACTGCGTCGTTTTCTCGAACGCCTGCGGCGCGGCGATGTTATCCAATACCGAATCACCTTTCCGGAAGGAACCACCGTGAAACAGTGGCTGGAGTTGATGGCCGCCCATCCGGCACTGGAGACAGGCGACCTGGACAAGGAGAAACTGGCCGCCCGCCTGGGCCTGCCCGCGGATCGCTCCCCGGAAGGCCTTTTCTTTCCCGACACCTACATCTTTACCGGCACCGACTCCGCCGTGACCATCCTCCGGCAGGCCCATGAACGGATGAGCAGGGTACTGGATACCGAGTGGCCCCGACGTCGCCGAGGCTTGCCATTGGAATCGCCCTACGAGGCTCTGATACTTGCCTCCATTGTCGAAAAGGAAACCGCCGTGCCCGCCGAAAGGGACCGGATTGCCGGTGTTTTTATCCGTCGCCTGGAGCGGGGTATGAGGCTGCAAACCGACCCCACTGTCATTTACGGGCTGGGTGAGCGTTATGCGGGCAACCTGAAAAAACAGCATCTGCGTGAGGAAACCCCTTACAATACTTATCGCATTCGGGGGTTGCCGCCGACACCCATCGCCAACCCGGGCCGGGAATCTATCAGGGCAGTGCTTAACCCTGCGCCGGGCGAAGCGTTGTACTTTGTCGCAAGGGGCGATGGCAGCCACTATTTTTCCAGGAGCCTGGAAGAGCACAACAGGGCGGTCAGGCGTTTTCAGATTCAGCGCCGGGAGGATTACCGCTCTTCGCCGAACCCGCCCGACACCGAGTAGAATCGGTGTCGGCGGGGGCCGCTTTCCGCAAATCAATTTTGACAAACAAAGGGCTAACCGAAACCCATGCCAGGCAGGTTTATTACCATTGAGGGGGGAGAAGGGGTGGGTAAGACCACCAATATCACCTATATCCGGGAATGGCTGCAAAGCCGGGGAATTCCCCACTTGGTGACCCGCGAGCCCGGTGGTACGCCCTACGCGGAAAAGATACGCGGCCTGCTCCTCGAGCACCAGGAAGAAAGGGTGGATGCGGTGGCCGAATTGCTGCTCATTTTCGCGTCCCGGGCGCAGCATCTGGCCCGGTGTATTCGACCGGCGCTGGCGCGGGGGACCTGGGTGGTGTGCGACCGCTTCACCGATGCCACTTACGCCTACCAGGGTGCCGGCCGACAGCTGGGCATGGACAAGGTGGCCACTCTCGAACAAATGGTCCAGGGCGACCTCCGTCCCGACCTTACCCTGGTGCTCGACATCGATCCCCGGGAAGGCCTTCGACGGGCCAGGGCCCGGGGCGACCTGGATCGCTTCGAGACCGAGCAGTTGGCTTTTTTCGAATCGGTTCGCCGTGCCTATCTGGAACTCGCCGCCGCCCACCCGGACCGCTATGCCGTGATCGACGCGGCACAGCCCCTGGACGAAGTGCAAAGAGCCATCGCCGGCGCCCTGGAGGCCCTGTGAGCATTGTCACGGCACCTCTGCCGTGGCAGCAGGACCAGTGGCGGGGCCTGATGGAATTGCTGGCCTCGGGTCGCCTGCCTCATGCCCTGATGCTGGCGGGGCCCTCCGAGACGGGAAAATCGGCTTTCGCCGAAATCCTGGCCCAGCGCCTGCTTTGCGAGGTCCCGGACGAACTGGGCTATCCCTGCGGCCAATGCAAGAACTGCCAACTGTTCCGGTCCGGCAGCCATCCCGATTACTATCGTCTCAATCCGGACGAGCAGGGCAAGGCTATCCGCATCGACCATGTCCGCGAACTGGGCGCGTTTGCCAACAAAACCGCTTCGCTCGGGGGCTGGCGAACAGTTGTGGTCAATCCGGCGGAGGCCATGAATACCAGCGCCGCCAACGCTTTCCTCAAGACACTTGAAGAGCCGGGTTCCGACACCCTGATTATTCTGGTCTGCCATCGACCCAGTGCCGTTCTGCCGACCATCCGCAGCCGTTGCCGCTCGCTGACGTTCCCCCTCCCGGACCGGGAAGCACTCCGGGCCTGGCTGTCGGCGCGCGAATCAGGCCGGACACCCGATCCCGACATCGTCGCACTCGCCGGCGGCAAGCCCTTGCGGGCCCTGCGCTTTCTGGAATCGGACCTGCTCGATCAGTACCGGCATTTCGAGGGTATACTGGAGCAACTGGCCAATCGCCAGAGCACACCGCTGGAGGCCGCTCGACAAATGCAGTCACTGCCCGAGGGCGATGCCATCGATTGGTTCCAACAGCGGCTCTATGCCATCATCCGGGAGCGTCAAACCCTGCAAGCTTTGGAGACACGCCGCTTTTTCCGCCTGCTTGATCGTCTTAACAGGGCCAGAAGCCTGCTCCAGAGCACCGCCAATCCCAACAGGCAGTTGCTGTGGGAAGAGGTTTTGCTGGACTGGATGTCGGTGGTAAACTTGAGGCCAGGTACCGCCCCCCGGCGGCGGTAACTTCCCCAACCAGCGCGGTGAGGCATAAACGATATGGAATCGATCGGAGGAGGTATCCGAAACGGGATCCTCAACCTGTCCATCAGAGACACCGACGAACTGTATGCCTGTTACATGCCGTTTATTGCCAATGGCGGCCTGTTCATTCCCACTCGCAAACAGTTTCTGCTCGGCGACGAAGTCTTCGTGCTCCTGGAGTTGATGGACGAGCCGGAGAAAATCCCCCTTACCGGTAAGGTGGTCTGGGTCACTCCCAAGGGCGTGGTCACCAACCGTAAGCAGGGTATCGGTATCCAGTTAGGCGAAGACAGCAAACCGGTGGTGGAAAAAATCGAGACCCAACTGGCCGGGCAACTCAATAGCGACCGACCCACCCACACCCTCTGATTTTCCTCGTGCTGGTCGACTCCCATTGTCATCTGGATCGTCTTGACCCGGCCAAGGCCGGGGGTTCCCTCGATGTCATTCTGGACAGGGCCCGGGCCCGGGGTGTTTCCCGTTTTTTGTGCATAGGCATCGATCTGGACTCGTCCCGCGACCTCCTGATGCTGCCGGAAAAATACCCGGACGTGCTGGTTTCAGTGGGCGCCCATCCCCTGCAGGAAAATAGCCAGCCGCTGCCGGGGGTCGATGAACTGGTGACACTGGCCAAACACCCCGGTGTGGTCGCCATCGGCGAGACCGGCCTCGACAATCACTACAGCCCCGATTCAGCCGAGTGGCAGCGGGAGAGCTTTGTCCGCCATCTTCAGGCCGCCGGGCTGGCCCGCAAGCCGGTGATCGTCCACACCCGCGAAGCCCGGGAACAGACACTGGACCTGATCCGGGCCCACGGCGATGCGAATTATGGCGGTGTATTGCACTGTTTTACCGAAAACTGGGAGATGGCCAGGGCCGCCCTGGATCTCAATTTCTATATCTCTTTTTCGGGGATCGTTACCTTCAAAAGTGCGGAAGACCTTCGAAGCGTGGTCCGCAAAGTGCCTCTGGACCGCCTGCTTGTTGAGACCGACTGTCCCTGGCTGGCGCCGGTGCCGCACCGCGGCCGTCAGAACGAGCCCCAGTACGTGGTCGAGGTGGCGCGACAGGTGGCGGATTTGAAGGGCATTACCTACGAGGAACTGGCCCGGATAACCACGACCAACTTCCAGCGGCTGTTCCTGAACGGTCCCTGAGGCTGTGTTAGCATAGCGCTCCCTACGATCCACCCGAAAACCCGCAAGCGAGATTGAAACCATGGCGCAAGAAGCCGCTGAGCGTATCCTGATCCGAACTTTTCCCGTCGGCCCGCTGCAATGTAATTGCTCGATTATCGGCGACACACTGACGGGCCGTGCCCTGGTTGTCGATCCGGGCGGCGACGCTGACGCAATCCTGGCCCAGCTGAACGACCTGGGCTTGAAAGTGGTGGCTATCATCCATACCCATGCCCACCTGGACCATATTCTTGCCGCCGGCGAAATGCGCGATGCCACGGGCGCGCCTATCTATCTCCACGAGGAAGACCGCTTTCTGTGGGACATGGTGGAACAGCAGTGCAACATGTTCGGGGTGCCGCCGGTTAGCCTGCCGGACCCCGACCGGTACCTCGACGACGATCAGGACCTGGGCTGTTGCGGTGGAGTGACCCTGCACACCCCGGGTCATACTCCAGGCTCAACGAGTTTCTGGTTCGAGGATGCCAATACCCTGGTGGCGGGCGACACCCTGTTCCGTGGGAGCATCGGTCGCACCGACTTCCCGGGGGGCAATTTCGAACGCATCGTCAAATCCATCCGGGAACGTCTTTATACGCTCGACGACGAGGCCACCGTTATTACCGGCCATGGCCCCAGTACCCGGATCGGCGCCGAGAAGCAATCCAACATGTTCGTAAAGGCTTGAGGTTCGCCATGACCCGAGACACCGCCGTCCCCGATCCGGCCCGCCACCAGATTGTCACCATGCTCGAACTTCAGGACGACATGAATCGACGCGTCCACCCGGACTGGCGCTCCCAGGATTTTGCCTGGTACCGGGCCGTATGGATCGAATGCGCTGAACTGCTCGATCATTACGGCTGGAAATGGTGGAAAAAGCAAAAGCCCGACCTGGACCAGGTCAAACTGGAGTTGGTGGATATCTGGCATTTCGGGCTGAGCATCCTGCTTCTCGGTAGCGACACCCTCGAGCAGATTGCGGCGGAAATTGCCGAGGGCCTGGGGGAGGGCAGCTCATCCGGCGATTTTCGCACCGACCTGGAGGATTTCACCCTTATTACACTGCAGACGAAAGCCTTTTCCGTTGCCGCCTTCGCGAGGCTTCTGGACGGTGTCGGCATGGGTTTCGAGGAGCTCTATGGCCGCTATGTGGGCAAGAATGTTCTCAACTTCTTTCGCCAGGACAACGGCTACCAGGAGGGCACCTACACCAAGTCCTGGCAGGGCAGGGAAGACAACGAGCATCTGGTGGAAATCGTCGAGCGCCTGGACGTCTGGCGCGATGACTTCAAGGATGAGCTTTACCGGGAATTGAGCCTGCGCTACCGCCGTGAGGTCAGCGCCTGATTGTCCCGCCGCCGGGTCGCTGCCCAGCCGGGCAGCGCAGCCGAGATGAAAATTCCGCCGTTTTCCGTATAATGCGGGGCCCCAATCCATATACCCAACCACACGGAGAGAGCCAGTGAAAGCACCCGTACGTGTTGCCGTGACCGGCGCGGCCGGACAAATCAGTTATTCCCTTCTGTTCCGCATCGCGGCCGGCGAAATGCTTGGTCCGGATCAGCCCGTCATCCTGCAAATGCTCGAAATTACCCCGGCACTGGAAGCTCTCAACGGTGTCGCCATGGAACTGGACGACTGCGCGTTTCCCCTGCTGGCGGGCACGGTGCAGACCGACGACGCCAACGTGGCCTTCAAGGACGCCGACTACGCCCTGCTGGTGGGAGCCCGGCCCCGGGGTCCCGGGATGGAGCGAAAGGACCTGCTGGAAGCCAACGCCGCCATTTTTTCCGGCCAGGGCAAGGCCATCAATGACAATGCCAGCCGCGATATCAAGGTCCTGGTTGTCGGCAATCCGGCCAACACCAATGCCCTGATCGCCCAGCGCAATGCGCCGGACCTGGATCCCCGCCAGTTCACGGCCATGACCCGGCTCGACCACAACAGGGCCATGACCCAGCTGGCCCAGAAAACCCAGACCACCATCAATGACATCACCCACATGACCATCTGGGGCAACCACTCTTCAACCCAGTATCCGGATCTTTTCCATGCGCGGGTGAAGGGCGATCCGGCCATTAATCTGATCGACCAGGACTGGTACGAGAACACCTTCATTCCCGAGGTGCAGCAGCGCGGTGCCGCCATCATCAAGGCCCGGGGCGCCTCCAGCGCCGCCTCCGCCGCCAATGCCGCCATCGATCATATGCGCAGTTGGGCGCTGGGCACCCCGGAAGGCGACTGGGTGAGCATGGGAATCTATTCCGATGGCAGCTATGGCATCGAAAAGGGCCTTATCTATTCGTTCCCCTGTACCTGCCACAACGGCGACTGGCAGATCGTCCAGGGCCTTGAGATCGGCGATTTCTCCGCGGCCCGCATGAAAGCCACCGAGCAGGAGCTGGCGGAAGAACGCGACGCGGTCAGCCACCTGCTGCCCTGATCGTTTCTCCGGGCGGGGCCGGTTTACCGGCCCCCATGCCTGCCCGGCTTGTGGCCTGTCGTTAATCAGCCCTCCTTTCCCATCCGGGTTTTCCGGATTTGTCCTTCCCCGGCCGGCACACGGTCCCACCGATAGCTGCCATATTTCGCGCCGCCGGCCAGTGCTGGACGCCAAGAAGTGCTTTATGAAAGAATCCATCACTATAGACAGCCAGGGAGAAAACCAGTGGAATTGACAGACCGCCAGAAAGACCTCCAGAAACAACTCGACCTGCCCCAGATTGACCAGATAGGGATGGTGGTCCCGGATATTCAGGCGGCCATGGCGGATTACGCGCCCCTTTTCGGGCCCTGGATGGAAATGGAGAACGAGTTTGATGCCGAGTACCGGGGACAACAGCACCATTGCAAAATCAAGATGGCATTCGGTAAAACCGGTGACCTTGAAATCGAGCTGATCGAGCCGGTTGAAGGGGTCAGTCCCCACACGGAGTTCCTGGATAGCGGCAGGAGCGGCATGCATCATATCCGCTATCGCGTTGACGATGTCGAGACCAGAATGGCCATGGCCAGGGAAATCGGGTATGAAGTGATCTGGTACAAACGCTTCAGCGAGGATATGGCTTTCTGCTACATGGAAAAGCCCGGCGATCCACTGATGATTGAGTTTCTCCAGATGCAGGGCGGCTACTGACAATAACTTCGCTAAACCGGTGACGGGAAAGGGTTTGGCGGGGCCGACGGTTGCGCCCCGCGAACTTACTATCAGCTTTACAATAACAGGCGGGGTAGGCCATGAAGCTCGGTGTCGAAGATATGTGGGGCGACAGCCTCGCGCATTACGAGGCGATTCTCAAACTCGCCGACGCACTGGCGTACGATATCGTGGCGGTGGGGGATGTTCCCGCCGGTTTCAGGGATTTGTACCTGAACATGGCAATCGCGGCCCGGGAAACACGACGGGCGGCGATCACCTCCTTTGTGACCGGTCCCTTTCTCCGCCACCCGCTGGTTGTCGCTAACGCCTTCTCCACGCTTCAGGACCTGAGCGGCGGTCGGATGGTGTTGGGTCTCGCCCGGGGCGGCGGCAATGTTCTCGCCGTCGGTCGCAAACCGGCGACGCAGAAGGAGATGGGCGAATACTGGGATGCCCTCGACGATCTCTTCGCCGGCCGACCCGCGAACTACGAGGGACGGGCGGTATCGCCGTTGCACAATGCCCGGAGCACGCCGGTCATGTATTCCGCATTCGGACCCAGGGCCTTCCAGCTGGCTGCGGAGCGTGCCGACGGAGTGATCATGTTCACCGATGGCGACCTCGACAAGACGCGGGAACAAATTCGGCAATACCACCAATTTGTCAAACAGGCGGGGAGGAATCCGGAGGATGTCGAGATCTGGGTGACGGCTTTTTGCTCGATCCGCGATGACCGGCAACAGGCACTTGAGGATATCAAGGCCTACCTGGTGACCAATGCCCTGACTTTCATCCATACCCCCGACAAATGGGCGAGGGTGCCCGAACATATCCGGGAAAAGCTGCTGAAGCTCGCCGACGCCTATGACTATACAGAACATAGCGTCGTCAACGGTAACAATGTCAGGGCCCTCAACGCCGCCGGCCCGGATGTCATCGATTATCTCACCTCGATCCACACCGTGGCCGGCACACCGAGTCACGTCAAATCCATTATCGACGGGCTTGAGGAGATGGGAGTCAGCGCCTTTATCACCAATACTTCCGGCCACGCGGATCCCTATAACCACCTGGAAACCCTGGCAAAGCTGGTTAAAAGCTAGCCTCGCGAGGAGTGGGTATTTCCCCGGGCCGGTCCACAGGTACTCAGAGCCAGCGGCGCACCCGGGCGCAATAGGCGGTAAAAACCTTTCCGTAGCGGCGGGCCAGGTAAGCTTCCTCCAACTTGATTACCCGGTACCGCAGGCAGGCCCAGGTGACCGGCAGCAACAGTAAAAGCCATGCGTTGGCCAACGCCAGCGCCACCGCCGCCTGCAACAACAGGAATGCCAGGTAAATGGGGTTTCGGGTATAGCGGAAAGGACCGTCGGTAATCAGGGCACGATTGGCCTTGTGGGGCAACACCGTGGTTTGGTGACGCCTGAAAGCCCAGAGAGCCCAGCCCATCACCAGGAAAGCCGCCGCCAGCAGAAACACGGCGGCCGGCAGGCGGCCGGGCAATACCAGAGCCCAGGGCAGGTATTTGTCCAACAGGTACCCCAGCCCCAGGGCGGCAAGGGGATAGATAGGCGGCGGCCAGTCCACGCCGGGATTGTCTTCTTCAGTCACAGGGTCGGGCTCCCAGGGTTGTCAATGGCGGCTGTTTTTCAAGGACACAGCCGGCCCAGTAGAAAGGGCAGGGCGGTTTCCACCCGGAGGATACGTGGCCCCAGTGTCACCGGGCTGAACCCGGCTTCCGCCAGTTTATTGATTTCGTAGTGAATAAAGCCCCCTTCCGGGCCAATGGCCAGGGTAATCGCTTGTCCGGGCCGGCGGGGACAGGACTCTGCGGCGAGGGGGTGAGCGACCAGGGCAAGGCTGCCCGCCGCCAGGGCCGGCAACTGATCCTCGGCAAAGGGCCTGAACAGTTTGTGTTGGTAAACACGCGGCATGCCGGTATCGCAGCCCTGTTCCAGACCCAGCCACAGCGCCTCGCGAATGGCTTCGTCCCTCAGCCTCGGCGTCTGCCAGTAACTTTTTTCAACCCGATAGCTGTTGATGAGGTAAAGCTCCTTGATTCCCAGGGCCGCCACTGCCTGTAGAATGCGCCCAAGGACCTTGGGGCGGGGCAGGGCAAGTATCAGCTTCAGGGCAGGCGCCGACGGCGGCTCTCTGTCCAGGTGTACTTCGAGAATGGCTTTTTCACTGGAAAGGGAGACCACCACGCCGGTGCCGAGCTTGCCGTCGATCCGCCCGATCCTGATACTGTCACCCAGGGCGGGTTTCAAGGTGCCGATCAGGTGTCTCAATTGCCGGCCGGTGACCGCCAGGCGACCGGCATCGTCAACCCGAAGGTCGTCGAAAAGCAGGAGGTTCACGTCCAGCGCCGGTTATTGACGCCCGGAGGAGAGAATGTTCACCAGAACATTACAGGCGTCGGTTTCGGTAAAAATGCCTGCCAGCTCCCCCTCGTCGAGAACGATCACCGCCTCCACCCGGCTTTCCATCATGGACTTAAGGACCTGATCCAGAGGGTCCCGCCGGTCGGCGACCACCGCCCGGTGGGGCACCACATCCTCGACCAGCAGCTCCTCGCCCGGGCCCGCCTTGTGGCCGGGCAGGGTGAAGCGCTTGATTTCCCGGTCGGAAACCACGGACTCCACGACACCATTGACCATGACCGGCAGGTGTTTGATACCCAATTCTTCCATGCGTTGCCGCGCCCGGGTCAGGGTGGCCTTGGCATCGATGGTGACGGGGCTCGGGGTCATAACCTCGCCGATGGCGGGAATTGCAAGCTCTGGCATGATCGGAATGTCCTCCAATATTGTTGACCGGTTCGATTCTAACGGATTACGGGCGTTCCGTGTCGAGCGACCTCCGTTAATTAAAACGGGCTGCAGGACCGCTTCCCGTTGCCAGTGAGGCGTATAATGCAGTGGTTGCCCGTCGGCTGTTGCCGGTCAAATTACTGCCGTCCCCTGAAAACGTTTTCCGTTTTTGTTCTATTTACTGCGGCTTAGTAAGAAATCGTTCTAAACAATGACCGCGCAAATCCTTGTCTTTCCCTCCCTGAAGCGTAAGATCGATAGCCCCCTGCCAGACCTCGATCCCGCCTGGCGTTATGACTGCTGTCCCCGCCCCGACAGATTCTTTCGTACGCACCCGCGAGGAAGAGGAACTCCCATGAATACATTGTCTCGAACACCCCGGTCTTCAGCATCCAACCAGGATGTCGGTGTTTTTCAACAGAGCAAGGAAGCGGCAGCAAAGGCTTTCTTTCTGGCCCATTGTCCGCAGAGTAGAAATCCGCTAATCGATAAATTCGGCAAAAAGCAAAGGTTAAGCCGGCATGAATCGAGCGAGGCCATACTGGCTTACTATGATCACTACTACGATAGCTGAAGTAACCTGTTTGCCTGCCTTTACGGGTGGTATATGACCGCTCTGACTGGCAGTTGCCCGTTTTCCTGCCGGCAGTTCCTACCTTCGGGCAAAGGAGCTTGTGAGGCTGGCTTCGACCATAGCCAGCGCGTTGTAAGATAAGAAAAGCACGGCTTTGGGCAATCCGATCGACCGCCAGCTGTGCTGGCGGGCCGGAAATCCAACCGGGTACAAAA
>DGNJ01000115.1:13480-18634 GCA_002388905.1 Cellvibrionales bacterium UBA4495
TCAAAATGGCGTCCCGGGCAGGATTCGAACCTGCGACCTGCCCCTTAGGAGGGGGCCGCGCTATCCAGCTGTGCCACCGGGACGGAGGTGGTCCATTATACGAATATGGCTTGTTACGGCAACCGCCGGCTTCCACCGCTGGTCGCGGGACTGATGAAACATCCTCTCGCAAACCGCTTGGCACCCGCTAAAACCAGGACCGTGGAAAACCCCGCCTATCAGTCGCGGAAGTTGTTGAACTGGAAAGGCTGGCCCAGATCCGCTTCCCGTACCAGGGTCATGACCTTTTGCAGGTCGTCGCGTTTCTTGCCGGTAACACGCACCTGATCGCCCTGGATGGCCGCCTGGACCTTCAGCTTGCTGTCCTTGATGCGCTTGATAATCTGCCTGGCCACTGGCGTGTCGATACCCTGCTTGAAGCGAATCGACAGGGTAAAGGTCTTGCCGCTGTGCACCGGCTTGTCATCCACATCCATGACGGCGGGATCGAGCTTGCGCTTGATCATCTGGGCCCGGAAGATGTCCAGCATTTGCTGGCACTGATAGTCGGATTCGCTGGTCAGGGCAACGGTTTCGTCCCGGTAATCCACCGTCGCTTCCACACCGCGAAAATCGTAGCGGTTGGCGATTTCGCGCCGGGTGTTTTCTACGGCGTTGCGGATTTCCGCGCTGTCCACCTCGGAAACAATATCAAAAGAGGGCATGGTCTGGTCTCTCTGTCATCGGTGCACAGGTTCGTTTGTGGCATTCTTCAGGGGGAACTAACCGGCCCCATTGTTCGCAGGGCCTTCCTTGCCGCCGTCGACGATACGTACCGGAAAGGGTTCGGTGGCCTCCCCGGCATAGAGACTGCGATGGGGAAAGGGAATCTCGATGCCGGCGGCATCCAGGGCCTCCTTGACCTCAATATGAACGCTGTTACGCAGTTCCAGGAAATTCTGCCGCGTCGCCCAGACCGAAAATTGTATGTCCAGGGAGGATTCTCCAAACCCCAGAAAGATGAACAGGGGCTCGGGCTCGTCCAGGCAGCAGGGGTTGGCGTCGGCAACGGCCATCAGTACCTCCCGCACCCGCCTGATATCTTCCTTATAGGCCACGCCCAGTTTCATGTCGTAGCGACGGATGGCGAAGCGGGTAAGGGTAATGACCTCCGACTTGATCAGGGTCTCGTTGGGAATGCGGACGTAGAGGTTGTCGAAGGTGCGCAGCTTGACCGACAGGGCGTCGATGGAAAGCACTTCGCCGGTAATGCCGGACACCTGGATGAAGTCGCCAACGGAAAAAGGCCGTTCGCCGATGAGGAAAAGGCCGCTGATCAGGTTCGATGCCGAGGTCTGGGAGGCAAAACCCAGGGCCACCGTCAGGACCCCGGCGGCGCCCATGATCACCGCCAGACTGAATCCCAGTTCCCGCAGCGCCGATGCCACGAAAAGGGTCAACACCCCGTAGTAGACAATGCGCCGGCTCAGCTGGAGGTTGCCGGCGGAAAAGCGGTTACGTAGCGCCCGGCGGGTGAGCCGGGACAGCACACTGGCTATGACCAGGCCCAGAACGATAAGCAGGAGGGCGCGCAGGCCGGTCAGGATACGATGGTCGCTGGCAAGCGTCAGGAGTTGGTCTTCCAACATGGTTCTCCTTGTTGAATTCAGTCGCCGAAAAACAGGCTGAAGGCGCGCACCAGCGTCCCCCGTTGGGAGGGTTCCCGGGGTTCCGATAGCATCTCGGTGGCGCCGGCAGCCGCGGGCGGCAGTCTGTCGATAGTCATGGCGGCGAGGTCCGAATCCTGGGTCCGGGTGAGGGCAAGGCTCTGGGTCCAGAGGCTGCCATCCGTGGCCCCGTAGAGAGAAAGCGCCGGAATGGGGAGGCTGAGTTTCTCCAGGGGCAGGGCGGTCTCCGCCTTGTTTTCAATCCGCACGGCGCTGATTGCCCGATGTGCCCGGCGCGGCACTTCCTCCAGCCGGTGCCGGGCCCGGGTACGGACCGCATAGCACAGGTCACCCTGTCGACTGTTGGGGCCGAACCAGGTATCGGAAAGGCGAAGAACCGGGATCTCGCGGAGCGTGACCGGTAGCTCCTCCACATCCACGAATATGGAAAGCGGGGTACTCAGGTAAAGGGTGGTGGATTCCCCGGCGGGGATGAAAAGCGGTGTCACCGGCCGGGCCACCACCGCCCTGTCAAGCAGGCCGGGCCGCAACTGGAGTTTGCCCGTGGCCCTGGCAAACACGTGGCGCTCGAACTCATCCGGAGAAAAGTCCACGGCCTCCAGTTCCAGGATGGCGCTGGCGCGATCTTCGCCTTCCGGCTCCCGGTCCCAGGCCATTCGCCATTCGCCGTCGCTTCGCCAGACCGACAGGTTGAGCGGACCTAGCCGGCAGTGGAGTACCTGGCCCTCTGGCAGTGTGCGTTGTTGCCACCACTGCTCCGGGGCACTGTTAGTTACCGCTGTTGTCGTCGACATCATGGGTTTATTCGCAGGAAAAAAGTACTGTTAAGGTCGTCGCCAAGTTTAATCGAGCGATTCTGTGAACGCCACGGCGGCAGCCATCAGGCCCCGATCCAGGGCCGGGGATCCCGCTTGCCGGAGAGGGCTTCCAGCTCCGCGGACTCCAGCCAGGTTTCGGCGGGCCTGTCGACCATGGCGGCGAGCCGGACCAGAACGTGCAGCCAGCTACACTGGTTCACAAACAACATGCCCCCGGTATCCAGGGTGCCGCCGCGGTTGCGGTACCCCAGCACCGTCAGCGGGGCCGAGCCGTCGGCGAGCACGGGCAGGCCTGCCAGGAGCCCGGCCAGGGGCGCGAGCCGTGTGTGGCTGAGAACCAGGGTAGTGGCGGGGTGGGGAAACAGTCTTTCCCGGACATTGGCGCCGACCTGTACGCTACCCTCCAGGGCATCGCGCGGGTCGCCACGAAAGCGCCCCGGCTCCATCATGTAGACAAGCGCGGCATCGCTGCCCTTGTCCACCAGCCGCCGCCGGGCCTGCCTGCACTGCTGCAGCTGGTAGGCGCCAATGGCGACCAGCCGTATATCAGCCCCCGGATCCCCCTCCAGCAGCAGGGCGCCATTTTCCACCAGTTCACCGGCCCTGGTGGCATCCATGGCCACCCGCTGGGGTTTCTTGGGAATCACGAGGCCGTGAATCTCGCCCTTTCGACGGTAGCAATCGGCCATGGCCGCCATGGCGCTGTTGGCATCGGCCGGGAATCGCACCACGCTGGTATCGGCCATTTCCCCCAGCAAAGCTTCGCACAGGGTGGGATCCTGATGTGACTGCTCGTTCTTGCCGTTTTCCCAGGTGTGGGAGGTGAGCAGGAAAGGAACCGGCAGCCACCCCGGATTCTTCCCGCCCTCTTTCTGGTGGCGGGCGAAAATAATTTCCTGGCGCATGGCGCCGAGCATCTTGATGGCAAAAGCCTCGTAGCTGACCACCACGTTGATGCCGCCCTTGTTGCCCAGGGCGGCACAGGCCACCGCTTCCTCGTTGAGGGCGGAAATAACGCAGCCGTCAACCGCTTCCGCCACTCCTTCTTCGGGGCGGTAGACCCGGTGCTTGTAGTGGGACAGGGTGTGACTGAAGTTGTTGCTGTTCAGCTCGTCGGGGTTGCCGACCCGGACCCGGCAATGGGGATTTGCCCGGGTGATGTCGACGAAGTACCGGTCCAGCGCGGTCATGGCGGATACGGCTTCCCCGACGGTTGACCAGCCTGGCGCCGGGATTTCCCGCAGCGACACCTGGCGGTTGGCCAGATCGTGGTCTTTCTCCCTCGGGCGGTTCTGGCGCTGGTGGTTGTTGATGGCTGCCACCGCGGGCGTCAGTTCGGTTGCGGGCACAAAGAGCTTGCTTGCGCCCCGGTTGAACGACTGCCTGGCGCTTTCGTGGTCCCTGGGGTTGCCATCAAGGGGCAGGTTGTGGGCCCGGTTGGTGCCCGCGCCGGGAAAGCCGAAGCCCTTAGGGCATTCCGCGATGACATAATGCAGGGGCACCGGGTAGTCGGCGTCGCCGTTGCGGAGAGTTTCCGAGCAGCTGAGCAGGCGTTCCTCGGATTCCCGGATGGCCCAGGCAAAAGCCGCCGGGTCGGTACCATCGATAACCAGGGGGTCGAAACCGTTCAGGGTCAGGTGTCGTTTGAACCAGGGCACACCGCCCTGTTGGAAAAGTGTCGACCGCTGATCAATACGCCGGCCGTTGGCAATCATGACCGGTGTCACCAGGCCGGAATCCTCGGCGCGCCACCAACGGGGCGCCCAGTCGCTGCCACGCTGTTCCTCGAATGCACCGTCGCTCAAGAACGCGACCAGGCGCTCTCCGGGCTCCGGCATGTGCCCGTAGAGAAGACCGGCAAATCCGAGATATCCGCCCTCGATGAGCCCGCCCGCCGTATGAGGATTTACATGGCTTCCCAGCGGCGACGACGGTCGCCCGCTGCCGTCGATCTCATAAGAGTAGAAGTCCCGAACAAATCTGGTCAGCCCGTCGTCGGAGAAGGCATACCGCGCCGACTGCGCTGGCGACATGTTATCGACGAGTAGGTTCACCGCGTCGATCGCGGCGACGCAGTGCCCCTGTCCCATCAGCCACGATCGCGTCGTGCCACTGAGCGCATTGGCTGCAAGATAGCCAACATATGCGGGGACCATATTAAGTGATCCCCCGGTGTGACCGTCAGGGTTCGGTTTGAAATCCTCGGCCTGGAGGGCCTCTCCGTCGGTGTGTACGGTACGGGCATAGGTCATATGCACAACAAGCCACATTGCGGCGTTGGTGACCTGATCCGCCGCCTTGAGAATGGCGTAGCCTGCAGCTTTGTCGGGGACCGCCCCGCGCTGGTGAAGGGCATCCACCATGTCGTGAACGCGCACTTGCNNCAGAACCCCGGTACCGGCGGCCCAATCGGCGAATCCGCGATCATGGTCGCGATAAAGGGCTGCCCGGTTGCGTTGACGGTGTCGTTCGGGGCCCTGCACGGTCATGCCACTATTGGCAGGAGTCGGCATGTCGATTCCTATTGTGAGCCGGTCTCGCGACAATCCAGATGGGCCCGTCATATCTTCACGCCGCGCAAACGCAACGAATTCAGCACCACCGAGATCGAGGAAGCGCTCATTGCAAAGGCCGCAAACATGGGACTGATCAGGATGCCGAAGACTGGG
>DGNJ01000002.1:0-155 GCA_002388905.1 Cellvibrionales bacterium UBA4495
TGTTGGTCCAGTCCATTTCCGAAACGTGCACAAGCCCCTCGACACCATCCTCGAGTTCGGCGAAGCAGCCATAATCGGTGAGGTTGGTAACCCGGGCCATGACCTTGGAGCCTTCCGGATAACGGGATTTGATATCGGTCCAGGGATCCTCGCCC
>DGNJ01000002.1:281-7094 GCA_002388905.1 Cellvibrionales bacterium UBA4495
GCGCCGTAGTCGGTCAGGTTCTTGACGATACCCTTGAGGACAATACCTTCTTCCAGGTTATTGAGCAGTTCCTCGCGCTCGGCGGAGTTGACCTCCTCCATAACGGCGCGGCGGGAAACCACCACGTTGTTGCGCTTCTGGTCGAGCTTGATGACCTTGAATTCCAGGGGTTTGTCTTCCAGGTGAGCCGTTTCGCGCATGGGGCGAACATCCACCAGGGAACCCGGCAGGAAGGCGCGCAGGCCGTTGACGTCGACGGTGAAACCACCCTTGACCTTGCCGCTGATCTGGCCGGTGACGGTCTCGTCGGCTTCGTAGGCTTTTTCCAGTTCTTTCCAGGATTCCGCGCGGCGGGCTTTTTCGCGGGACAAGCGCGTAGCGCCGAAACCGTCTTCCACAGCCTCCAGCGCAACCTGAACTTCGTCGCCCACCTGGAGGTTGCATTCGCCGTTCTCGTCCTCGAACTGACTGACCGGAATGATGCCTTCGGATTTGAGACCGGCATGGACGGTCACCCAGTCCTTGTCGATATCGATGACAACACCGGTGACAATGGCGCCGGGCGCCATTTCGACGGTGTTCAGGCTTTCTTCAAAAAGTTCTGCAAAGCTTTCGCTCATGTAGGATTACCTTCAAAAATGCCGGAGCTTGTTACGCTCCCTCCGCCCTGCCAGATGGACGGGTCTGTTATCAAAGAGTCCCGGGACGCGCTTCTGGCTCCAACGCCCCGGTCCTCGGTTACTTAAGCGGTTCCGACTGAAATCTCTGAATGCCTGACGATATCCAGGACAACTTCCAGTACTTCGGGAATCGATTTACCACTGGTATCCACCGTGATCGCATCACTGGCAGCCACCAGGGGCGATATGTCGCGGTTCATATCCCGCTCGTCGCGGGAACGCACCTTCTCCACGAGGTCGGCCAGACTAACACTTTCCCCCTTACCAATCAACTGGTTATGGCGCCTTTGGGCACGTTCCTCGGGGCTCGCGGTGAGATAGATCTTGATGGTGGCATCGGGGAACACCACGGTGCCCATATCCCGCCCGTCGGCCACCAGGCCGGGGGCTCGGGCAAAGGCCCGCTGGCGGTCCAGCAAGGCCTTGCGAACCTGGGCGATTGCCGCCACCCGCGAGGCCCCGGCGCCCACTTCCTCATCCCGAATCTGATCAGTTACATCTTCCCCTTCCAGAAGCACTTCCGGCGACCCCCCTTCCGGATTCATCTGGAAGGCGATATCCATATGGGCGGCCAGCACCGCCAGGTCCTCGATGTCATCCAGGCTGACTTTGTGTCGCTTGGCAGCCAGCGCCAGCAACCGGTAAAGGGCGCCACTGTCCAGGTAGTGATAGCCCAGGCGCGAGGCCAGCAGCTGGCTGATGGTGCCCTTGCCCGATCCGCTGGGACCGTCGATGGTGATGACGTTCACTTCCATTTTTTACTCCCTCAGCTCTGTCAGGTTGAACCCGACCTTGACAGCCAATGCGGCAAAACCCGGGAAGGAGGTGGCGACATTCTGGCAATCGTTGATGTTGATACTGTCGGTGGCGACCAGGCCGGCCACTGCAAAGGCCATGGCAATGCGGTGGTCGCCGTGGCTCTCCACGGTCCCCCCACGGATTTCCCCGCCCTCTATCTCTATACCGTCCTCACGCGGGGTGGCGACAATGCCCAGCGTGCAGAGCCCGTCGGCCATGGCCTGGATGCGGTCGCTTTCCTTGACCCGCAGCTCACCGGCGCCGGTGAGCACCGTACGCCCCTCGGCACAGGAGGCGGCAATAAAAAGCGCCGGAAATTCGTCGATGGCCAGGGGCACCTGGTCCTCCGGGATATGAATACCCCGAAGCGGCGCGTGACGGACGCGGATGTCGGCCACTGGTTCGCCGCCCGCTTCCCGTTCGTTCAGCAGGCTAATGTCGGCCCCCATGGCGCGCAGGATATTGACGACCCCGGTTCGGGTGGGATTGACCCCCACATGTTCGAGCACAATGTCCGAGCCGGGAACAATCGACGCCGCCACCATAAAGAAAGCGGCGGACGAGATGTCGGCGGGGACATCGATAGTGCATGCGCGGAGCTTGCCACCGCCGGCGATGCGCACTGTGTCCCCCTCCCGGACCACGGGATAACCAAACCCGCCCAGCATGCGCTCGGTATGGTCCCGTGTCGGCGCCGGCTCGGTTACCGACGTCTCGCCGTCGGCGTAAAGGCCGGCCAGCAGGACCGCCGATTTGACCTGGGCGCTGGCCATGGGCAGCACATAATCGATGCCTTTAAGCGGCTGCCCCCCGCGGATAAAAAGCGGTGGCGTACCATCATCGCCTGTCTCGATCTGCGCCCCCATTTGAGTCAGGGGATCGACAACCCGTTTCATGGGCCGCCGCGAAAGGGACTCGTCACCGGTCATTTCCACGTCGAACCGCTGGCCGCTGAGCAGGCCCGCCAGAAGTCGCATTGAAGTTCCGGAATTGCCCAGGTAAAGCGGGCCGGGAGGCGGCGACAGTCCGTTCATGCCGACGCCATGGATGCTGACTTCGCCGTGATCGGGCCCCTCGATCACCGCCCCCATGTCGCGGAAAGCCTGGAGCGTTGCCAGGCTGTCCTCGCCTTCCAGGAAGCCGCTGATGCGGGTAATCCCTTCCGCCAGGGAGCCGAGCATTACCGACCGGTGGGAAATGGATTTGTCCCCCGGGACCCGCAGCCTGCCCGCCAGTGGCAATGCCCGGGGTTGGGTGCAATAGGTCAGGGAGGAGGCTTCCGCCGGTTCCAGATAGGCCTTGCGATCGAGCATCTTGGCGAAGTGCGTGCGGGCCTCCCGGGCCCGGGTAAAGACACCCATGATGTAATCGCTGTCCCTGTCGGCGATGGCCTGCCGGAGGGCGGCGAAGTTCTCCGTCAGCAGGTCGAGTACACCCAGAATCGCCTCACTGTTGGACAGGGCGATATCATGCCACATCACCGGGTCGCTGCCCGCAATGCGGGTAAAATCCCGGAACCCGCCGGCGGCGTAACGGAAAATTTCCCGGTTTTCGTCCATTTTCGCCAGCGTATCCACCAGGGAATAGGCGAGCATGTGGGGAAGGTGGCTGGTGGCGGCCAGGACTTCGTCGTGTTCATCAACGGGCATGGGAGTCACGGTGGCCCCGACGCCTTCCCACAATCTGCGGACCCGCTCCACATGCTCGGGCGCGGTTTCCGCCAGCGGAGTGAGGATCACCCGGTGGTCCACGAACAAATCCGGGTTGGCGGCGCCGACGCCGCTTTGTTCGGAGCCGGCGATGGGATGGCCGGGAACAAACTGGGGCGGCACGGCGCCATAAACATCGCGGACGGTGGCCACGACGCTGCCCTTGACACTGGCGGCGTCGGTGATGGTCACGGCGGGATCCAGGTGCTGGCGGAGTTCACCGAGCACCTGGCCTATGGCCAGGGTGGGCACGCTCAGAACAACCACGTCGCCCTCTCCCAGTTCACGCAGGGCGTCGGGGGGATCTTCCGCGACGCGATCGACGATACCATTCTCGATGGCCTGATCCAGCGTGGCCTGCCGTCGGGCGACACCGATCACCTCCAGGCAAAGGTATCGCTCGCGGGCTGCCTGGGCAAGACTGCCGCCAATCAGCCCTAGTCCGACGACCAGCAGCCGTCCCCGCCTGTTGTTATCGGCTATTGCTTTCTCGTTCACGGATTATTCCTTGTTCGCGGGCGTTACAACACGGCCCTGGGATACGACCCCAGCACCTTCAACTCGGAAGCCCGGATGCGCAACTCGTCGAGGGCCGCGACGACATTGACATCGGTCTGGTGGCCCTTGAAGTCGATAAAAAATACATAGTTCCATTTGCCGATGGGCGAAGGCCGGGTCTCCAGCCGTGTCATATCGACCTTGTGGACCCGGAAGGGTTCCAGCAACTTGTAGAGGGCGCCGGGCTCGTTGCGCACCGAAACAATGATCGAGGTCTTGTCGTCGCCGCTGGGCGGCACCGATTCCCGGCCAATCACCAGGAACCGGGTGGAGTTGTCCGGACGATCCTCGATTTTTTCCTTCAACTTGTCGAGACCGTAGATTTCTACAGCCATGTCACCGGCGATAGCCGCGGAATTCCACTCGCCCCGGACCCGCTTGGCGGCCTCGGCATTGCTGTTGACCGGAATGCGTTCGATATTGGGATAATGCGAGTCGAGCCATTTTCGGCACTGGGCCAGTGACTGGGCATGGGAATAGACCCGGGTGATATTATCTTCACGGGTATGGGGCCCGATCAGCAGGTGGTGGTGGATGCGCAACTCCACCTCGCCACAGATTTGCAGGGACGACTCGATGAAAGTATCCAGGGTATGGTTGACCACGCCTTCCGAGGAATTTTCCACCGGCACCACGCCATAGTCCGCGGCGCCCGCGGCCACTTCCCGAAAGACCTCGTCAATGGCGGCCATGGGCAGCGATACGGCGGAATGGCCGAAGTGCTTCATGGCCGCTTCCTGGGTGAAAGTGCCCTCCGGTCCCAGGAACGCCACGGTGACCGGCTTCTCCAGGGCCAGGCAGGCCGACATGATTTCCCGGAACAGCCGGGCAATTTCCTCGTCGTCCAGGGGGCCGGGGTTGCGCTCCATAATGCCCCGAAGTATCTGCACTTCCCGCTCGGGGCGATAATAGGCCTCCGCGCCCCCGGATTTCTTGACCTCGGCCACCTGCTGGGCGCAACGGGCGCGCTCGCTGATCAGGTCCAGAAGCTGTGCGTCGATGCGGTCGATATCGCGGCGCAGCGCCTCAAGCGTATCCTTATTCATGATCACTCTTCGCCGATGACACCATCGTCTTCGTCTTCTTCAATCCTGGCGACGCCCACCAGGCGCTCCTCGTCCCGGACCCGGATCAGGCGCACACCCTGGGTGTTGCGACCAAGCGTGGGGACTTCGCTGACCCGGGTGCGCACCAGCGTACCCTGGTCGGAAATCAACATCATCTCATCCTGAGCGGCCACCTGGACGGCACCCACCATCTCGCCATTGCGGTCACTGGACTGCATGGCAATGATGCCCTGTCCGCCCCGCTTCTTGATCGGGAATCCCGCCACGTCGGTGCGCTTGCCAAACCCCTTGCTGCTCACAGTAAGGATCTGGTACTGCTCGTCGGGAATAATCAGGGCTATTACTTCCTGGCCGGGCGCCATACGAACACCGCGGACGCCGCGAGCCGTGCGGCCCATGGCCCGGACATCGTTCTCATCGAAGCGGACAGCCTTGCCGCCGCTAGTAAAGAGCATGACGTCCCGCTCGCCATTGGTAATGGCGGTGCCCACCAGGTGATCCCCCTCTTCCAGCTCCACCGCCCGCAGGCCGACACTGCGCGGCCGGGAAAAGGATTCCAGGGACGTTTTCTTGACGGTGCCGTTGGCGGTGGCCATGAAGATAAACTCGTCCGCCGGATAATCTCTCACCGGCAGAATAGAAGTAATCCGTTCACCCTCGTCCAGAGGCAGAAGATTGACCATGGGCCGGCCCCGGGAATTGCGCCCGGCGACGGGAATCTGGTACACCTTGATCCAGTAAACCTTGCCGACGCTGGTAAAGCAGAGCACGGTATCGTGGGTGTTGGCGATCAGCAGGTGTTCGACGAAGTCCTCGTCCTTCACCGATGTAGCCGACTTGCCGGTACCGCCCCGGCGTTGGGCCTGGTAGGTGTCCAGGGGCTGGGACTTGGCATAGCCGCCGTGGGAAATGGTCACCACCCGGTTCTCTTCGGGAATCAGGTCTTCCACCGTTAGGTCGTGCTGGGATTCGATGATTTCCGTCTTGCGATCGTCGCCGAATTCTTTCTCGATCTCGCTCAGTTCGTCCCGGATCACCGTCATCAGGCGATCCGGGTCGGCGAGAATAGCCAGGTATTCGGCAATTTCACCCACCTTCTCCTGGTATTCGTCGAGCAGTTTGTCGTGCTCCATGCCCGTGAGCCGGTGCAGGCGCAATTCGAGGATGGCCTGAGCCTGGGCGGATGACAGGTAGTAGCGGTCGTCGCGCAGGCCGAACTGCTCGCCGAGTCCCTCGGGGCGGCAGGCATCGCTGCCGGCGCGCTCGAGAAACTGGGTCACGGCACCGGGCTCCCAGCCTTCGGCCATAAGGCGATCCTTGGCCTCGGCCGGGGTCGGCGAAGCCTTGATCATCTGGATGACCTGGTCGATATTGGAGATGGCAACCGCCAGACCCTCGAGGATATGACCCCGCTCCCGGGCCTTGCGCAACAGGTAGACAGTGCGCCGGGTCACTACCTCGCGCCGGTGGCGCAGGAAGGCGTCGAGCAGTTCCTTGAGGTTCAGGGTCTTGGGCTGCTCGTCGACCAGGGCCACCATGTTGATGCCGAAGACGTTCTGCAACTGGGTCTGGGCGTAGAGGTTGTTGAGTACCACATCGCCCATTTCCCCGCGCTTGAGCTCGATCACCACCCGCAGGCCATCCTTGTCGGATTCGTCGCGCAGCTCGGAAATGCCCTCGATTTTCTTTTCCTTGACCAGTTCGGCGATGCGCTCGATGAGCCGGGCCTTATTGAGCAGGTAGGGAATCTCGGTGATGATGATGGTTTCCCGGCCGGTCTTGTCGTCCCTCTCTATATCCGCCCTGGCGCGCATATAGATGCGGCCGCGGCCGGTCCGATAGGCCTGGATGATGCCCGCGCGACCGTTGATGATGGCCCCGGTGGGCAGGTCCGGCCCCGGAATGTACTCCATCAGTTCGTCGATAGTAATGTCTTCGTTATCGATAAGCGCCAGGCAGGCCCGCACCACTTCCCGCAGGTTGTGGGGCGGGATATTGGTG
>DGNJ01000007.1:0-40732 GCA_002388905.1 Cellvibrionales bacterium UBA4495
CACCGAAGCGGGGTAACTCCACTTTCCCCACTTACGTACAGAAATGCTAGGCTTAAAGGCAACCACATACCAGACACTTTTTCCGGAGGTCCGTCAATGACAGACACACCCCCCAAAGCCACTGCCTACCTGATGCTGGGTTGCCCGTTTTCCTTCAAGTTCCTGCTCTTCATGACCGAGGCGGGGCTCAGGGACCAGATTCGCGTGGTTCCCGTCGACCCGGAAGCCACCCACTACGAGCAACTCAGGACCGAGCTTGAAGATGCCACGGGCAAAAAAGCCTCTTTTCCCACCGTGGAAGTGGAACCCGGTATTTATCGATCCGAAACCGACGAGTTAATCGACTACTTTGCCAACCGACACGGTATCGATCCCGGCGACCTGCCCACCCTGCAGTTTTACAACGATGGCGTATTCAAGGCCATGGGCAACCTCTACCGGGAAAACGTCCAGCTCAGGGAGCAACTGAAAACCGACGCATGAAAACCACCATTCAAGCTGTCCTGGTGGCAGCGCTCCTGGTGACACCGGCGCTGGCGGACAGCGCCCGCCAGGTGGTATTTCACCTCAACGAGCCGGTCAAAATACTGGAGTTGCTGACCGCCGTCGAACAGCTTGACCGGGAAGAACCGGCAACGACCATTGCCGTGGTGGTGAACGGCCCGGCGGTCGTCCGCCTGTCAAAGAGTCTCGATTACGCCGCCGGTATTCTCGCCCACACTGACTGGCTCGGCGCCTGCGCGGCCGCCCTGGACAACCAGCATCTGGCCAGGGAAGACCTGGCCGAAGGCATCCACTATATATCGCCAAGCGGCACCGCCGCCCTGATGGATTTTCAGGAACAGGGCTACGCCTATATCAAGATCTAGTCACTTTTCCCCATGCCGACCCTGACCCAGTGACCACCGCTGGGCGCCACCTCGTAACGGGCCCAGCGACGGAATTCCTCGCGTCCCGCGAGGCCGGTATCGTAGGCGCCGGCACCCGCCACGGTCTTGAAAATCACCTGCTCTCCGGCCGGGTCGTCCTTTTCCGAGGCATCGATGACCTGCCGGATACTCCAGTCCCGCCCCACTCTACCGTTGCTGTAATAGCGGCCGGGGATAACGACCGCCGGATGACTACCGCCCTCACGGGCATGGCGCATGGCCAGCTCGAAAAGTTCAGCCAGATCTTCGGAGCTCACGTCGATATAGGAGTCAAACTGCTGGAGCGCCGCGGCAAAATCCTCGTGAGTGAGCAAGCCTCCTTCCCCGCCCGGGGATCGCGTACCGCCACCGCGCCTAGCCAGGTGGGCGGGATAACGGCGCCAGGCAAAGAGCCCGTTAAATGCCACCGCCACCACAAAAATAGCAATGACATTCAGCAACACCGGCGTCACCAGATACTGATAACCCAAGACGTGGATATCGCTGCCGCCGATAACTGCCGACAACGCCGTGGCCCCGCCCGGTGGGTGCAGGCAACGCAGGTAATGCATGGCGCCGACCGCAGCTCCCACCGCCAGGGCCGGAGTCCAGGGTTCACCGGGGAAAAGCTTCTGACAACCGACGCCGATAATCGCGGACACGCCGTGGCCGACGAACAGCGCCCAGGGCTGGGACAGGACACCGTGGGGTGCTCCGAACAAAAGCACCGCCGTGGCCCCCATGGAAGCCACCATCAAATGGAGCGCAGTATCCTCCAGAAACCACCGCGACACCCAGTAAACAGCGAGAATGCCCAAAAGAGCCCCGATCGCGGAAATTATTTTTTCCCAGTGACTGGTGGTATCGGCCTCCAGTCCTGCCAGGGCCCGCCCTTCATCGAGAATACGCCTGCCGGCAGACACGCTCACCATTCGCCCCTATCTATTTGAAAAGAACGCCACCCTACCCCGGGCTCCGGTTCAGGGCAACGGACTGATCCCCGGCCCAAAAACCATTACCGGCCCCGGGGAGACTGGAAAAGCCGTCGCAATTGCCTTATGTTCGCCTGCTTTGATTCGCCCGAACCACGGGGCCCATTGACGGATACCGCCGGATGTACAGAAAAAAGACCCTTTTCGTGCTCGCCATGGCGCTGTTGCTGCTGGTCGGCTTCATGTCCACCAGCCTGATCAGCTACTTCGTGGCTCATGACTCCCTGTCCAAACAGATTGCCGGGGAAACCCTGCCCCTGACCAGTGACAATATCTATTCCGAGATCCAGCGGGACCTTTTGCGGCCGGTACTGATTTCCTCGCTCATGGCCCACGATACCTTTGTCCGCAACTGGACCCTGGCCGGTGAGGAAAATCCCGCGAAAATCCGCCAGTACCTGGCGGAAATCCAGGAAAAATACGACACCGTCACTGCTTTTTTCGTCTCCGACGCCACCGGACGTTACTACCACTCCTCCGGCATCCTCAAGGAAATCGATCCCGACAACCCCGAGGACGCCTGGTATGCGCGGGTTCGCGAAATGAATGCGCCCTACGAAATCAATGTCGATGCCGACACCGCCGACCGCAGCCGCCTGACCATCTTCATCAATTACCGGGTTCACGACTACGAGGGCAATTATATCGGCGCCACCGGCGTGGGCCTGTCCGTGGATGCCGTGGCCGACCTGATCCGTGCCTACCAGCGCCGCTACGGGCGCCAGATCTATTTTGTCGACCGGGAAGGCGACGTTACCCTGCACGGCAACCGGTTCGAGGGCCCGCTGCGCCTCCAGGAAAGACCGGGGCTCGGCAGATACGCCACCAGGATACTGACCAACCCCAGTACCTCGTTCACCTACCAGGCGCCCGATGCTGGCAAAGTCTATGTCAACAGCCGGCTGGTGCCTGAATTCGACTGGTTCCTGCTGGTGGAACAACGCGGCGACCCGGGTGAAACCCGTATCCAGAAGACCCTGTTCGTCAACCTGGGGCTGTCCGTGCTGATTACGCTGGTCGTGGGCCTGATCGCCCACTTCACCCTGCGCGGCTATCAGCGTCGGCTCGAGCGCATGGCCACCACCGACAAGCTGACCGGCGCCGCCAGCCGCCAGGTATTCGACACCCTGTTCGACCACGCCCTGAAAACGGCCAGGCGCAAGGGCCAGTCACTGGCCCTGCTGAATATCGACATCGACCACTTCAAGCGCATAAACGACAGATACGGCCACCAGGGTGGCGATGTGGCGATCCGGTCCGTAGCCAATATTATCCGCCAGGAAACCCGCGAGAGCGATATCCTTTGCCGGTGGGGCGGCGAGGAGTTTCTGGTACTGATGGAGGATGCCACCCTGGATGACGCCGCCACCAGGGCCGAAAGCGTTCGGCGAGCGGTCGCCAAACGACCCGTGGCCTACGGCCGGGAACGCATCGACGTAACTCTCAGCATCGGTGTGGCGGAACTGCGCAAGGGCGAAGATCTGGGGGCCATAATCAGTCGCTCCGACGCCGCCCTCTACGAAGCGAAGGCCGCCGGCCGCAATGCCGTGCGCCGCGACTAGCAGACACCGGCCAACCCCGTCGCTTTAAGCGACGGGATTTACGTTATAGACTAGTTTGCTTTTGGGCCCCTGCCCCAATCCACCCATCAGAAGAAACAGAATTATGCTGAGCTTTATCGGCCTGCTGGCGGGCCTCGGCCTGCTGATCTTTTTCGCCATCCGCGGCATGCACCTGCTCATCGCCGCGCCCCTGTCCGCGCTGGTGATTGCCCTGACCGGCGGACTGCCGCTGTTCGACCAGCTTGCCGCCGAGGGGCAGGCCACCTATGTGGGCACTTTCATGGACGGCTTCACCTCCTTTTTCAGGAGTTGGTTTTTCATGTTCCTGCTCGGTGCAATTTTCGGCAAGGCCATGGAAAACAGTCACGCTGCCGAAAGTATCGCCCATTGGATCATCAGCCATATCGGCGTCAAGCACGCCGCGCTGGCGGTGGTCGCCGCCTGCGCCATTCTCACCTACGGCGGTGTCAGTGTCTTTATTGTCGCCTTCTGCGTGTACTCCATGGCACTCAGCCTGTTTCGGGAAGCCAACCTGCCCCGGCGTTTCCTGCCCGGCGTGATCGCCTTCGGCTCGGTCACCTTTACCATGACCTCGGCGGGTTCCCCGGAAATCCAGAACTGGATTCCCATCCCCTACCTGGATACCACCCCCTATGCCGGCTGGGAGGTGAGCATCATCGTTGCTGTTTTCATGGCCGGGCTCGGCTATTTCTGGATGCAGCGCATGCTGCGCCGGGCAATCGCCAATGGCGAGCGCTTCGAGGAACGGGCCACCGATGTGCCTGATGTGGAACACCAGGGCCTGCCCCACCCCCTGCTCTGCGCACTGCCCCTGCTGGCGGTGCTGGGCGTGGTCTTTTTCTCCCACGAGGCACTGGGCACCGCGGCATTGATCGTCGCCCTGGCCAGCGGCCTGGTGCTCACCTACCTGTTCAACTACCGGTATTTCAATGATCATGGCCGACCCTTTTCCGAAGGGGCCACCGGCGCCCTGATCGCCACCGCCAACACCTGTGCGGTGGTGGGCTTCGGCACCGTCGCCAAGGCGACGCCGGCCTTTACCGATGTGGTCCAGTACATTACCAGCATCCCCGGCGGCGGCCTGGTGGGCGCCGCCATCGCGGTGAGCATTATCTGTGCCCTGACCGGCTCCGCCTCCGGCGGCCAGACCATCGCCCTGCCGCTACTGGCACCCCTCTATGTGGGTCCGGACGTCGCGCCCGAAAACAGCGTCGAGCCGGATGCCCTGCACCGGGTGGTTTCCATCGCCTCCGGGGGGCTGGATTCCCTGCCCCACAACGGCTATGTGGTTACCCTGATCCGCGCCATCTGCGGCGAATCCCACCAGGACGCCTACGGGCCCCTGGCCAGGCTCACGGTGGTGATCCCGTTTCTGGGCGTCATCCTTGCGCTGGCTTGTTTTGCGCTACTGTAGGAAAACTCCGGTGACTAAAGCGGTGCAACGCCGAACCGAACCTACGAGAATAAATCAGGAGGTGACATGAACAAGCCGAATACCGATATAGAACAGACACTGGCCGACACCTTCAGTACCTATGTGTTACCGGGCAGGGTAAGCGACCCGCTCCAGGCCATCGAGCAGGCCCGGGATGCCCGCGCCGTCGGCCTGGGCGGTGTCTGGCTCGCCGAGCGTTACGCGGTCAAGGAGCCCTCGGTGCATTGCGGCGCCCTGGCCCAGGCCGCGCCGGGCCTGCGCATCGGCGGCACCTTCCACTGCCATATGCGCCACCCCCTGGTCACGGCCAGTATCGGCAACCTGATGCAGGCCTATACCGGCAACCGGTTCAGCCTGATCCTGGCAAGGGCGGTACCGGCCCACTGGAAGAAAATGAACATGCCGGTGCTGACCCTGGAGCGCACCCGGGAATTTATCGACATCGCCCGCCGGCTCTGGGCCGGGGAGACAGTGGACCATAGCGGCAAGCTTGGGGAGTTCACCAACCTGGAACTGACCGATCGATTCGATGCGCCGCCCCCGGATATCATCATGCCCGCCATGGGCCCCAGGGCACTCGCCTTCGCCGGCGAGCACGCCGATGGGGTCCTTCTCCATGGCCTGCTTACCACGGCGGGCGTCCGGCGCTCGGAAGATATCGTTCGGAAAGCGGCGGAAAAGGCCGGACGCGACCCCGGAGCCGTGCGCATGATCGCCAACGTCATCGTAGCCCCCGATCTTTCCCCCGAGGAGGAAGCCGCGGTGGTGGGCGGCCGGGCCATCACCTATCTGCAGATTCCCAAGTTCGGGGAGCAGATCGTCGATTTCAATCAGTGGGACCCGGACGTCCTGGACAGGATTCGCAATCATCCGCTTTTCGCCAACCTCAAGGGTGGGCTGGCGGACCAGGCTTTCACAAAGGAAAAGCTGGTGGAAGTGGCCAGGGAAATCCCCGAATTCTGGCTCGAGGAAGGCAATGCCATCGGCTCGGCTGCCCACTGCGCGAGGCGACTAAAAGAGTATCTGGACGTGGGTTGCGACGAGATCCTCCTCCATGGCAGCGCCCCCGGACAAATGGGCGGGCTGATGGCGGAAATGAGAAACCTGCTCCAGGCCTGAGCGACCGGCCTTTCTATCCCTTGAACACCAGGACGATATTGACATGACCAAGATCGATCAGGAAACCACCCGCCAACGCCTGGAACAATGGCTGGCCGACAAGTTACCCGCCGTTTCCGGCGTTAGCCTGAGCGAACTGCGCGCCCCCGGCGGCGCCGGCTTTTCGGCGGAAATGTACTTTACCACCGCCCGTTACCGAAGCGCGGATGGCGACCAGGAGAAAAACCTGGTGTTCCGGCGCCAGATCTCCGGCCACGACCTGCTGCTGGACGCCAACCTGGAGCACCAGTGGAAGGTCATGAAGGCCTTTCGGGAACACACAGACATTGCCGTGCCGCCCCTGGTGGGTATTGAACTGGATCCGGACCTGCTCGGCGCACCCTTCCTGGTCATGGAGCAGGTGCCGGGACGGGTGGTGCCCCAGAACCCCAACTACAACCTCAGCGGTTGGGTGGCCGACCTGCCCCTGGACAAGCGCTTCGAGGTCTGGCAGCGGGGTATCGAGAATATGGCCGATATCCACAAGGTTGACTGGCGCGACGGCTTCACCTTCCTCCACGATCCGGAACTGGGCCAACCCGGTCTCGACCAGTTCCTTACCTGGATCGAGAAATGGCTCACCTGGGCAGAGGCCGGGCGGTCCTGGTCGGTGCTGGACGACGCCATGGCGTACCTGAAGGAAAACAGGCCCGAAAACCCCGCCGTCAACGTCCTCTGGGGAGACCCCATTCCGGCCAATACCCTCTACAACGACGATCTCACCGTGGCCGCCACCATCGACTGGGAAATGGCCACCCTGGGACCGGGGGAGGTCGACCTGGCCTGGTGGCTGTTTTTTGATGACCTGTTCAGTACGGGATTCGGCGTCGAGCGCCTCGAGGGCCTGCCCACCCGGGAAGAAGCCATTGCCATCTACGAGGCGCGGCTGGGCCGCCCGGTGCAGGACATGCACTATTTCGACGTGGTTTCCACCCTGCGCATGGCCATCGTCTCCGCGCGTCAGGTGGATCGACAGATCGCCATGGGCAATATTCCGGCGGAGAACCGGGCCCACATGAACAATCCCACCGCGGGCCAGCTGGCGCGGTTGATCGGCGTCGAGCCACCGCCGGTGGGACAGGATTTCCAGGACCTGATGGCAGCAGTGATGGGCCATTGAAGGACAGTAAGCATTTACACTTAATCGGCGGTCAATATCCGCGAATAGATAAGGAGCGAGGGAGACAACCATGCGCGCAGCGGTTATTCATGGCAAGAACCAGGCACCCGTGGTGGAGGATTTCCAGGCGCCCGAAGCGGACGGCGACGCCCTCCTGATCGACATCACCACCGGGGCCATTGGCCCCACCGACCTGATGCGGGCCGCCGGCTTCTTCGGTCCCATGGCCTACCCCTATGTGCCCGCCGGCGAGGGCACCGGCCGCCTGGCCGACGGCAGCCGGGTCTATTTCGGCCATTCAGTGGCCCCTTTCGGGGGCTGGGCGGAACGTACCCTGGTCCCGGCGGCTGAAGTCTGGCCGATCCCCGACGAAATAAGCGACGAGCATGCGGTGACCCTGGCCATCTCGGGAACGGGTGCGCTGATTCCCCTGGAGGAGGCCCGCATCCAGCCCGGCGAGCGGATTTTGATCCTCGGCGCCACCGGGCCCCTGGGACAGCTCGCCCTGCAACTGGCCCGCCTTCTCGGCGCGGGCGTCGTTGTCGGCGCCGCCCGGGATCGCGACAGCCTTGCCCGCGTCAGAGAGCGGGGCTGGGCCGACGAAATCGTCCAGCTGGGCCAGGGGGACGACCTGGCGGCGCTCAAGGCCGCCGCCGGCGACGGTTACGATGTAATCCTGGACACGGTCTACGGACCGCCCGCGGAAGCGGCCATGAAGGCCAGCGCACCGGGAGCCCGGATGATGAGTATCGGCGTCGCCGCCGGCGCCACCGTGACCCTGGGCCTGGGGGACCTGGTTATGCGCAGCCATATCGGCGTGGGTACCGGTCAGCGGCCGGTGGCCGAACGCCGGGCCGCCTACGAGCGGCTGCTGGATTACGGTATGAAGGCGGCACTGACCGCCGATGTCCTGGTCTTTCCCCTGGACGAGGCCGCCGATGCCTGGAAGGCCCAGTCGCAAAGCTCTCACGCCAAGATTATCGTCAGGCCCTGATGGCCCGGGTTTCGGTTTCCGTCAGCGCGACGGACACCTGCCATCAGCGCCGCTCGAAGCGATAGAACAGATTGGGTTCGCTGACGATATAGAGATTGCCTTCGGCGTCGAATGCAACACCCTCGGGTTGGGGAATATCGGCTTCGAGACCGGCGAAACCCGCGCCCAGGGAACGCATGCCCAACACCTCGCCGGTGTCGGAAAGTTCCAGCAGTAAGCGGGACTCGTGGCTGAGCAGGACCAGGTGGCCACTCTCCGGGTCGTAGGCCAGGGAAGACAGATCCCGGGCAAAGACCTCGTCCTCGACCCATTGCCGGTGGTCCTCCACGGCGAGATCCAGGTGGCCGGCCAGGCTGCCTCCCAGCCCTTTAATGGAATACAGCCCCCGGGGGTTGCGCTCCTTGGCCAAAAACAGGCGATCCCCGATCCGGTCGTAGGCAACACCTTCAAGGCCGTTATTGTCACGGCCCTCGAACTCTCTCCCCAGGGCCAGGCTCAGACTCTGCACCCGGCCACGCTCGACGATACCAGCTTCCAGGGGCACCGGTACCAGCACAATCGCGGCCCGGCGCTCCTCGACAATCGCCAGCCAGCCACCGCCCAGGAATGCAACGCCCTCGGTGTCGTGAAAATCCCGCAACGGATAGCGGCCGAGAACCTCGCCGCCGGTTCCCAGGGCAAAAAGTTCCGTGGGATCGTTGGTGACCGCCCAGAGGTGGCCGCGCTCCACATCGAAAGCCAGGCCGGACAGGTTGTCGAGAATGGCCGGTATGGCCCGGATTTCGGCCAGATGGAATTCGTCGAGGTGGATGGCGGGGCTCGCCGCCCCGATATCCGTCCACTGGTGATCGACCAGGAACGCCAGGCGCTCGTGCCAGTGTCCGGCGATAGCGTAATACAAGGCAGCCACGGCCAACAAAAGAATCACCGCCAGAACGGTAGCGTGACGGGTATTCCGACTGATTAACAAGGCAGGCATCGCTCTTTCCCCGGCTCGCCTGCTCCCTGGCCGTTATTGGTTGGTGGTGCGGATGACAAACGTAGCGGCGCAATATGACCGCCCGATGACACAGGCCGCCATAGGCCAGGTTACTTGTGACAGCGGAGAATGATAATTGTTCAAATTTTGTGCCGGGCGGTGGAATCGGCCTCCGGCGGGGAGGGAGAGGGGGGAGTGTCCGGTTCAGCTCGCCTCGGTAACCAGCCGGTCGATACGCCACAGGCGGCGGATAACCACACGGGCCTCGATGGCGTTGGCCTTGAAATACTCCTCGGCCATGGGGGTGACATCACATTTTTCGGGCAAGGGCGCACCGGTTTCGGCGAGGGAGTAGAGGCGGGGAACAAAAATGAACTGCAACCACTCCGTGAATGCCAGGGTATCGCAGGCAAAGGGCTCGGTGCTGGCAAGCGCCCGTGCCGTGGGCTCCCGGTGGCTCCACAACCGCAGGTTGCGCAGGCCGGCCTCCAGCTCCATGAGCTCGGCGGCCAGTTCCGTGTGGGTGTCCGGTGTCGACATCAGCCCGTCTCCCGGGGAAAGGGTGGCAGCGAATCCAGCAGCTGCCGACCGTAGAATTTCGTCAACAGGCGCCTGTCGAGAATGGTAACACGGCCCCGATCCGATTCGGTGCGCAGCAGTCGGCCGCAGGCCTGGATAAGCTTCAGGGAAGCCTCGGGCAGGGTCATGGCCATAAACGGCTTCTGGCCCCGGCTCTCGAGCCATTCCGACTGCGCGGCGTTCAACGGATCGTCGGGCACCGCGAAGGGCAGCTTGGCGATGACCACGTGACTGCAGTAAGGCCCCGGCAGGTCCAGCCCCTCCGCGAAGCTGGCAAGACCGAAGATGACACTGCCCTCGCCTTCGTCCAGGGCGCGCTTGTGGCGGCGAACGATTTCGCTGTGACTGTAGTCGCCCTGCATCAACAGACGCTCGCGCACGGATTCGGCCACCTCGCCGGCCACGGTTTCCATCTGCCGCCGCGAGGAAAACAACACCAGGGTCCCCTCGCCGGGATCGACGATACGCCCCAGGTGCGCGGCCACTGCCCGGGTATGGGCTTCCGGTTCGCCACCGTCGGCGCCGATGTCGGGAATCGCCAGGTACCCCGCCGCGCCGTAATCGAAGGCACCGGCCACTGTTTCGGTGACCGCGTGGCGCGGCAGGCCGGTGGTTTCTGCGAAACGATCGAAACGGCCCAGGGCGCGCAGGGTGGCCGACGTGGCCACCGCCGCGAAGCAGCGGTGCCAGAGATGCTCCCGGAGGATATCCGCCGCCGAGATGGGCGATACCGCCACGGCAACGTCCTGACCGCTGTCGTCGATCCGCAGCCACCGCGCCCGGGGCGGCTGGCCCGGCTCGTCGGGGGTTGCCATCAGCCACCACAGGGTTGCCACCGCCTCAATCCGGCCGTGCCAGCTTCCCACCCCCTGGAAAAGCTGCTCCAGGTCCACCCGGGGCACCGGATGGCGAGTCATGTCCAGCGCTTTTTCAAGCTCGCCGGAAAGACTATCCAGGCGATTGTTAAGCAGCGAGAAGGTCTCGGCAAGCCGGGTGCAGAGCGCACGGTTGTCCTCGCCGATATCGCCGTGCGGGTAACGGAAGTGAGTGCTGCCGTGGCCCATTCGCTCGTCCAGTTCGGTGCGGAACAGGGGAACTGCCTCGCGGAGGGCGGCGAGTGCCGATTCCGCCGCCCTGGCCGCCGACTCCAGGGCCTCCACCAACACCGGGTCGCCCGCCACGTCCCTGGGTGCCGCGGCCGCCGTCCGCTGCATTTTTTCCAGCCACTGGACAGTTCCCTGCAGATGGATAGTGGCGCCGAAGTGGCGCAGGGCGGTGTCGCCCAGGCGGTGCGCCTCGTCGAAGATATAAAGGGTATCCTCCGGCGCCGGCAGGATGGCACCCCCGCCCAGGGCCAGATCGGCCATTACCAGGTCATGGTTGGCAATGATGCAATCCGCCTCCTCCAGACTTTCCCGGGCGCGGAAAAAACAGCATTCGGCGATTTTCCGGCACCGGCGCCCGGCACACTGGCGCCGATCCACGGTCAGCGCCCGCCACTGGTGGTCCGGAATGGCGTCGGGCCAGGCATCCCTGTCGCCGTCCCAGGTTCCATCTTCCAAGGCCCCGGCCAGGTCCTCCACCAACTGTGCGCCGCCCCTGCCGGTGTCGAAGGGCAGTTCGTCCTCGAACAGGTAGAGCCCGGCATTTTTGGCACCGGCGGCGTCCCGGCACTGGTCCAGCCGGACGTTGCACAGGTAGCGGCCGCGGCCCTTGGCCAGGGCGAAGCGATAGCGCCAGCCCGTGGCCTCGAGCAGTTCGGGAATATCCTTGTCGAGCAACTGGGACTGTAGCGAAACGGTACCCGTGGCAATAACCACTGTCTTGTTCATGGCCCGGGCCACGGGCAGCGTGGCGAGCAGGTAGGCCAGGGTCTTGCCGGTGCCGGTGCCCGCCTCCACCACGGCAATGGGGGCTTCGTTGACGCGGCTGCCTTCCTCGTCCAGTTCGACGCGGCCCAGGGTTGAGGCGATAGTGCCTATCATCTGCTTCTGGCCCAGACGGGGCCTGAGTTCGCGGGCCTTGAGGAAAGCCCGGTAACCGTCCTGGATCGTGTTTTTGAGTTCGTCGCTGAGCATCTGCAATTAATGCTCGATAAGGTCTAGACGACTCTGGACCGGATTGGCATAGCTGTCGAGGAAAATGTCGCGAACCTCGGCGGGCTCGCCGGCGACCCGTGCCATCAGGCGTGCCTCCAGGTCACCCCAGTCGCAATCCAGCGCCGCCTTCCAGCCATCGACTTCCGGGTGACGCCCGTGACGCTTTTCCCAGGCGATCAGGTTGGTGGCCTGAAGCCGGTAGTGAGTGATGATCTGGTTGTCCAGGTAGGCGGCCACGTCCTCGTCGTCCCCGAAACCGGCGGGCAGGGGCTCGCCGAAAGCCACGTGGACCCGGCCCTTGTCGCCGACAATGCCTTTGTAGATGCTCGCCAGGTCCTCGTGCTCGCCCTTTTCGTAGGCGCCGGTGGTCCGCCACGCGTAGAGCTCCCGGGCCTTGTCCAGGTCACAGGGATCGAACTGGTAGGAAATCGCCACCGGGACAATATTGAGCCTGGCGATGGCATCCCCGAAAGACTCATCCTTCGGGCGTCCCAGGGTGAGCATCTTGATTAACGCGGTTTCGGTACGGTCGATGCCGTTCTTGGCCCGGCCCTCGCGCTGGGCGATCCAGACATTGCTGTGATCTTCGAGAATGCTGTGGCGGATATAACGCGACAGCGAAGTCAGTGCCTTGAACTTTTCCCGTCGCCCGGTCACCGAGCGCTTGACGATAAAACTCTTGTTGAGGCGGATCAGGTCCGAGGTGAACGGCTTGGTAAGCAGGTTGTCGCCGATGGCGATGCGCACGGTGTCCCGGCCGTGCTCGTCCAGGGCCAGATTGACGAAGGCCGGATCCATGGCAATGTCCCGGTGGTTACTGACAAACAGGTAGGCGCCGCCGGGAGCCACGTGCTCGATACCGGACACGGAGAAATCCGTACCGGTGCGCCGGAGCATGGCGCGCATGTGGACACCAATCAGCTCCTGGAGCTGCCGGACCGTGTCGATGGCATCGAATTCCCGGTGCAGGATGCGCCGCACGAAGGGCCGGAGGAAGGGCCGCAGCCAGCGTGGCGCCCGCGGATGTTTCATGGACACCAGGGTATCCGCCAGCTCGGGATCGGCCATCAGCCGTTGCATCACCGGCCGTACCTCGCCGTCGTGATAGGGACGGATATCGTCGAATTCGTGGATGGCGGTACTCGAAGTCATGGGCGGGCGAATCGCAGTGGGTGAATAGCGCGGATCACGGGGAACATCAAGCGAGCCTGGGGTTGAACCAGTGTACCGGGCGAGCATGGCGGTCCACCTGGTCGGCCACATCCAGGATCAGGGCAAACAGGGCCATGCGCACGATCAGGCCGTTGTCGGTCTGGCGGAATATGGCCAGGTTGGGGTTGGCGTCCAGGTCGCGGTCCAGTTCGTTGGCCTCGGCCCGGGAATCCCGCGGCAGCGGGTGCATGATCACGGTGTTGGGTTCGCAGTGGCGGGTATAGATCGACTGGTTGAGGCGAAACCGGCCCCGGTAGAGGTCCGCCTGCTGGCGATCCTGGAAGCGTTCCTCCTGGATACGGGTGGAATAGACGATATCCACGTGGGCAATGCTCTCTTCGAGACGGTCGGTCACCAGCACGCTGTGACCGGCCTCGCGCAGGGCCTCCACGTAGTCTTCCGGCATGGCCAACTCCCGGGGCGAGACCAGCACCACCCGGACGTTGTCGTAAAGGCACAATAGCCGGCACAGGGAGTGCACCGTGCGCCCGTACTTGAGGTCGCCGATCATGGCGATGCGCAGCCCGTCGATGGCCCGGCCCCGGGCCACCATCTCCCGCTCGATGGTGTAGAGGTCGAGCAGGGCCTGGCTGGGATGCTCGTTGCTGCCGTCGCCGCCATTGATCACCGGTACCCGGCTCGCCGAGGCGAACTCCGCCACCGACCCGGACTGGGGATGGCGCATGCAGATCAGGTCGCTGTAACCGGACAATACCCGGGCCGTATCCTGGAGAGATTCCCCCTTGACCAGGGACGAACTCTCGGCGCCAACCGATTCCCGCACCTCGCCGCCAAGCAGGTTGAAGGCGCTGCCGAAGCTGATCCGGGTGCGGGTGCTGGCCTCGAAGAACATATTGCCGAGAATGGCGCCCTCGAGTACCCGGGTCATCTTGCGACGCTGGGCATAGGGCTCCATGCGGTCAGCCGTGCGGAACAGTATCTCGATATCCTCGCGCTGGAACTGGTCGATGGAGAGAATATGCGATCCTTTGAACTGCACCGGCATCACCCCGACTGGAAAGATGCGCGGATTTTACCGGGTTTGGCAACCGGCAACCAGTGCGGTCCACGCTATTTCAGGCCCAGCCCGAGGGCGCCGGCCGGGACAGGGAAACCGGCACGCACCGGGGCGACCACAGCTGCCGGGCGCCCTCCAGGATGTCCCCGGGACCGGCACCCGCCAGGGCGGGCTCAACGGGCACTCCCAGCCAGGCCAGGGCCTGGAGCAGGTTGCGGGCGGGATCCCGGTGGTCGATGCTCAGAGCCAGGGTCTGCTTGCTGAGCTTCTGGCCCCCGGGATTGACCGCCACGGGAATATGCCCGTAGACCGGAGCGTTCGCGCCGAGCAGGCGCAGCAGGAAAATCTGCCGCGGGGTGGAATCGAGCAGATCGCTGCCACGAATCACATGGGTGATGCCCTGGTGAAGGTCATCCGCCGCAGCGGCCAGCTGATAGGCGAAAAGCCCGTCCCGCCGGCGGATGATAAAATCCCCCACTTCTGAATCCAGCACCTGCCACTGCCGGCCCTGGAAGAGATCGTCGAAGCGGATTGAGGTGTTTGGGGGCACCCACACACGCACGGCGTTGCCTTCCCGGGCAATATGCCGGTGCCGGCAGCGGCCATCATAGATGCCCCCCATGGCACGCACATCCTTGCGGCTGCAGGCACAGCAGTAGGCCATATCCCGGGAAAGCCAGTCGTCGACGATGGCGGCGTAGGCCGGTTGCCGCTCGCTCTGGAACAGTACCTGGCGATCCCATTGCAGCCCGTGGGCTTCGAGCTGGCGAAGAATGGTGTCGGCGGCACCGGCCACTTCCCGGGGCGGGTCGATATCCTCCATGCGCACCAGCCACAGGCCGCCCGAAGCCCGGGCGTCCAGGTAGCTGGCGACAGCGGCGAGCAGGGACCCGAAATGCAGGGGGCCGGTGGGCGAGGGAGCGAAACGTCCGATATACCGTTCCGGCATAAGATCCGATGGGCGCGCCGGGGCGCGCGGCGGGAAGAGCGGTCAGCCGCCCGTGATCTGGCGTTCCTTGATTTCGTCGAGGGTCTTGCAGTCGACGCACAGGGTGGCGGTCGGCCTGGCCTCGAGCCGGCGGATGCCGATCTCGATGCCGCACTGGTCGCAAAAACCGTAATCGTCGCTGTCGATGCGATCGATGGTCTTGTCGATCTTCTTGATCAGCTTGCGCTCGCGGTCGCGGGTACGCAGCTCCAGGCTGAACTCCTCCTCCTGGGTGGCGCGATCGGCGGGATCGGGAAAATTCGCCGCTTCGTCCTTCATATGCGTAACGGTACGATCAACTTCTTCCATAAGTTCCCGTTTCCAGGCGAAAAGCAGGTTCTTGAAATGCTCCCGCTGCTTTTCGTTCATATACTCCTCGCCTTTCTTCGGCTTGTAGGGCTCGAAGCCGTGCAGGCTGGCGGAGCTGACCTTGGCGGTCTTGGTAGCCTTGGCACCTTTCTTGGTTGGCATCTGGCGGGCCTCGCTGGTGGCAAAATTCTGAAACACGCGTTTATAGTCGCACGGCCATTTTTTTTCAAGCAGATTTTGCCATCTGTAGCCGTTACAATGCGCCGCTTCACTTCCGGCGCAGGAATCGACCCATGCTTCGCCGTGGTTTTGCACGGAAAACCAGCCAATTGAAATCCTTCAAGGTGGTGGATTTCCTTGACGCGGCCATCGCCCGGCAGGCGGCGGGCCAGGATATTATCCGCATGGAGGCCGGCGAACCGGTATTCGAGCTGCCGCCGCGGGTCCGGGAGGCGGCCCGGCAGGCCCTGGAAGGAGGCACCAACCGCTATACGGCGAGCCTGGGCATTGCCCCTTTACGCGAGGCCATCGCAGACTTTACCAACCGCCGTTACGGCGTCGATATCGACCCGGCGCGGGTGATCGTCACAACCGGCAGCAGCGCCGCCCTGGGGATGGTTTCCGACCTCCTGCTGAATCCCGGCGACAGCCTGCTGCTTCCCGACCCCGGCTACCCCTGCAACGCCAATTTTGTCTACCGGGCCGGGGCCGAGCCTGTGCGCATTCCGGTCACCGCCGACAATCACTTCCAGCTGGGCCCCGACCAGGTCCGGGAGCACTGGCAAGACAACTGCGCCGGTGCCCTGGTGGCCTCCCCCAGCAACCCCACGGGCGCCATCATTGGCCGGGAAACCCTGGCGGGACTGCACGGCACGATCGCGAAGCGGGGCGGAGTTCTTATAGTCGACGAAATCTACCACGGCCTCACCTATCCGCCAGCCGGGGACATCTCCATCCTGGAAATGACCGACGACGCCTTTGTGATCAACAGTTTCTCCAAATATTTCGCCATGCCCGGCTGGCGCCTGGGCTGGACGGTGTTGCCCGAGAATGCCCTGGAACCGGTGCGGCTGATGGCCCAGAACTTCTATATCTCGCCGCCGGCCATCGCCCAGCAGGCGGCACTGGCGGCCTTTCACCCGGACAGCCTGGCGCTGTTCGAGGCCCGCCGGGCCGAACTTCAGGCGCGCCGCGACTTCCTGGTGCCCGCCCTGCGCCAACTGGGTTTCGATATCCCCCACACGCCGGCGGGGGCCTTCTACATTTATGCCGGCATCGACAACCTGGCCACGGACTGCGAGCAGTTCTGCTGGGAAATGCTGGACAAAGCCCGGGTTTCCTTCACGCCCGGTACCGATTTCGGCGACTTCCAGGCCCGCCGTCATGTGCGCTTCAGCTACACCGAACCCCTTCACCGCCTCGAGGAAGCGGTGGACCGCCTTGCCCGGGCACTGGAGAACTAGTTCATGAAATTATCGCCGCCCCTGCAACAGGGCACATTACTGAAGCGCTACAAGCGTTTTCTCGCCGATGTGCAACTGGCCAATGGCGACATTATTACCGTCCACTGTCCCAATACCGGCTCCATGAAGCATTGCGTGGTCCCAGGCACGCCCTGCTGGTTTTCCTGGTCGGACAATCCCAAACGGAAACTGCCCGGGACCCTGGAAATCACCACCACGCCCGAAGGGCACCTGGCCGGCGTCAATACCGCGCGGCCCAACCGCCTGGTGCGGGAGGCCGTCGAGGCCGGCCGGGTGCCGGAACTGGCGGACTACACGCAGATTCGTCCGGAAGTGCGCTATGGCAACGAAAAAAGCCGTATCGACCTGCTTCTCGAGCGGCAGGGTGAGCGTTGCTACGTGGAAGTGAAAAACGTCACCCTGGAAACCGGCGACGGCACTGTCGCCTTCCCGGACGCAGTCACCGACCGTGGCACAAGACACCTGCGCGAACTCATGGCCATGGCGGCGGAGGGCCACCGGGCCGTGATTTTCTTCTGCGTGCAGCACAGCGGTGCCCGCCGCGCCGTGCCCGCCGACGATATCGACCCGGTATACGGCCGGACCCTGCGCGAGGCGCTGGCGGCCGGCGTGGAGGTGCTCGCCTATGGCTGCCGTTTGTCGGCGGAAGAAATCGCGCTGGGCAAGCGACTGAATTTCGACACCTGAACGGCTGGGGCCTGGAACGGGAGAGCAAAGCTATTTGCCCGCCCCCCGGGGGTGGATTACTATCGCTTCCATGCTCAACCACCGACTCGCGGCCCTGCTGGTGCTGCTCGCCTGCGTTATCTCGCCGCTGACATTCCACTGGATTACGGCGCCGGGCGGCAGTTGGCTGCGCCCCTATGTCGCCTGGCTGTTGGTGGTGATCGCCACCTGGCTGTGGCAGCGACGCCGGGGTCAATATGGTCGCTGAGGCCGCTCTCCCCATCGCCGTATTCGCTGGCCTTTTTTTCGGCACCGCCTGGTACGCGCAGCACCGGAAGGCGCCGGCCTGGCTTTGGGACTCGCCGCTCGCCTACAGTCTTTCGCTGTTTGGCGCCAGCGGCCTGGTGTTCTATTTCGGTATCGTGGAAATAGCCGGTCGCTACGGGCTGGCGGGATTGCTGGGGCTGCTGGCCTACACATCCATCTTTGTTTTCTCGCCCCTCTTTCTGGAACCCATGCGCTGGATCACCCGCGCCTACAGCTTTTCGTCCCTGCCCGAAATCCTGGTCTACCGTTACCGCACCCTCGGAACCGGCCGCCTTGGCGTACTGACCCTGGCTCTGGCCTGCCTGCCCATCGCAGCGGGACAACTAAAACTGGCGGCGGGCGCCCTGTACCTGGACCCGGGTACCGATCAGAGGGGGCTGGTGACGGCAACCATGGTGCTTTTTGCCATCATGGCCGCCCTCTTTGTGCGCTTTTTTGGCGCCGGCGACAGGACCCGGCGGGCCCTGATGCCAGTGCTGGCGGGCACAGCACTGCTGTTGCTGATTTCCCTGGTGGCCAGCGGAATGCTCGCCACCTACGGCGTATTCGGTGGTTTCCAGTCTCTGGAACGATGGGCCGAGGCTTCCGGTCAGGCACGCACCATTCAACGCTTCGACCTGGCCTACGCCCTGATCCTGGTGTTTTTCCCCGCCGGCTTGCTGTTTCCCCAGTTTGTCTACCTGCAAACCCTGGGCAACTGGTCGACCCGCGGCGCCAGCACCGCCTCCTGGGTAATGCCACTGCTTGTCCTGATTGCCACCCTGCCCATGTTTCCGCTGCTCTGGGCCGGGCTGGAGTTCCATCTCGATGTCCCCCTGCAATATTACGTGGTCGCCCTCCCCGGGGCCCTGGACCAGCCGCTGGTCCACCTGGCCACGCGGGTGGCCGGTTGTGCGACGGGCATAGGCCTGATCACCGTTCTCGCCCTGGCCCTGGGCAAGGGGCTGGTCACCGCATTCGTTCTCGCCGGCCGCAGCGACTTCCGGACCGTTGCGCTGGATCCCTGGCTGTCGCGCTGGCATTTCCGGGCCGCCCTGCTCTGGCTGGCAGCGGCCCTGGCCACGGCGTTGGCGGTACCCGCCCAGAGCATCACCGACCTGACCCTCACCGGCATGGTGGGCCTGATCCAGTTGATGCCCGGCATCATTGGCAGTTTCTATGCCCCGCGCATCAACCGCCAGGGCTTTATCGCCGGACTCAGCGTGGGCCTGGCCATCTGGTTCCTGAGCCTGTTACTGCCCCTGGCGGCCGGCGACCGCCAATGGCTGACGCCCTTCAGCGCCCTGCCCACGCTGGGCCTGGCAAACTGGCCCTACTGGCTGCTGGAATCCCTGATCGCCAACCTGGCCGTCACTTTTCTGGTCTCCTGGATGACCCGGACATCGGAGGATGAACGACGTCATGCCTACCATACCCTGGTGGACAGCCTGCCCATTCCCCAGCGCGCGGCGCTGGCGGTCAACTCCATCGGGGAGGTGCGGGAAAAGCTTGCCCGGCGGCTTGGTCCGGACGCCGCCAACCGGGAGATCGATGGCGCGCTAGATGCCCTCGACTTCGACACGGACGAGCACCGCCCCCTGGCCCTGCGCCAGCTCAGGGACCAGCTCAGCGACCGGCTCAGCCGGAAGCTGGGCATATTTGCCACCGAACGCCTGATGGACGATGTCATGCCCCTGGGTCGCGGCGGTAGCGACCCGGTCGACGATATCAGCCTGCTTGAGACCCAACTGGCCGGCAGCGGCAGCGCCCTGTCCGGCCTTGCCGCCGAACTCAACAAGCTCCGGCTTTACCACCGCCAGACCCTCGAGAGCCTCCCCATCGGCGTGTGCTCCGTGGACAATGAAGGCGAAATCCAGCTCTGGAACCAGACCATGGCCGATTACACGGGCCTCCCGCCGGGACAGATGGAAGGCGCCAATATTGCCGAGTTGTCGGCCCCCTGGCAGGCCCTGCTGGTGCCGTTCGCCAGGGGCGAGGCGCTGTACATGCCGGCCACCGAAGTGACACACCCCGACGGCAGCCGTGCGTCGGCCTGGTTTCACCTGCAAAAATCCCGGATGGAGGAATCCTCGCCCCAGTTCTACGCCGGCAACCAGGTTATCCTGGTGGAGGACATCACCGAACGCCTGCGCCTGGTCCAGGAACTGGCCCATACCGAGCGACTTTCATCAGTGGGCCGACTGGCCGCCGGCGTCGCTCACGAAATCGGCAACCCACTCACCGGCATATCCTGTCTCGCCCAGGATCTGAAAGACGACCATCCCGGCGGCGAGGTGGGCGATACCGCCGACATGATTCTCACCCAGACCGACCGGATTTACCGCATTGTCCGCACCCTGATCGATTTCTCCAGAAGCGACGACGACCGGGACCATGGCGCCGTGGCGGTGGGCAGATCCGTCGCCGATGCCATCGACCTGCTGGAACTGGACCGCGCGGCAAAACCGGTGCGTTTCGACAACCGCGTTCCCCCGGACCTCACTGTCCAGGGGGACGGCCATCAATTGACCCAGGTTTTCGTGAACCTCCTGGGCAATGCCCGGGATGCCAGCGACGAGGACGGTGTCGTCGTCATCAGTGCGGAAATCGATGACGACGGAACCCGCATCATCCGGGTCACCGACCGGGGCCACGGCATCCCCACCGGAAACCTGGGCAAGGTCATGGAACCCTTCTTTACCACCAAGGAACCGGGCGAGGGCACCGGCCTGGGCCTGTCCCTGGTGTACAGCATTATCCGCCTGCACCGGGGCACCATGGATGTCACCTCTCCCGTCGCCGGCGGCCGTGGCACCTGTGTTACCATACGGTTGAATCCCGCTTGATTACTGACATGGCATTGGTTTATTTTCTCTGCCCCAGTCAGCAGGACAGCACATGCAGCGCATTCTGATTGTCGAAGACGAAGAGGTAATACGCCATTCGCTCTGCAAATTACTGGAGCGCAATGGCTACAAAACCGTTGCCGCGAACAGTATCCAGGATGCCACGGGCCACCACCGGCTCGATGAATTCTCACTGATTATCAGCGATCTGCGCCTGCCGGGGGCACCGGGAACCGACCTGATCAAACTCGCCGGCGACATCCCCGTGTTGATCATGACCAGCTACGCCAGCCTCCGGTCGGCGGTGGATACCATGAAGATGGGCGCGGTGGACTACATCCCCAAGCCTTTCGACCAGAAAGAAGTCCTGACCACCGTCAAGCGCATTCTCAGCAGCCGCCCGCTGTCCCGGGAATTCCGCTCCCCCACCCATGCCAGCCGGGGCATGATCGGCAGCAGTGCGGCAATGAAGGAAGTGTTCAACATTATCCACAAGGTCGCCCCCACGGACGCCACCGTTCTTATCCACGGCGAAACCGGTACGGGCAAGGAGCTTGCCGCCAAGGCCATCCACAACGAAAGCGGGCGGGCCGGCAATGCCATTATCTGCGTCAATTGCGCCGCCATTCCAGACACCCTGATCGAGGCGGAGTTGTTCGGCCACGAAAAGGGCTCCTTTACCGGGGCCACGGAAAGCCGCACCGGGCTGGTGGCGGCTGCGGACGGCGGCACCCTGTTCCTGGACGAAATCGGTGAATTGCCCATGGAAGCCCAGGCGCGGCTGCTGCGCGTACTCCAGGAGGGGGAGATCCGGCCCATCGGCTCGGTCAAATCCCGGGAGGTGGATGTGCGCCTGGTGGCGGCCACCCACCGCAACCTCCAGAAACTCTGCCACGAAGGCCGATTCCGCGAGGATCTCTTCTACCGGATCAACGTGGTCAACCTCAACATTCCTCCCCTGCGCCGCCGCGGCAAGGATGTCCTCGAGATTGCCGATTTCCTGCTCGACAAGTTCTGCCGCAAGCACGGCAAGCCCGAACTGGAACTGGCACCGGACGCCATCCAGGCCATCACCACCTACAACTGGCCGGGCAATATCCGGGAAATGGAAAACTCAATCCAGCGCGCCGTCATCCTGTGCGACCCGGGCCTGCCCATCAGCCACGACCTGCTGGGCCTCAACATGGCGCTGGTGGAAATCGACGACACCGACTCACCCCCGGCGGAAACCCGCTCGCGGAAACTGCTTGACGGCAATACTCCGGAGGGCCTGTCCCTGGAGGATTACTTCACCCGGTTCGTGCTGGAAAACCAGGACCAGATGAGCGAAACCCAACTGGCCAAGAAACTGGGCATCAGCCGCAAATGCCTCTGGGAGCGGCGCCAGCGCCTCGGTATTCCGCGCACGCGCAACGCCCAGCCCGGTTGAGGATCAGGAGGATTGTTCCCAAACTAAACAACTCTTGTATAAATCGGTAACACCGCCCGTATTCAGGCGAGGGACGTCGATCCCACAAAAAACGCAACATGCTGATAAATAAAGCTTTTAATTTTTTGGCACAGTCCATGCATTATTTAAGAAAATAATAATAAAGACCACTCAGCGCATAATAACAATAGACATAAACTATAACTGACTGACAGAATGCCAGGTAAAAGGGGGTTAGGGCCCTGAACACCTTCAGCATTTAACCTAAAGGGAGGCTCCGGCCTCCCTTTTGCTATCCGGGCAATCTCACCATTGCCAGCCCCTATGTTAGACTTGCCGGCTAATTTCCCAGGCTAGTTGGCAAATGCTGAAAAAGCTGATCCGGTTTTTCTCCAACAACAAGACGGAAGAACAGACCAGCGAACCCCACACCCTCTCCCCCGGCGAACACGCCATCAAGCCCGGCGATATCAGCAAGGGGGCGGCCACGGTTGTCCGGGTCCTGGAGGAAAAGGGTTTCCAGGCCTATGTGGTGGGCGGTTGCGTCCGGGACCTTTTGCTCGACCTGCACCCCAAGGATTTCGACGTGGCAACCAATGCGACGCCGGAGGAAGTCAAGCCCCTGTTTCGCCGGGCCCGGATTATCGGGCGCCGCTTCCGGATCGTCCATGTGCATATCGGCCGGGAAATGGTCGAGGTCACCACCTTCCGCGCCAATCACACCGAAGACGACGGCAGGGGTGCCCTGCGCTCCGACGAGGGCCGCCTGCTGCGGGACAACACCTACGGGGATATCACCGAGGACGCCAGTCGCCGGGACTTCACCATCAACGCCCTGTACTACCATCCGGGGGACAATACCCTTTTCGACTATGCCAATGGCCTCCGGGACATCGAGAAACGCCAGCTACGGGTGATTGGCGACCCCGAGACCCGATTCCGGGAGGACCCGGTGCGCATGCTGCGCGCCGTGCGCTTCGCCGCCAAACTGGGCTTTGCCATCGAGCCGGATACCGCCCGCGCCATTCACCAGTTGGCGCCCCTGCTCGCCGACATTCCCCCGGCGAGACTCTTCGACGAGTTTCTCAAGCTGTTTCTCTCCGGCCACGGCCTGGCCACCTTCAACCTCCTGCGACAGTACGGCCTCTTCGCCTCGCTGTTTCCGCAGACCGAACCGCACCTGGAGGACCAGGAAGGCTTTGCCCTGCACTTTGTCGAGCAGGCGCTGATCAATACCGACCAGCGCATACGCACCAACAAGCGGGTGACGCCGGCTTTCCTGCTCGCCGCCCTGCTCTGGCCGCCGGTGGAAGAGCGGCGCCGGGAACTGGAGGCAGGGGGCGAACCACCGCCCATTGCCCTGAACAAGGCGGCGGGGAAGATCATCTCGGTCCAGGTAGGACGCATCGCGATTCCGCGCCGCTTCTCCCAGCCCATGCGCGAAATCTGGGAGTTGCAGTTGCGCCTGCCCAAACGCCACGGCAAGCGCGCCGAGCACCTGGTCTCCCTGCCGCGCTTCCGGGCCGGCTACGATTTCGTCCTGCTGCGCGAACAGGCGGGCGAGAATCTCGACGACCTGGGACTGTGGTGGACCCGCTACCAGGAAGCCGATGAGGAAAAACGCCAGGCCATGGTCAGGGAACTGGGGGGCAATGGCGGTCGCAAAAAACGCCGGCGCCGTCCCCGTAAAAAGCCGGCCGGGGACACCCAGACCCAATGACTCCCGTCACCGCCTACATCGCCCTGGGCAGCAATCTCGGCGATCCGCAGCAACAGCTCCGGCGGGCGGTGGCCGAACTGGCCGAGTTGCCCGACAGCCGCCTGCTGGCGGTGTCGCCCTGGTACCGCAGTGCCGCCGTCGGCCCCGGCGACCAGCCGGACTACCTGAACGGTGTCGCCGCCCTGGAAACCACTCTCCCGCCGAAAGCGCTGCTGGATGCCCTGCATCGCCTCGAAGACGCCCACGGCCGCGTTCGCACCCGGCACTGGGGGCCCCGGACTCTGGATCTGGACCTGCTCCTGCACGGCAATCAACGCATTGACGAACCGGACCTCCATGTGCCGCACCCGCGATTGAAGACCCGGAACTTCGTGGTTTTCCCGCTCGCGGACATCGCCGCCGATCTCAGCCTGCCGGACGGGACCACCGTCCGCGAGCTATTGGCAAATACCCCGGCAGAGGGTATCGTCCGCCTCTCGGCTGGAGACTGATGTGGAAGCCCTGGCAAACGATATCAATCTGGACCTCAATCAGTACGAGATCCCCCGCTTTATCGCCGTCGAGGGCCCCGTCGGCGTGGGCAAAACCACGCTGGCCAAGCGCCTTGCCGCCACCTTCAACTACGACACCCTGCTCGAACAGGCGGAGGAAAATCCCTTCCTGGAACGCTTCTACACCGACCGGCGTTCCGCCGCCCTGCCCACCCAGTTGTTTTTCCTGTTCCAGCGCACCCGGCAGCTACAGGCCCTGCGCCAGGGGGACATCTTTCACCCGGTGCGCATCGCCGACTTCCTGATCGACAAGGACCCCCTGTTCGCCTCCGTGGCCCTGGATGAAAACGAACTGGAACTCTACCGCACCGTCTACGAAAAGACCGCGGTGGACGGCGGGCCGGAGCCGGATCTGGTGATCTACCTCCAGGCCCCCACGGACGTCCTGCTGGAACGCATTCAGAAACGCGGGGTGCCCATCGAGCAGCGCATCGACCCGGCTTACCTGGCGGCCCTCAACGACGCCTATACACAGTTTTTTTACTATTATGACAAGGCCCCGCTGCTGATCGTCAATGCCGCCGATATCGATCTGGCGGACAATGACGAGGACTACCGCAATCTCGTCGAGTACCTGCTGACCATCAAGAGCGGTCGCCATTACTACAATCCCGCCCCCCTCTAACGGTTCGAGAGGATGCCCCCATGAAGTCCATCAGTCTAGGCAGCCTGAAGCAGGCCAAATCCGCCGGGGAAAAATTCGCGGTACTGACCGCCTATGACAGTTCCTTCGCCCACCTTGCCGGGCAGGCGGGCATAGAGGTGGTACTGGTGGGGGATTCCCTGGGCAATGTCGTTCTCGGCCACGACAGCACGGTCCCGGTAACCATGGACGACATGATCCATCACACCGCCGCGGTACGCCGGGGCAACGACAGATCCCTGATCGTCGCCGACCTGCCGTTCATGGCCTACGCCAGCGAGGAGCAGGCCCTCGACAACGCCGCCCTGCTCATGCAGGCCGGTGCCCATGTGGTCAAGCTCGAGGGCGGCGCCTGGCTGGAGGAAACCGTGCTGATGCTCGCCGAGCGCGGCATTCCGGTCTGCGCCCACCTGGGGTTGACGCCACAGTCGGTGCACAAGCTCGGGGGCTACCGGGTCCAGGGCCGGGAAGAGGCTGCCGCCGAGCAGATCCTGCGGGACGCCAGGCTTCTGGAAGACGCCGGCGCCGACCTGCTGGTGCTGGAATGCGTACCCGCCCCGCTGGCGGAAACCATTACCCGGGAACTGGCCATCCCGGTAATCGGCATCGGCGCCGGCGCTGCCACCGATGCCCAGGTGCTGGTGGTTTACGACATGCTGGGCATCTCGCCCAGGACGCCGCGTTTCACCAAGAACTTCCTGGCCGAGACCGGGGGCGATATCCGCAAAGCCATGGAAGCCTATGGCGAGGCAGTGCGCACCGGCGGTTTTCCCGGTCCCGAGCACAGTTTCAACTAGGGCCTGTTAACACTAATTGGATTACGCCTGTTGTGACTAAAAATTCGCCAATCGAGCGGTCCGCCGCTGCGGGCACGAGGAGAGTAGTTTGGTTGTTCCAAATGAGCGACGAGTAACGAAGAGTGGCGGATTTTTAGCCACAACCCGAAGGGCTGGAGCCCTTTTTGCCCCCAGCGTTGTTGTCAGTCGCTCATTTAGAATGACTAAACTTCACTTCTTCCGCCTAGCTGGAGGTAAAAATGGCTTCCAGCAGGTGCAATACAATTAGTGTTAACAGGCCCTAGGGCTCAAAAGCTGAAACGCACCGCCGTGTAGACGTTGCTGTTGTCCTCGAACTGGCCGAAGAAGGTGTGGTCCCGGTCGCCAAAGAACAGGTTGAAGCCCCCCTCAACGGCCAGGTTATCGGTCACCTTGTAGTGAATATTGGGCCGCAGGTAAGCGTCTTCGTCCGTGGGTGAATAATAGGCGAACAGGCCCAGTGTCAGGTTCTGGTTCAAGGCCTGCCGCGTCAACCGGACAGTGACCAACTGGCGATACTGGTCCCGGGCGGGCTGGCCGGCAGGCAACGTGCGCCGGTAGGCGCCATAATCGCCCATCGCTTCAAGGTAGTACTGCAGACCCAGGGTTGTCTCCCGGGCCACCTCCCATTCATACCCGGCAAGGAAACGCCATTCGTCGTTATTGACGAAGGGGTCATCGCCGCTGTCGTCTTCAAGGGAATCGTAGTAGCCAACTTCCAGGCTCAGTATGCCGGGGCCCAGGGGGCCGCGCCCGCTGGCCCCCGCCACCCGCAGGCGGGGGAAACGGGCCCGGCCGGAGCGGGGGTCGAAGCCACCCGGGCTCTTCCAGAAGCCGTCGTAACCGTAGAGGGCCAACTCGTAACTGCCCCAGCGTCGATACAGGCGCAGCGCCCATTCGTCATCGACACCGGTGTCGTCGGGCCGGTCCACCGACAGCGGTTCGTTCCGGCCCACCACGCCACCGACGAGCGGGTTGTAGTAGGACAGCCGTCGTCCATCGATATAGCGATCGGCGTCAAAGCGCGGGGTATAAACCAGGTTGAGGTTGAAGCCGTCGCCGTAGTATCCCACGCGAAGGGCATCCGAGGGTGCCTTGAGATATTGCTCGTCGCGACCGGCGAGAAAGCTGTTCCAGTCCTTGGGGAAGAGGTCGTTAATAAAGACCAGGTCCCCCACCCCCCAGGTGAGGATCTGGCGGCCAACCTTGAGGTCGACATCGGCCCCCGGTCGCCATTGCAGCCAGACCTCGCGCAGATCCAGCCAGCCCATGCCGGTTTCCAGGTCCGCGTGACCGCTGTCCTCGATGCTGTCGTAGACCAGGTCGGCGGTGGCCTTGGCGCTCCAGGACAATCCCTGCCAGCCTTTTTCCAGTTCCAGTCGCATCTCCGCCAGGCTCGACTGACGCTGGTTGTCGGCGGATTGCAGCCGGTGGCCGGCACGCGCTTCCCAGAAGCCGGTCAGGCCGCCCAGGGGCGCCTCCGTGTCGTCACTGTCCCCCACCTCCCAGTCATCAAAGGCGGCGGTTTCCCGTGGCTCATCGATACCGGCCGGCAGGTCCGGCTCGTCCCCGGAACCCAGGCCACCGGGCAGGGGCGGCCCGCTGTCTCCGGCCTCCATGCCGGCGGGCAGTTCCGGTTCCGAAGCACCGCCCAGGCCGGTGGGGAGCGCGGGCTCGGCGGCCAACGCCGCTGCGCTGAGCAACGGAATCAGCACGGAAAGTGCGCGCAAGATACTGATCGGCATCGGTGGCGCCTGTCCTTTAGCGCAGATACTGGCGAGGGGGCGAACGCAGGTAGCGTTCCGTGAAAACCGCTTCCGGCATGCCGATATCGTAGGTCACCTGGTTGTAACGCATGCGGGTTTTGCCGCCGCTGTCCAGGTCCTCCATAACCGCCTCGGTCACTGTGGGATAGCCCTGGATGGTCTCCACCTTCAGGGCCCTGGCGACACGATATTTGTTGCCCTGGCTGTCGAAGTACTCGGTCTGTACCGGGATAAAGGTTTCCCTGTGCACGTACATAAGGTAGTGGTCGAACTCCACCTCACCCGGTTCTTTAGGTGTGTGCTTGAGGACGTAATAATTATCGGTGACATCCACCAGCTCGTGATGGTCGGCATCGATACTGCGGCCGCTGACATCCTCGTAGTAGTAATGTGAGCCGACAAAGCTGGTGCGTTTATCGCTGGCGGCGATGCGCTTAACCAGGTCCAGGGCGGGCAGGTAGAGCCAGCGGTCGTCATTTTCTCCCGGTTTCTTGTGCACCATGAACACCATCTTGTTGACGTCGGCCGGGCGGTGAAAGTAGACATAGAATTGCTGCTCGCCCAGATAGGCGCGATCCGCCACGGCATCGGTATCCGGGCCATCCCTGCGCAGAATGGTAAAGCTTCGCTGGCGGTGGCGCCCCTGGCTGTCGGTAATCAGCATCTGGACCTGGGCACGGCCGTCACGCCCCTGGTAATAGGCCACCTGATTGGCGCGGTGGACGATCTCCTCCAGAGAAGGCTGTTGTTCCTCCGCGCCCGCGGCGGGCAGGGCCGCCGACAGGGACAGGAATACCATACAGATAATGTGCTTTACGGGTTTCACGGTTTTACCTCCTGGGCCACTATTTAAAGAGCCAGCGTTGCAAAAGGGTCACCAGCGCCGGCAGGATAACCAGTGTCGCCACACCGGCGCTGAGAATAATCGTCGCGATAAAGATGCCCACTGTCTGGTAGGGCACCAGGGGCGCGGCCAGCAGGGGCAGGAAGCCGGCACTGAGGACAATGGCGTTGCGGCTGATGGCCCGGGCCGGCTCGCCGAAGACAATCGGCACCGCCGAGCGCCAGTCGCCGGCCCTGGCCACCGCCTCGCGAGCGCGGGCCAGGAAGTGGATGGCGTAATCCACCGCCAGCCCCAGACTCAGGGCACTGAGAATGGCTACCGGCATATCGTAGTCCTTGCCGATCAGGCCGATGATGCCGTAGATCAGGCCCACGGTGAATGTCAGGGGGATCATCGACAACAGCCCGAACAGGACGGAGCGGAACAGCACCACCATCATCGCCAGTACCACGACGAAGGAGCCGGCAAAGGCCCCGAGCATGCCCCGTACCATCTTGTCCTGCCAGACCACGTTGATATAGGTAAGACCAAACCACTCGGGCTCGATGCCCGCCGGGGGCGGGTTGTCCGCGACAAAAGCCTCCAGGTCCGCCATCACCGCTTCCATGTCCCTGTTGTCGCCACTGGTCAACTGCAGCCATAGACTGGCCTGGCGGTAGTCCGGGGTCACGAAATGCCACAGATCCTGGGGCCTGTGGCTGTTCTGGTAGGTAATCAGGGTCTGGCCCACGGCATTGGTGCTGTCGGGAATGCGGAACTCGGAGGGCTTGCCCAGCAGCAACTCCCGGTGCACGGTCTTGACGATATCGGGGAGGGAATTAACCTTGCCCACCCGCTCGTTGCCCTCCAGGTGCTTCTGGAGATTTTCCATCCACGCCAGGGTTTGCGGCTGCTTGAAGACCTCCGAGCCCTGGCGGATACCGTCCAGCATGAGCATGACCTCATCCCAGGCAAAATAGGCATCACCCTCGGCAGTGGCCATCTGCTCCTCGGCAAAGCGGGTCAATGCCGCCAGTCCGGATGCGGCATCTGTTGACTGACTGGCCACCTCCCGTACTTTTCCCTCGAGGCGGTTGAACGGCTGAGCGGGCAATCCCGACTCGACCAGGTCCTGCCGGCGGCGGTCGAGCTCGGACAGCAGCGCACCCCCGTCGAAGTCCGAATCAGCCTCGCCGGGTTTCAGGGAAAGATACGCCATGTAGGTGCCGCCGAAATGGTCGTTGAGGACCCGGTCGGCGACGCGGATGGCGTGGTCCTCGTCGAACCAGTTGATGGGATTATCGTTAATCTGGATAAGGGTGATCCCCCAGCCGGACAGCGCCCCGATAATCAGGGTGCCGGCCAGGATTAGCCTGGGCCGCGCACAGGTCACATTACCCAGCCAGGCCAGGCTGCGCCCCATCGGCGTGTGATCCTCCTCCCCCGCGCTGCCTTCATGGCCGTAACCTTCGAGCCTGCTTTCGGGAATCAGCATCAGGTAGGCGGGAATAAAGAGGATAGTCCACAGCCAGGCCAGAAAGACGCCGATGGCCACGAAAATGCCGAATACCTGCACCGGCGGGATGGGTGTCAGGGCCAGGGAGGCAAAGCCGGCCATGGTGGTCAGGGTGGTGAACAACATGGGCTTGAACAGGGTGCGCATGACCTCTTCGGTTGTCTTGCGACGGTCCCGGTGCACCGGATAGCGGTCGAAAAATTCCGACAGGATATGAACGGCATCGAGCACGGCGATGGGCATGATGAAAATGGGAATCATCGAGCTCATGATGTGGATTGTGTTGCCGCTGATCACCAGCAGGCCCATGGTCGACAGGGCGCTTACAATGGCGACCAGCATGGGCGAGACCACCATGACCAGGCGCTTGAAAAACCACCAGAGCAACAGAAATATCACCAGCATGGCCAGGGGCGCGGAAATGGCCATCTGGATGAACATCTCCACCCCGAAAGTATCTTCCGCCACCGGCAGGCCGGTAATATAGACGGATTCATCGCCCTGCCAGCCGGCGGTAAAATCCAGCAGTTCCCGCCGGACCCGGTACGACACATCCTTGCTGGTAAGGGGCAGGTACAGGGCAACGGCCTTGCCATCCCCGGACACCAGGGTGTCGTTGAGGAAAGGAATATTCAGGGCCCGCTCGCGGATTGCCAGGGCTTCTTCCTGCGTCGCCGGCGGCGTTGCCATCAACCAGGAAAAAGTCACCTCCCCCAGCCCTCCCTGCTCGATATTGTCGACCATGGAAGGGGCGATCATGTCCGCCTCGATCACCCCCTCGCGCTCGCCCGGATTATCGGGATCGGGCCACGACAGGTTGCGGGCAAAATTGGTAAGCCGGTGGATTTTCTCCAGCGACCCGGGGTTGAACACGCCCTCCGGATGGCGGTCGTTGACAATGCCCACCACCACCATGTCGGACAGGTCGAAGGTGGCCTTGGCCCTGTCGTGGAACACCCGCACCGGCTCGTCCTCGGCCAGCATATTCTCGGGGTCCGTATCCACCGTCACGGGGTGCAGGCCGGGCACCCGGACAAAGTTCGGCACAGCCGCCAGCGCAATGATCAACACCGTGCTCAGGGCCATCACCCAGGCGATCCGACGCGGATGGTGCAGCGCATAATAAACAAAGCGATCAGCGAGTGACGAAGCAGCCATTACCCAAGCCCCTAAAAATAAGTTGCACAAATATTAGTTATTACTTATATTAGTGTCAACTAATTTATTGACCAGCCGGATTATGGATCTCGACAAGATGCAGACCAGTGCCGAGGCGGCGGCGGCACTTCTCAGGAGCCTCTCCCATCCGAAACGCCTGCTGATGCTCTGCGCCCTCTCGGAGCGCGAGCACAGCGCCGGGGAACTGGAAGAACTGGCGGGCCTGAGCCAGTCGGCGGTCTCCCAGCACCTGGCGCGCCTGCGCCGCGACGGCCTGGCCACCTCCCGGCGGGCGGGCCAGACCATCATCTATACGCTGGCGGATACCAACGGCCGGGAAATCGTCGAGACATTGCACCGGCTCTATTGCGAGGAACCCCGCAAATGAACCGGTCAATGATCATCGTTGCCAAAGCCACCCCCCCCACAGAGGACAGCCCCGTGAATATCGATCGCCTCGTTTTTGCCATCGCCGGTACTTTTGTTCTGGCGAGCCTGGCACTCAGCCAGCTGCACTCCGCCTACTGGTTGTGGTTCACCGCCTTTGTCGGAGCCAACATGTTCCAGGCCGCCTTTACCGGTTTTTGTCCCCTGGCCATGGTGCTCCGCAAAGCCGGCGGCAGGCCGGGCTGCGCTTTCCAGTGATTCGTCAGAAGCCATAAAAAAACGGGGCCCCATGGGACCCCGTCTTTCGCCAGCCAATGAAATCCGGCAGCTTACTGGTCGGATTCCTCGGCAGCGGCGCTTTGCGCTTCGCCGACATCGCCTTCCTCGGCCTTGGCTTCCTTGATGGATAGCTTGATGCGGCCGCGGTTGTCGACGTCGAGCACCTTGACCCGCACCTTCTGGCCTTCCTTGAGGTAGTCACTGACGGTGTTGACCCGTTCCTCGGCGATCTGGGAGATATGCACCAGACCGTCGGTGCCGGGCAGGAAAGTGACAAAGGCGCCGAAATCCACCACCCGGGCCACGACACCGTCGTAGATCTCGCCGATTTCCGGCTCGGCGGTGATCTCTTCAATGCGCGTGACGGCGCTTTTCAATCCTTCGGCATCGTCGCTGTAGATGCGGATGCTGCCATCGTCCTCGATGTCGATGGTGGCGCCGGTTTCCTCGGTCAGCGCCCGGATGGTGGCGCCGCCCTTGCCGATCACGTCGCGGATCTTGTCCGGATGGATCTTCATGGTGTGATAGCGGGGCGCGGTCTCGGAAACTTCCTCGCGACCCTTTTCGATCACCTTGTTCATCTCGCCGAGGATGTGGAGCCGGGCCTGGAGCGCCTGGCCGAGGGCGGTTTCCATGATTTCCTCGTTGATTCCCTCGATCTTGATATCCATCTGCAGGGCGGTGACGCCCCGGGTGGTACCGGCAACCTTGAAGTCCATGTCGCCCAGGTGATCCTCGTCGCCGAGGATATCGGTGAGCACGGCGTACTGGTCGCCCTCTTTTACAAGGCCCATGGCAATGCCGGCCACCGGCGCCTTGAGCGGTACGCCCGCATCCATCAGCGCCAGGCTGGTGCCGCACACCGACGCCATGGAACTGGAACCGTTGGATTCGGTGATCTCCGAAACCACGCGCAGGGTGTAGGGGAACTCCTCCTGGGTGGGCAGGACAGCGGCAATACCCCGCCGGGCCAGACGGCCGTGGCCCACTTCCCGGCGGCCGGTGAAGCCGACGCGACCGGCCTCGCCCACGGAATAGGGCGGGAAATTGTAGTGGAGCATGAAGGGATCCTTGCGCTCCCCTTCCAGGGCGTCGATGATCTGGGCATCGCGCAGGGAGCCCAGGGTCGCCGCAACCAGGGCCTGGGTTTCGCCCCGGGTAAACAGGGCGGTACCGTGGACCTTGGCGAGCACGCCCACTTCAACACTGATGGGGCGAACGGTCTTGCCGTCGCGGCCGTCGATGCGCGGCTCACCGCGCAAAATGCGGCCGCGAACGATGGTCTTTTCGAGTTTCTTGAAGGCATCGCCGACGTTTTCACCGGTAATACCTTTCTCCTCGTCGACCAGGCTTTCGACAGCCTCGTTGCGCAATTCACCGATGGCGGCCGTGCGCTCCTGCTTGTCGGTGATACGGTAGGCTTCCTCGAGGCGCTGACCCACTTTTTCGCTGAGTGCGACGGCCAGATCCTTGTTTTCCTCGGCCGGCTGCCAGTCCCAGCGGGGCTTGCCAACCTGGGCGACAAGCTCATCGATCACCTGGATGACGGACTGCATTTCCTGGTGAGCGTAGAGTACGGCGCCGAGCATCAGGTCCTCGGGCAACTCCTTCGCTTCCGACTCGACCATGAGCACCGCATCCCGGGTACCGGCCACCACCATGTTGAGGCCGGAATCGGCCAGTTCCTGGTAGGTGGGGTTGAGCAGGTAACCCTGGTCGGCGTGGTAACCGACACGGGCAGCGCCGATGGGGCCGTTGAAGGGCAGCCCGGAAATGGCCAGGGCCGCGGAAGCGCCGATCATGGCGGGAATGTCCGGATCGTTGTTCTTGTCCGCCGACATCACGGTGCAGATCACCTGCACTTCGTTCTTGAAACCGTCCGGGAAGAGCGGCCGGATGGGCCGGTCGATAAGCCGGGAGGTCAGGGTCTCCTTCTCGCTGGGACGGCCCTCGCGCTTGAAGAAGCCGCCGGGAATCTTGCCGGCAGCGTAGGCTTTTTCCTGGTAGTTGACCGTGAGGGGAAAGAAGCCCTGCCCCTCCTTGGCTTCGCGGACACCGACCACGGTGCACAGGACACTGGTGGTATCCATGGTACAGAGCACCGCACCGGTGGCCTGCCGGGCTATCCGGCCGGTCTCCAGGGTGACGGTATGCTTGCCGTATTGAAATGATTTGCTGACAGGTTCCACTTTTTCACCTTCTCAAAAACAACGACGGCTCCATCCGGAGCCGCCTTGGTAAATTAACGACGCAGACCCAGTTTCTTGATGAGTTCGGCGTAGCGATTGGCGTCCTTCTTTTTCAGGTAGTCGAGCAGCTTGCGGCGCTGGTTGACCATGCGGATCAAGCCACGGCGGGAGTGGTGATCCTTTTTGTGCCCCTGGAAGTGACCTTGCAGTTTGTTGATGTTGGCGGTAAGCAGGGCCACCTGGACTTCCGGCGAACCGGTATCGCCCTCGCCCTGTCCAAACTCCTTGCTGATCGCCTGTTTCTCGGCTGCATTCAGTGCCATAACATTTCTCCATCATGCGGTTGTCGGATTCAGGGTTGTCCGCGCATGTGTACAGACACCCTAATTAAACCAGTAACAAAATAGATATCCGTATCGATTTTGTTGATGCGTCTCGGGAATACCGACGGAATTACGTGGAATTCCTTGTATTTCCGAGCCTTGCATTGGCCTTCGGCCAATGGCGGTACATCCTGTACCGCTTATTCACCCGATAACATTGATAGCCGGGTGAATAGATTTGGCTCACAGCGAGCCAATACGTGTCGCCCCGGGATACCGGGGCCTTACTCTAAAATCAGTCCGGCTCCACCATCAAGCGCCGGGGAGCGAGCATGCCGTCCTCGAGGACCTCGCCAACCCCGAGAAAGGGGCCATCCGATTCGAAGATGCGCACTATATCGCCTTCTCCCGCTTCGCGATAGGCCTTGGGCGCCACCACCGGCTGCCCGCGCCGGAAATACCAGGCGATGGAATCGGGCAGATTCACCGCCATCAGGTGGGCGACGGCTGCATTCACCGGCTTGAGGAGGAAATCCAGGTCCTCGCCGCGCTTGCCCTCCCGGAGTTTTTCCAACTGCTCCAGGGTGACGGCGTCTTCGCCGGTGAAGGAGCCGGCACCGGTGCGGTGCAGCGCCGATACGTGGGCGCCACAACCCAGCACCTCCCCCAGGTCCTCGGCGAGGGTACGCACATAGGTACCCTTGCTGCAGTGTATCTCCACGTCCGCCTCGGCCCGCTCACCGGGCCGGAAGTCGAGCAGTTCGAACCGGTGGATGGTCACCGGCCGGGGTTCCCGTTCCACTTCCACGCCTTCCCGGGCCAGCTTGTACAGGGGCTTGCCGTCCTTCTTCAGGGCCGAGTACATGGACGGTACCTGTTCGATCTCTCCCCGGAACGTTTCCAGGGCCTGCTCCACTTGTGAGGCTGTCAGCTCAGCCGCGCTGGACTCTTCGACGACCTCGCCCTCGGCATCGCCGGTGCGGGTGGAAATGCCGAACCGGAAAGTACTGCGATAACGCTTGTCCGCATCCAGCAGGAACTGGGTGAACTTGGTTGCCTCCCCCAGGCAGATGGGCAGGACACCCGTGGCCATGGGGTCGAGGCTGCCGGTGTGCCCGGCCTTGGCGGCGTACATAAGGTACTTGACCCGCTGCAAGGCGTCGTTGGACGTGATTCCCGCCGGCTTGTTCAACACCAGAATACCGGTGACCGGTCGGCCCCGCTGTCGTCTGCGCCGCCCCACTTATTCGTCCTCGCTGTTCTTGGCCCGGTCCCGGGACACAGCGTAGTCAATAAGGGCGGACAGGTGCTGGCCCCGCTCGCCGCTGGCATCGAAGAGAAACTTGAGGCGCGGTACCACACGCAACTGCATCCGCTTGGCGAGCAGCGTGCGCAGGAAACCCGCCGCGCCGTTGAGGGCGGCCACGCCCTCCCGCGTCTCCTCTTCGGAGTTTTCACCCACGAAGTTGACGAAGACCTTGGCATGGGCCAGGTCGCGGCTCACCTCCACGGCGGTGATATTGAGCATCCCCACCCGGGGGTCGCGCAGCTCGTCGCGCACCAGTTGCGCGAGTTCCCGCTGCAGGGCATCGGCGACCCGCTCGGTGCGGCTGAAGTCCTTGGGCATCGGTACTGTCTCCCGGCGTTACGGCAAATCAGAGCTGCCGCGCCACCTCTTTGACATCGTAGACTTCGATCTGGTCGCCGGGCTTGACGTCGTTGTAGTCCTTGACGCCGATACCGCACTCGGTACCGCTGCGCACTTCGTTGACGTCGTCCTTGAAGCGGCGCAGGGATTCCAGGGAGCCTTCGTAAATCACCACGTTATCGCGCAGCACCCGGATAGGCTTGTTGCGGTACACGGTACCCTCGGTAACGAGACAGCCGGCAATCTGGCCAAACTTGGGCGAGCGGAACACGTCCCGAACCTCGGCGATACCGACGATTTCCTCGCGGACCTCCGGGGCCAGCATGCCGGACAGCGCCTGTTTGACGTCGTCGAGCAGATTGTAGATAACGCTGTAGTAACGAATCTCCACGCCCTCGGCCTCGGCCAGCTTGCGCCCCGTGGCATCGGCCCGGACATTGAAGCCCAGCACCACGGCATTGGCGGTGATCGCCAGGTTGATATCGGATTCGGTGAGCCCGCCGACGCCGGAGGACACCACGTTGACCGCCACCTCCTCGGTATTGATGTCTTCGAAGGAGGACAGAATGGCTTCCAGGGACCCGCGCACGTCGGCCTTGACCACCACCGGCAGGACCTTCCTCTCGGTCTCCTCCTCGAAGGCGGCGAACATGTTTTCCAGCTTGGCGGCCTGCTGCCGGGCAAGGCGCTCGTCCCGGGCCTTCTGCTGACGGAATTCCGCCACTTCCCGGGCCTTGCGCTCGTCCGCCACCACCACGAACTCGTCGCCGGCGGCGGGCGCGGAATCCAGGCCGACAATCTCCACGGGAATGGAGGGGCCGGCCTCGGCCACGGGCTTGCCGGCCTCGTCGTTCATCAGGCGGATCTTGCCCACGCTCTCGCCGGCGAGGACGAAGTCGCCCTTGTTCAGGGTACCGGCCTGGACCAGTGCCGTGGCGACGACGCCGCGGCCCTTCTCCAGGCGCGCCTCGACAATAACGCCTCTGGCGGGAACGTCCACCGGTGCCTTGAGTTCCAGCAACTCGGATTGCAGGAGGATGGATTCCAGCAGCTCGTCGATGCCGTCGCCGGTCTGGGCGGAGACCTTGACGAACTGGGTGTCGCCGCCCCAGTCCTCGGGAATAACGTCCTTGGCGGCCAGCTCGCTGATCACGCGTTCGGGGTCGGCGCCCTCCTTGTCCATCTTGTTGATGGCCACGACCAGGGGCACACCCGCCGCCCTGGCGTGCTGAATGGCCTCCTCGGTCTGGGGCATGACGCCGTCATCCGCCGCCACCACCAGGATCACCACATCGGTGGCCTGCGCACCGCGGGCGCGCATGGCGGTAAAGGCGGCGTGGCCAGGGGTATCCAGGAAGGTGATCATGCCCTCCGGCGTGTTCACGTGGTAGGCGCCTATATGCTGGGTGATGCCGCCGGCTTCGCCGGAGGCCACCTTGGTCTTGCGGATATGGTCGAGCAGGGAGGTTTTGCCGTGGTCCACGTGACCCATCACCGTCACCACGGGGGCGCGGGGCTGCAGGTCCTCGCTCTCTTCCTCCACTGCCAGTTCTTTCTTGAGCTCCTGCTCGAGGGCGTCGTCGGATACCGGCACCGGCTTGTGGCCCAGTTCCTCCACCACCAGTATGGCGGTGTCCTGGTCGATGCTCTGGTTAATGGTGGCCATGGTGCCCAGCTTCATGAGCTCCTTGATCACCACCGGGGCCTTCACGGACATGCGCTGGGCGAGGTCGCCCACCTGGATCGCCTCGGGAACTTCCACCTCGTGGACGATCTTGCCGGTGGGCTTCTGGAAGGTGTGCCGGTTCTCGACCTTGATAGCGGGGCTGCGGGATTTGAGCCGGGGTTTCTTTTTGTCCGGCTCGGGCGCCACCACTTCCTCGGCTTCCGCCAGCAGGTCCTCGGGACGCTGCTTGCGACCCTTGGTTTCCTTCGTCTTGAGCTTCTTCTTGGCGGGTTTGTCCTCGTCCTCGTCTTCCCGGGGCCGCTTCTTGACGTGTTTCTTGTCGCCGGCCTTGGCCGCGGCGGGCTCCAGGGGCTGCTCGACGCCGGGCACCACGGGGCCGGCGGGGGTCTGCTCCGCCCCGCCCTGTTCTTCGCTTTCCCGGGCCTGGCGCGCTTCCTCCTCCCGTCGACGGGCCTCTTCTTCCTCGGCCTTACGGCGTGCCTCTATGGCCGCCTGTCGCTTGATCTCGACATCGTCGGTAAAACCACCGGACGGCGCTGGCGCCGGACTGGTGGCGGGCGCTTCCGTCTCGGCTTGAGGCTCGGGAGCCTCCCCCTGATCCTCTCGCTTGACGTAGGTGCGTTTCTTGCGCACCTCCACGTTGACGGTCTTCTTGCCGCCGGTTTTCAGGGTGCTGGTGGTCTTGCGCCGCAGGGTTATCTTCCTGGGCTCGCGGGGCTTGTCCCCATGCAGGCCCTTGAGATACGCCAGCAGCTGCTGCTTCTCTTCATCGCTGACCGTTTCATCCGGCGAGGTGTGCTTCAACCCCGCTTCGCCCATCTGCTTGAGCAGGCGATCCACGGACGCTCCGACTACCTCGGCGAGTTGACTTACGGTAACTTCAGCCATTCAATTTCCTCAAGTTTCGATTTCCGCTCCGACCCGATAGCACTATTCTTCGGCAAACCAGGGAGCCCGGGCGGTCATAATCAGTTCGGCAGCCTGTGTCTCGTCGAGTTCCTCGATATCCGCGAGGTCGTCGACGGCCTGCTCCGCCAGGTCCTCCATGGTGACAATGCCCTGAGCCGCCAACTGCCGTGCGAGTTCCGGGGTCATGCCCTCCATGTTGAGAAGGTCTTCCGCCGGCTGGGCGAAGTCCTCTTCCGAGGCCAGGGCCTGGGTAAGGAGCGCATCCTTGGCGCGGGCGCGCAACTCCTCGGCCACTTCCTCGTCGAACCCTTCCACGGCCATCATTTCCTCGATGGGCACATAGGCCACTTCCTCGAGAGAGCTGAATCCCTCCTCCACCAGTACGGTGGCGACATCCTCGTCGATGTCGAGCAGGGACATGAAGGTCTCCACCAGGGTGCCCGCCTCGGCCTCGTGCTTGGCTTCGGCTTCCTCGATGCTCATGACATTGATGTTCCAGCCGGTCAGTTCCACTGCCAGGCGCACATTCTGGCCGCTCTTGCCGATGGCCTGGGCCAGGTTGTCCTCGGCCACGGCGACATCCATGGAGTGGGCATCCTCGTCGACGACGATGGACTCAACCTCGGCGGGCGCCATGGCGTTGATCACCAACTGGGCCGGATTGTCGTCCCAGAGGACAATATCGATGCGCTCGCCGTCCAGCTCATTGGATACCGCCTGGACCCGGGCCCCGCGCATGCCCACACAGGCGCCCACGGGGTCGATGCGACCGTCATTGGTCTTGACCGCGATCTTGGCCCGGGAACCCGGATCCCGGGCAGCACCGCGAATCTCGATAACCTGTTCGGAAATCTCCGGCACCTCGATGGTGAACAGCTGGATCAGCATTTCGTTGCAGGCCCGGCTGAGCAACAGCTGGGGGCCCCGGCTCTCGGTGCGAATTTCGGTCAGGATGGCGCGCATCCTGTCGTTGACCCGGAAAACCTCCCGGCCCACCAGTTCCTCCCGGGGCAGCAGACCTTCGGCGTTGTTGCCCAGGTCGACAATAATGTGGTCCCGCGTCACTTTCTTGACAGTGCCGCTGACCAGTTCGCCCACCTTGTTGCGGTATTGATCGGCAACCAGCTGCCGCTCGGCGTCCCGCACCTTCTGGACGATAACCTGCTTGGCGGTCTGGGCGGCGATCCGGCCAAAGCCAACGTTTTCCACGGGCTCTTCGTAGATGTCGCCGGGCTTGAGGTTGGGGTCTTTTTCGTGGGCCTCCTCCACGGTGAACTGGGTTCCCAGCTCGGCCAGGGTGTCGTCGTCGACGACCTCCCACCAGCGATAGGTATCGTAATCGCCGGTCTTGCGATCGATCACCACACGGATATTGGCACCCTCGTCGTAACGCTTCTTGGTGGCCGTCGCCAGCGCTTGCTCCATGGCTTCGAATATAATTTCCTCGGAGACGCCCTTCTCATTGGAAACGGCCTCCGCAACCATCAAAATCTCTTTATTCATCCGTCAGCCTCTTGTTACGTCCTTCCCGAAACGGGGGACCACCTTCGCCCTGTCGATCGACTCGACCGGAAACAAATATTCGTGATCGTCGACCACTACGACGACATCGTTGCCTTCCACACCGGCCAGACGCCCCTTGAACTTGCGGCGACCCTCGTAGGGGACGCGCAACCGGACACTGACATCTTCGCCGGCAAATTGCTCGAACTGCGCAATGGTGTACAGCGGCCTGTCCATGCCCGGCGAGGAAACCTCGAGGGTGTACTCGCCCCGAATCGGGTCTTCCACATCGAGAACACTGCTGACCTGCCGACTGACGCGCTCGCAATCGTCGAGCACCACCCCATCGGGCTTGTCGATATAAAGGCGCAGGGTGCTGCGCCTGCCGCTGCTGTGCAGTTCCAGGCCCCAAAGCTGACAGCCCATGGACTCAACCACGGGCTCAAGCAACTCCAGCAAAAGGCCCTGCCTTGTCCCCACGATCGCTCGACCTCCCAGTGAAGGCCCGTTCGGGAGCCTTGCTTTTCCCATAGCAAAAAGCCCCTAAAAAGGGGCCTTCCGGTTTGCGCCGACCCGGCGCGTTTGTTGGCGGCGAAGGGGGACTTGAACCTGCGCCTCCGCCCGGCCGTGCCTGCCAGTGCCGAATCCGATCTCCGGACGCTCGCAACCTACTGGCACCAACCTTCCAATTGGTAGCGGGGGCAGGATTT
>DGNJ01000007.1:40743-41838 GCA_002388905.1 Cellvibrionales bacterium UBA4495
TACCAGACTGCTCCACCCCGCATCAAACTTGCTTCCCGGCCGAACCAACCTGTCCGGCGCTCCGCATGAGGCGCTGATGCTGCCATCCTGCGGCGAGGGCGACGAATTATAGGGGCCCGCCCCTTACCGGTCAAGGCGTATTGCGCTTCTTTTCAGGTAAATCCCATGGTCGCGCGACGGATGGATGCTGTAAACGACGAGCCTGTCTTGACTGCCCGGAGCGTTCATTCCAGCATAGGCTGCCAGGGACCACCCGTAGCACCACTATAAGTAGCACCACTATAAAATGAGGGCCAGGCCCATGACATTCAAGCCGCCGCAATCACTGCCCGCCATGACACAGCGAAGCCCAGACACCGGCTCGCCCCCCTGGTGTCGGCTCGCGTCAACCACCACACGGACCGGGACCGGCAGGGGGCATTGAGTAGCTCGTGACATCCGACAACGGCCCCACCCTGGCGGGCACCGGCATCAACGCGGGCGAAGCGGCCCTGCTCGATTCATTCCCGGCCCATATTGCCCTTCTGGATAGCAGCGGCGTTATTGTCGCGGCCAACCGGGCCTGGCGGACCTTCGCCCGGGACAACGGCCTGCGCGACCCCGCCTGCGCGGTCGGTGTCAACTACCTGTCGGTTTGCGCCCGGGCCAAAGGCCCCTGGTCGAATGAGGCGGCGACGGCCGAAAAGGGCATTAGTGCGGTACTGTCCGGCGACACCCCCCTGTTCAAGCTGGAGTATCCCTGCCATTCACCGAACCGCTGGCGCTGGTTCCGCATGCTGGTTACCCCACTGGCAGGCAAGGCGGTTTCCGGCGCCGTGGTCATGCACATCGACGTCACGGACCGCAAGCAGACCGAGCTCCAGCTCCGGGAAAACCAGGAGCGCCTCGACAATGCCCAGCAGCTGGCGCAGTTGGGCAGCTGGGAGTTCGATTTCGACCAGAACCTGCTGACCTGGTCTCCGGAAACCTACCGTATTTTCGACATTGCGCCGAATCAGTTCGCCGGAACCGTCGAGGCATTCCTCGCCTTTATCCATCCCGACGACCTGGATCGGTTCCAGAAAGCACAGGAACAGGCACTCTCCCGGCAGGCAC
>DGNJ01000007.1:41846-54624 GCA_002388905.1 Cellvibrionales bacterium UBA4495
GGAACACCGCATCGTCCGGGCCGACGGCACCGTGGCCCACGTCCACGAGCGGGGACGGATACTCACCAACAGCCGGGGGCGCACCGTTTTGTCCGGCACCGTGCAGGACATTACAGCGCGCGTCCAACGGGAGGAGGAAGCGCGCCGCGCCGCCGATATACAGCTGAAAATCGTGCGCATCCAGCGGGAAATCGCCGCCGGTGACCTGACGCCGCAGGGTGCCCTGGAGTTACTCGCCGTCCGCAGCCGCGAACTGGTCGGCGCCGAGGGCTGCGCCATCGAGGTTGGCGAGGGTGACGACATGATCTACCGGGCGGTTTCCGGAACCGCCCGGGATCAACTGGGTCTGCGCCTGGCGCGCCAGGGCAGTCTCTCCGGCATGGTTATGGAAACCGGCGAAGCGGCCTGTTGCCGGGACAGCGAAACCGATCCCCGGGTCGACCGGCAGGCCTGTCGCCGCGTGGGCTCGCGGTCCATGTTCCTGGTTCCACTGAAGGTGGGAGAAGAAGTCACCGGCGTTCTCAAGGTGTTTTCCTCGCACCCCGACGCCTTTTCCCCCGCTGACTGCAATAACCTCCAGATTCTCGCGGAATCCCTGGGGGTGGTGATTCAACGGCATCGCGCCATCGAGCAACTGGCCTGGTCGGAACAGCAGTACCGTCTGATGTTCGAGCACAACCCCCAGCCCATGCTGATTTATGACCGGGAGACCCTGACGATCCTTGCCGTCAACGATGCCGCGATCGTCCACTACGGTTACACGGAGCCGGAGTTCCGGGAACTGACCATCGCCGACATACGGCCGCCAGAGGACGTCCCCCGGCTGATGGGGATTCTTCAGGATCTCGGAGAAGGCATTAGCCGCACGCCCAGGGCCCGCCACCTGAAAAAGGATGGCTCCACGATCGACGTGGAAATCGTTTCCCAGAGTATCGATTTCTACAACCAGCCGGCCCGGCTGGTGATGATCAACGATATCACCCAGCGCCTGCGCACCGAGGAGGAGCTGGCACGTATCAGCCGCGCCCAGCGATTATTGAGTCGCTGCAACGAAGTCCTGGTCCGCACACACGACGAATCCGTCCTGATCCAGGAAATCTGCCGGGTCGCCGTGGAGGTGGGCGGCTACCGGATGGCCTGGGTGGGCTTTGCCGAAAACGACGAGGCGCAAACCATCCGCCCCGCCGCCTGGGCCGGTGAAGAGAAAGGCTACCTGGAAACCGTAACACTCAGTTGGTCCCCCCAGAATCCGGAAGGCCGGGGCCCGGCCGGGCGCACCGTGCGGGAGGGGCGCCCCGTGACCGTGGAGAACATCAGCCGGGATCCCGATTTCCAGCCCTGGCTCGACGAGGCCCTGGCGCGGGGTTACCGGGGGGCGGTTTTACTGCCCCTGCGCCGAGAACAGCGCACCTTCGGTGTCCTGTGCCTGTACCTGCCGGAGGCCCGCACCATCAGCGACGATGAGATCGATCTGCTCCAGGAACTGGCCGACGACCTGGCCTTCGGGGTGGACCATCTGCGCTCCGAGAGCGAGCGCCAGCGCCTCCAGAATGCCGTGCTCAAGGTCGCCGCCGGTGTGTCCGCCACCTCGGGTACCCGGTTCTTTGAACAGCTGACGGCCAATATGGCCGACGCCCTGGGCGCCCACGGGGCGTTTGTCGCGAGGACAGTGGACGAGGCGCCTGCCCACAGCCGTATTTTCGCCGGCACTGTTGGTGGCGAGCCTTTTCCGGAAGTCACCTATCCTCTGGAGACATCCCCCTGCGCGGCCCTGCTCGACAGCAACGTCGCTATCATCGTGGAAAATGTCCGGGCCCGCTTTCCCGATTCACCGCCGGCGACCACCGGCGGTGAAATCTATGTGGGCCGGCGGCTTGCCGACTCGACAGGCCGGCATATCGGCCAGCTCTTTGTCACCTTCGAAAGTCCCCCGGCCGACACCGGGCTGGTCCTCTCCCTGGTGGAGATTTTCGCCGCCCGGGCGGCGGCCGAACTGGAACGCCAGGAGGCTGACAGCCGCATCCGGGACCAGGCATCCCTGCTGGACCGGGCCCGGGACGCCATTATCGTGCGCGACCTCAGCCACCGGATACAGTACTGGAACGAGGGGGCCGAGCGCCTCTACGGCTGGTCGGCGGCGGAGGCCAGGGGACGCTCGGTGGCCGACCTGCTCTACGACAATGACGAAGAATTCACTGCCGCCACCCGGCGGGTGCTGGAGAAAGGTGACTGGCAGGGTCGGATCCGCCAGCGCACGCGCGGCGGCGAATCGCTGGTGGCGGAGGCCCACTGGTCGCTACTGCGCGACGAGGCGGGCCAGCCCCGCCGTATATTTGCCATCAACACGGATATCACCGAGCGCCTCGCCATGGAGGAGCAGCTCGAACAATCCCAGCGTCTGGAAAGTCTGGGCCAGCTCACCGGCGGCATCGCCCACGACTTCAACAACCTGCTCACCGTAATCACCGGCAACGCGGAAATGCTCGCCGCGCGGTTGAAGGACCAGCCCCGCCTCCAGTCCATGGCCAAAATGTCCGAAACCGCAGCCCAGCGGGCCGCGCAACTGACCCAGCGCCTGCTGGCCTTCGCCCGGCGCCAGTCCCTTGAGCCCAGGCCGGTGGATGTCAATGCGCTGCTCGCGGACATGGACAGCCTGCTGCGCCGGACCCTGAAAGCGGATATCGAGGTTCGCTTCCACCCCGGTGAAGACCTGTGGCTGGCCCGGGTGGATCCCACCCAGCTGGAAGGCGCCGTCCTCAACCTGGCGATCAATGCCCGGGACGCCATGCCCACCGGTGGCGCCCTCACGGTGGAAACCGCCAATATCCACCTGGGCACCGACCGCCGGCAGCGGTACGAAGGCCTGGAAGCGGGTGATTATGTCCTGGTCAGGGTCTCCGATACCGGTACCGGCATATCGGCGGAAGACCGGGAAAGGGTGTTCGACCCCTTCTTCACCACCAAGGAAAAGGGCAAGGGCACGGGCCTCGGCCTGTCCATGGTTTATGGCTTTATCAAGCAGTCCCGGGGTCATGTCATGCTGGAATCGGAGCCGGGCCTGGGTACCACCATCGAGATGTATCTGCCCCGTGCGCCCGAGCCGGGAGCCGGCAAAGACGCGGGAACAGCAGCCACGCCCCAACCGGCCGGTGGCTCGGAAAAAATCCTCCTGGTGGAGGACGATCACCTGGTGCGCCGTTACGTGGCCGACCAACTGGCGGGCCTGGGCTACCGGGTGATCACCGCGGCCAACGCCCGGGCGGCACTGGATATCGTCGAGCGTGCCGATGACATCGATCTGCTATTTACTGATATCGTGATGCCCGGAAACATGAATGGCCTGGAACTGGCCCAGGCGGCCCGTCAACGGAGGCCGTCGTTGAACGTGCTTCTGACATCCGGCTACACCGAAAACATCTCGTTGCAGGAGGGGGATATCCCCCCTGGAATGCAGTTACTGGCCAAGCCTTACAGAGGCCAGGAGCTGGCCCGGAAAGTTCGCTCGACGTTGGATCGGCAGTCGCGGGCACCGAACCGGCACTGACGTCGAGATTGATCCGGAACAAAACGGGAGCGACAAGAATGTCGACAACCAGCATAGAAAAGCATACCGGCCATGCCGGCGCCTCCCGATGGCACCACTTGAGCCTGGTGGGCCTGGTCGGGATATTTGTCGCCGACTTCTTCACGCCCCTGGGTTTCGCTCACGGCACTCTCTATGTGCCATTGGTTGTCCTGGCAGGCCTCGGCCGCAGCCGGCGCCTCGTTATCGCCATGGCCGTTGCGGCGAGCCTGCTGACGGCCATCGGCGCCCTTTTTTCGCCGCCCGGATTCGACCTGGTCTACGTCGTACTCAACCGCTTATTCTCCATTGGCGCCATCGCCGTCGGCGGTGTCCTTACCGTACTGGCGCTGCGCCACCTTGAGGAGATGACCGACATCCATGCGCGCCTGGCCCGCTCCAAAGCCGAGGTGGAGGAGAAGAACCGCCTGCTGGAAATCGCCAGCGAAGTCGCCCATATCGGGGGCTGGATTCTCGATCTTCAGACAAAGGCGCTGCACTGGTCCGACGAAGTCTGCCGGTTCCACGGCGTACCACCCGGCTACACGCCGACGCTGGAAGAGGGCCTGCAATTCACCTCACCGGACCATGAGGATACGCGGGACAAGATTCGCCAATGCATCGAGAAGGGCGATGATTTCGACATGGAAGGGGAGATCATCGACCGGCAGGGTGAACGTCACTGGGTGCGCAGTATCGGCGTACCGGTCAGGGACGACAGCGGCAATGTGGTCCGTTACCAGGGAGCTTTCCAGGACATCACCCGACAAAAAACCGACGAAATCACCCTGCTGGAAAGCCGCCGTCAATTTCAGGTGGTCGCCAACGCCATACCGCAGGTCATCTGGACCGCGGGCCCGGACGGCATCGTGGACTTCGTCAACAAGGCCCTGTTTCATTATACAGGAACCCCCGTGCCCGAAAGCCGACCGGGCCAGGAGTGGCTGAAGGCCCAGCACCCGGACGACAGGGACCAGACCATGCGCCGGTGGGAGCAGGCGGTGGCGACCGGCTCCGCCCATTCGACGGAGTTTCGCATGATGCGCCACGACGGCAAGTATCGGTGGCACCAGGTGGATGCCGTGCCCGTGCGAAACGACGACGGGCAGATCGTCAAGTGGTGCGGCACCTGTATCGATATCGACGACCGTGTGCGCCTTGAAAAACGCAGCCACCGACTGGCCCGCCGCCTTGCCGTTACGCTGGAGAGCATTACCGACGGCTTTATCATGTTCGACCGGGAATGGCACTATACCTATATCAATAGCGAGGCGGAGCGTCTTATGGGCCGCCCCCGTGAGGAGTTGCTGGGCAAGGCCGCGCCCGATGTCTTCGAGCAACTGCCCCTGCTCAAGGAACCCTATGCCCGGGCTTTGATGGACGGCGAACAGGTCAGCATCGAAACCTACTACCCACCGTTCGACACCTGGTTCGAGCTACACGCCTACCCTTCAGAACAGGGGTTGGCGCTTTATTTTCGTGATATCAGCGAGCGCAAGCGCAACGAAGCAAGGCTCCGGGAGAGCGAGCAGCGTTTCGAACGGGTGGCAACCGCCACTTCCGATGCCATCTGGGAATGGGACCTGGAAACCGGCAGCCTCTGGTGGAGCGAAGGGTTGACCGCCCTCTTTGGCTACGCCCCCGGCGACATTGCCGATTTGGCGGCCTGGGCCGACCGTATCCACCCGGAGGACAGAGAATTCGTCATGAAGGATATCGGGCGATTTGTCGAAACCCCGGATGCTTCCCACTGGCGACAGGATTACCGCTTCCTGCGCAAGGACGGTTCGGTGGCCCGTGTTGTCGACAGGGGCTCGCTGATCAGGGACGACAATGGCAAGGCCGTGCGCATGGTGGGTGGTATCAGCGATATTACCGAACGCCACGAAATGTCTGTGCAGCTTCAGCGTTCCCAGCGCCTGGAAGCCGTGGGACAGCTCACCGGCGGCGTTGCCCACGACTTCAACAACCTGCTCACCGTGATCCTGGGCAATGCCGAGTTGCTTGAAACGGAGCTTGGCGGCGACAAACGACTGCAGGCCCTGGCCCAAATGACCCGCGCCGCCGCCGACCGGGGCGCGGCCCTGACCCATCGCCTGCTCGCCTTTGCCCGGCGCCAGCCCCTGGAACCCCGCAACCTGGATGTCAACCGGCTCGTCGCCGACATGGACAGCCTGCTGCGCCGCACGCTGGGCGCGGACATCGACATGGAACTGGTGCGCGGCGGGGGGCTCTGGCACGCCCGGGTCGACCCCGTACAGCTGGAAGCCGCCCTGCTCAACCTGTGCCTCAATGCCCGGGACGCCATGCCCAATGGCGGCCGCCTTACCATCGAAACGGCCAATGTCCGCCTGGGCCACGACTACGCGCGCAGCCACACCGACGCGGAGCCCGGACGGTATGTGATGGTGGCGGTTTCGGATACGGGCACGGGCATCGCCCCCGAACACCTGTCGAAAGTGTTCGACCCCTTTTTTACCACCAAAAAAGCCGGCCGGGGCAGCGGCCTGGGCTTATCCATGGTCTACGGCTTTATCAAGCAATCCCGCGGACATGTTGAGGTATACTCCGAAGAGGAACAGGGAACGACTGTAAAAATGTACCTGCCCCTCGCCGAGGGACCGGATATAGACGAAGAGACAGAGCCACAGCAGCAGAAGGTGGTGGGTGGCGGCGAGACCATTCTGCTGGTCGAAGACGATGACCTGGTGCGGGACTATGCGCAAAACCAGCTGCAGGACATGGGCTACCGGGTGATTTCCGCCGCCGACGGCCGGCAGGCACTGGACGCGTTGCGGACAACCAGCGGAATCGACCTGCTGTTCACCGATGTCATCATGCCCGGCGGCATCAACGGGCCGGAGCTGGCCGAACGGGCCCGCCAACTGAGCCCACCCATCAAGGTTCTCTATACTTCGGGTTATACTGAAAACGCCATAGTCCACCACGGTCGCCTGGATCCGGGGGTTCATCTGCTGGGCAAGCCCTACAAGCGGGCGGAACTGGCGGAGAAGATCCGCGCCGTATTGGCGGAATCATAAGGAGTAGTTATGGCAGGAAAACGCCTCTTGATCCTCGACGACGACCCCCTGATCGGTCAAACCATCCAGTTTATCGCCGAGGATGCCGGTTTCGATTCCCATTTTACCGATGAGCCCGGCGAGTTCTTCCAAAAGCTTCAGGACTGGGGTCCCACCCACATTGCCCTGGACCTGGTCATGCCGCAGATGGACGGCGTGGAAGTGATGGTGGAACTGTCGAGACTCGGCGTCGACGCCAGAATCATCATCACCAGCGGCGTCGGCAGCCGGGTCCTGGACGCGGCCAGGCGCTCCGCCACCGAGCATGGCCTCGATTTTGCCGGCGCCCTGGCCAAGCCTTTCTCCCCGGCCCGGCTCCAGGCATTGCTCACCGCCGAACCCGATAACCGTGCACACCCGGGTGACGGTGGTGTACGGTCTCCACCCCACCGCATGCAGGAGAAACCCGCATTTCGGGTCACCGCCGAGGCCCTGGAACACGCCCTTGCCAACCGGCAACTGCGTCTGGACTACCAGCCGAAGATCCGCTGCAATACCGGAGAAATCGCCGGCTTCGAGGCGCTTGTCCGCTGGCATCACCCGGAAGCCGGCCTTGTCATGCCCGACCGCTTCATTCCATTCGCCGAGGAAAATGGCTACATGGAGCGCCTTACGGAAGAAGTCCTGGAACAGGCCCTGGGGTGGTTTTATCGCTTCATGGCCGACTCGGGTGGCCCGACCGGCAATACGGGAGGCGGTGAGTCGCTTGAGCCCCATGTGTCCATCAACCTGTCCGCCAGAAACCTCAAGGACATGCAGTTCGCCGACCGTGTCGCGGCCAAATGCCAGGAGCTGGGCCTGGAAACCCGCCACGTTATCTTCGAACTGACGGAAACCAGTGCCATGGAGGACCCGGTGATTTCCCTGGATCTGCTCACCCGGTTGCGGGTCAAGGGCTTCAGCCTGTCCATCGACGATTTCGGGACCGGCTTTTCCTCCATGGTCCAGCTGGTGCGTCTGCCTTTTTCCGAGCTGAAAGTGGACAAGTCCTTCGTCATAAACGCCATGACATCCGAGGAGTCCCGTACCATCATCCGCTCCACCGTTGAGCTGGGCCAGAGTCTCGGTTTGCGGGTAACGGCGGAAGGGGTGGAAAATGCGCAGACCCTGGATTTACTCAGGGATATCGGCTGCGACCTGGCCCAGGGCTACCACATCGCCCGCCCAATGAGCGAGGACGCCCTTGGCGACTGGCTGAACGAGCGGAAATCCTGACGGGCCCGCATCGCCAGGCGGATCCGAAACCTCAACCCGCGACTCCCACGGGGTCTGGCCTCGACAGCCATGCCCCGGCATCATCCCGGCCCGAAAACCGTCAATCGGCTATCCTTTCCCGTACCTCCGGTGAAGGCAATCCCTATGGCTGAAATGACACTGGAAAACCACGAACGGCTGGCGGAGAACCTGCTGGCGTATTTCCGGGAGCGGGCCCCGAAGGCGGAGCTTATACAGACCCATATCTCCAGCGTTATCCTCGCCGGCGACTATGCCTATAAAATAAAAAAGCCCGTCGACCTCCAATTCCTCGATTTTTCCACCCTGGCCAGGCGCAAGTTCTATTGCCAGGAAGAGTTGCGCCTGAACCGCCGCCTGGCGCCGGAACTTTATGTCGACGTCCAGGCTATCGCCGGCACGGTTGACAGGCCGGAACCAGGGGGCGATGGACCGGCCATTGACTACCTCGTGCGCATGCGACGCTTTCGCCAGCAAAACCAGCTCGACCGCCTGCTGACGGGGGGAAATTTTCCCGTGCAACGGATGGACGAACTGGCAACCCTGATCGCGGACTTCCACGAAAAGGCGGCGCGCGCCAATGTCGACGCCGATGCCGGCGATCCGGCAGCCCTCTGGGCACCGGTACAGCAGAATTTCGACCAACTCCGGGAACTGATCGACGACGGGAAGCAGCGCAACCGGCTTGAGACCCTGCGGCAGTGGAGCCAGCGTCGGTTCCGGCAGTTGAAAGCCACGTTCAGGGCACGCAAGGCGGCCGGACTGATCCGGGAAGGTCACGGCGATATGCATTTGCGCAACATCGCCCTGATGGAAGACCGGTTTGTTATTTTCGACGGCATCGAGTTCAACGAGTCATTTCGCTGGATCGACGTGATCGACGACCTGGCTTTCCTGATCATGGACCTGCGCGGCCGCGGCCTCAACGCCTGGGCCAATCGCCTGCTCAACCGCTACCTGGAAATCACGGGGGACTACGGCGGCCTGGAGGTTCTGGCTTTTTACACCGTCTACCGGGCCCTGGTCAGGGTCAAGGTGGGAGCCATACGCCTGGCCGAATCCCGCCTGGATGCCCGGCAGCGACAGCGGGTGGCGCAGGAACTGGACCGGGACCTGGCGCTGGCCGAATCCCTGACCCGGCCTGGAACGACCTATGTGGCGATCACCCACGGTGTATCCGGTTCCGGCAAAAGCACCGCCGCTCTCTGGCTGGTGGAAACTTTCGGCGCCATTCGCCTGCGTTCGGACGCCGAGCGCCAGCGCCTATTCGCCACAGCCCGCTCCAAAGAGGGCGACTCCGTCAACAGCGGCCGCTACAGCCCGAAAACGACCCGTGCTCTCTACGAGCACCTGGCCGGCCTGGCCAAACGCATCGTGGAACTGGGCCATGGCGTCATTGTCGACGCCAGCTTTCTCAAGCAATACCAGCGCAACCTGTTGGCCCGTGTGGCGGAATCACTGAACATCCCCTGGATCATTGTCGACATGCAATGCCGGCGGGAAATCGCCGCAAGGCGCATCCACCGGCGCCGGGCGGAGGGGACCGATATTTCGGAAGCCGATGGCCGGGTACTGGACATGCAACTGGAAACCGCCGAACCGCTGGACGCCGGCGAGCGGGACAGCGCCATCGACGGCGATTGCGCCGAGGCAGAGGCAAGGAATGGCGTGGAAGCGGCGTTCGCCGGGGCCGCCGGCCTGCCACCACCCGAGGGTGCCAGGTACGGAGGGCGCAGCCAATGACTCTTGTGATCGAACAGCCCCGGACAATCTACGGCCAGGGCCGACGCTCCCGCAACGAAGACAGCCTGTACCCCGAACCCGGCCGCGCCAACACCGGGGACAGTCTCTTTATGGTCTGCGACGGCATGGGCGGCCCGCCCCAGGGTGACGTTGCCAGCCGGTTGTGCTGTACCACCGTGGCCCGCTACTTTCGGGAAAAGCATAACCCGCCCGCCACCCAGTCGCTGGTAGACGAAGCGCTCCGGAGCGTTTTCGACGCGCTCCGGGACCATGTGGCACGACACCCCGAGGGGGCCGGGTTGGGGACTACCTTCACCTTCCTGCAGTTGAGCGGCGACAGCGCCTTTCTGGCCTGGTGCGGCGACAGCCGGCTCTATCACCTGAGGGAGGGCGCTATTCACTTTCGCAGCCGGGACCACTCCCTGGTCCAGGCCATGGTCGATGCCGGGGAACTCAGTGCCCCGGAGGCCAGCCGCCACCCGTTGAGCAATGTCGTGACCCGGGCCGTCACCGCCGACCAGCCCGTTCAGGCGGACTGCCACAGTGTCCGGCCCCGGCCCGGCGACCGGTTTTTTCTTTGCAGCGACGGTGTTTTCGATGCTTTTGACGAAGAAGCGCTCAAACAGTTACTGGCCCGGCCGGACAGCGCAGCCATCGCCCGGGAACTGGAGGACCATTGCGCCCGTTTGTGCAGCGACAACTACGCCGCCTACCTGGTCACCGTTGCCCGCATCGATGACTGAAAACCACTGGCCAAAGGCCCGTACCAGGTGCCGCTTCTGTCTCGTCGCAATTGGCTTTATGATCAATAAACCGCCTGCCGAAAGGCGGCCCGACACTATTCCTGACGGGGAAGGTCACCATGAGCGGACATGTGAAGCACAGTGAACGGCGAAAAGGCCTGCCGGCGGTACCGCCGAGGTTCGAGCGGGAAAAACTGCTGAACGTGGCGCAGTTGCTCAGCATCCGCCAACTGGAGCAGGCAGGCTGGATATTAACCATAGTAAGGCGCATCGACCTGGATGAACCCGTCGCCCTTCTGAAAAATGCCGGCGGCAGCCGGTGGAAGGCCGTAGCGGCCGATGGCTCCGTTATCGACGATCCCGAGATCCCTCCCCGTTAACCGGACACTTCATAAGGGGTGTTGATGGTTGCACGACCGGAACCGGTCGTGTAACGGGGCGCTTGGTCCGGCATAATTTTGACAGGGTAATATGCTTGATTTTCAGACTCGCATTCTGCGGAACACCATCTGTCAGTCGATAGATATCCGCGTCCTCCCGGGCGGTATTGGCGCGGACAGACTCCCAATGGAAAAGTTGTTCGGCCGCTTTCACCTACCTTGTTAGGGCCTGTTCACACTAATTGGAAGCCCCGTCTGAAAAAAAGCAGGTGGGGAACAGCCCCACCCATATAATCGCACCAAACAGCCGCTCTAATTGAGATCGAAACGGTCGGCGTTCATGACTTTGGTCCAGGCTTTCACGAAGTCCCCAACAAACTTTTCCTCCGCATCGTCCTGCGCGTACACCTCGGCATAAGAGCGGAGAATCGCGTTCGAGCCGAAGACCAGATCGAGCCGGGTTGCGGTCCATTTCACCTCACCGCTTTTGCGATCGCGGATTTCGTAAATGCCCTTGTCCGCCGGAACCCACTCAAAGCTCATGTCGGTCAGGTTGACGAAAAAGTCGCTGGTCAGGGCACCTTCGCGGCCGGTGAACACGCCGTGTTTCGTGCCCCCATGATTGGTGCCGAGAACCCGCATGCCGCCCACCAGCACGGTCATCTCCGGTGCCGTCAGGCCCATCAGTTGGCTGCGGTCGAGCATCAACTCTTCCGGGGTGACGATATAGTCCTTCTTGAGCCAGTTGCGATAGCCGTCGGCGAGCGGTTCAAGCACGTCAAACGAATCCGCGTCCGTCATCTCGTCAGTTGCGTCACCGCGACCCGGTTGAAATGGCACCGATATGTCATGGCCAGCCGCTTTGGCTGCCTGTTCGATGCCCACGCTGCCCGCCAGGACGATCACGTCGGCAATACTGGCGCCGTATTCATCCGCAATGGGCTCCAGCACACCCAGCACCCTGGCGAGGCGATCCGGCTCGTTGCCTTCCCAGTCCTTCTGCGGGGCAAGGCGGATACGGGCACCGTTGGCGCCGCCGCGCATGTCGGACCCACGGAAGGTACGGGCGCTGTCCCAGGCCGTTGACACCAACTCGGCGATGGACAGCCCGCTGGCGGCGATCCTGGACTTCACGGCACCGATGTCGTAGCGGGTGGGGCCGGCGGGGATCGGGTCCTGCCAGATCAGGTCTTCCTCGGGAACATCCGGGCCCACGTAACGGGCTTTCGGGCCCATGTCCCGGTGGGTCAGCTTGAACCAGGCGCGGGCGAAGGCATCCTGAAAGCGTTCCGGATCCTTGCGGAAGCGTTCCATGATCTCCCGGTACACCGGGTCCATCTTCATGGCCATATCGGCGTCGGTCATAATCGGATTGTGGCGGATGGAGGGGTCCGTGGCGTCCACCGGCTTGTCCTCTTCCCTGATATCCACCGGCTCCCACTGGAAAGCCCCGGCCGGACTCTTCCTCGACTCCCACTCATGGTCGAGGAGCATATCGAAATAACCCATATCGAACCTGGTCGGCTCTTTCGTCCAGGCCCCCTCGATGCCGGAGGTGACGGCGTTGGCGGCCTTGCCGCCCATGTTCGGGTTGGACCAGCCAAAGCCCTGTTCCTCAACGGGCGCGGATTCGGGATCCGGACCCAGGGCTTCCGCATCGCCATTTCCGTGACACTTGCCGACGGTGTGGCCGCCGGCGGTCAGCGCAACGGTTTCCTCGTCGTCCATGGCCATGCGGGCAAACGTTTCGCGCACCTGCTCCGCGGATTTAAGCGGGTCCGGCTTGCCGTTGACCCCTTCCGGGTTGACGTAGATGAGTCCCATCTGCACCGCGGCGAGGGGATTTTCCATGGTGGCGGGATCGTCGACATCACCGTAGCGCTCATCGCTCGGGGCCAACCACTCCTTTTCGGCACCCCAATAGGTATCCTTTTCCGGATGCCAGATATCCTCGCGACCGAAAGCGAAGCCGAAGGTCTTCAGGCCCATGGATTCATAGGCGATGTTGCCGGCCAGAATGATCAGGTCGGCCCAGGA
>DGNJ01000054.1:0-408 GCA_002388905.1 Cellvibrionales bacterium UBA4495
TCACCGACGTGGCCCTGGACCCCTTCACCGTGCATGGTCAGGACGGCATCCTCGACAATACCGGTTACGTGCTCAACGACCTGACCGTTGAGACCCTGACCCGCCAGGCTCTTTCCCACGCCGAGGCCGGCGCCGNNACATGATGGACGGACGCATCGGAGCCATCCGCAATGCCCTGGAGACCGAGGGTCACATCAACTGCAAGATCCTCTCCTATGCCGCCAAATATGCCTCCAACTATTACGGCCCCTTCCGGGACGCCGTGGGTTCGTCCGCCAACCTCAAGGGCGGCGACAAGTCCACGTACCAGATGGACCCGGCCAACGGCGACGAAGCCCTCCACGAATGCGCCCTGGACCTGGCCGAGGGCGCCGACATGATCATGATCAAACCGGGCATGCCCTATCT
>DGNJ01000054.1:447-13412 GCA_002388905.1 Cellvibrionales bacterium UBA4495
TGAGCGGCGAGTACGCCATGCATATGGCGGCCTTCGAGAAAGGCTGGCTTGACCGGGACAAGGTAATGATGGAATCCCTGCTCGCCTTCAAGCGGGCCGGTGCCGACGCCGTCCTGAGCTACTTTGCCGTGGCCGCGGCCCGGCTCCTCGACCGCTGAGACAGTGACCGACGAACTGGCACCGTTACTGCCGGCACTGCAGGATGCGGGCAAAAACAGCCTGCTGGTGGCGGACGAAAACCTGGCCGAGGGGCTGGCCGCCGTACCCGACGGCCAGACAGTGCTCACCAACCGTAGGGACCTGGCCGACCAGGCCGAGCGGCGGGGCCTGCCCTGCCACTTCTGCGATTTCGATTTCAGCAGCTGGCCCGCCCATTCGCTGGACGCCATCGCTTACCGGATTTCAAAGGAAAAAGCCGTGGTCCACCATATCGCCAACAGTGCCGCGCAACGGCTCGTCCCCGGCGGCCGGCTGGTGTTGACCGGCGCCAAGGACGAGGGCATCAAGACCTATGCAAAAACCATCGGGGTGTTGTTCGGCGACAAAGCGGTGCTGGAAAAACAGGGAAAGCTTTACCGGGTCACTGCCCGTCTGGCGAGCAGCCGGCGTACAGCTTCACCCCTGGATGACCGGGACTACAAACGGCTGCGGAAAATCCTGTGCATTGACGGCAAGCCGGTGTACAGCAAACCGGGACTATTCGGCTGGGATAAGGAAGATGCGGGCAGCGCGCTTCTGGCAGGCCATTTGCCGGACTTTTTTGCCGCCCGGTTTGCCGTCTGGCGCCGACAGCCCATACGCTTGCTCGATCTGGGCTGCGGCTACGGATACCTTTCCCTGCAAGCGGCCGCACTGGGAATAAAGGACATTACCGCCACCGATAACTGTGCGGCCGCGCTCCTCGCCTGCCAACACAATTTCCGCGAGCACGGTATAGCCGGCCGGGTATCGGCCTCGGACGCCGGCGATCGCCTGGGCGGTTCCTTCGAGACCATTGTCTGCAACCCCCCCTTCCATCAGGGCTTCGCACGGTCGGGCGGCCTGACGGACAAATTCCTGAACGCGACCCGGCGATTACTGGCTCCCGGTGGACGCGCCCTGTTCGTGGTCAACAGCTTTATTCCCCTGGAAACCCTCGCGCAACGGCGTTTCGCCCATATCGCCACGCCGGTCCGGACCGGCAAATTCAAGCTGGTGGAACTGGGCTAGCGCATGGCGGTAATTTCCGCGAGCAGGGCCTGCAGTCGCCGGTTGACCTCGGTGCCGGCCCGGCTCAGGGACAGCCCCCGGCGGGCAAGTTGTTCGGCGACGCCATTGCGGTACAGGGCCAACTGGCTGCTGGCCATGAGCAGGTAGGATTCGGGGTGCCGGGGGGCAATACCCTGGGCCCGTTCGGCCACGGCCAGGGCACGGTCGTGATCACCCTGCTGGTAGTAACGCCAACCCCGTTCCAACAGTTCATCGACAACCACGTCCGTACCGCTGCCTTTCGGTTCCTGATCGGGCATGATGATGTCCGCACCGGTGCCACTTTCCGCGCTGTCGGGCGAGGCATCGGGCGTACCGGGTTCCGCTTCCGGCAAATTGGCCGAGCCCCCAGGCCCGTTACTGGGAGCCGATGGCCAGGAGGTGCCCGTGGGCGCAGGACCCATGGGCGCACAGGCAGACATCGCCAGCACTATGGGCACAGCAAGGACAATGGCAAACGCTTTTCTCATAGACCGAAGACATCCTTGAACCAATCGATAATTTCCCGGCCCGGAGGCCGATGGCAGGGTCCCTTCCGTTCCGGCGCCGTGCCACGAATGTAGGGGATAAAGCGGGCCCCCTGGCAGCCCTCGCCACTCAGTCGCTGGCGATAGGGCTCCACCCAATGGTACTCCACCTCCTCCGGTTTGACGAAGGGCAGCGACGCCACATCCAAACCCGCCATGGCATCGGCCCAGACCTGAAGCGCTCCGGTGCCGCCGGTGAGAGGCATTCTGCCGTTGTCGTCCCGACCCACCCAGACGACGCCCACATAGTCGTCGACAAAACCGGCGAACCAGCTGTCGCGCTGACCGTTGGAGGTGCCGGTCTTGCCGGCGGCGGCGACATCATCTGGCAGGTAACGGTAAACGCCGGTGCCGGTACCTTCCCGGGTGGCCGCCTGGAGGCCATACTGGAGCAGGTGCATGGTGGCCGGGTCGAAGCGCTGCTCGGTTTCAAACCCGTAGCGTTTCAGGGGGTTATTGTCGGCATCGTAGACCGAGCGAATGGCGCGCAGGGGACTATGGAAGCCCTCGGCGGCGATGGTGTGGTACATCTCGGCCACTTCGAACGGGGCCATGGCAGTGGAGCCCAGCAACATCGACGGCACGGGATTTAGCGGGCCGTCATAACCGAGGCCACGAATGGTCGCGGCCACTGAATCGAGACCCAACTCCATGCCCAGCCTGGCCGTGGCCTGGTTATAGGATTGGGCCAGGGCCTCGTAAAGCGGCACCCAGCCGTGGCTCTCGCGTTCGAAATTCCTGGGCGACCAGGTCTCGCCATTTTCGGTGGCAACCGACAGGGGAGAGTCGTCAATGGGCGTGGTAAGCGTAAAGTCACTTTCTCGGGCCAGGGCAGCCAGGTAAACGGCCGGCTTGATGGTGGAGCCCACCTGGCGACGGGCCTCCAGGGCCCGATTGAAGCCGGCGTAGCCGGCCTTGCGCCCGCCGGCGAGGGCCAGGACGTCGGCGGTGCCGGTTCTCACCACCAGGGAAGCGGCCTGCAGCGAATTGGGCTCCAGCCGATAGCCGGACTCCAGTGATGTCAGTACGGACGCGATACTCTGCTCTACCCGCCGCTGCACTTGAGGATCAAAATGGGTAAAAATCCGAAGCCCCGCGGTCCTGATATCCTGCTCCCGGTAGTCCCGTGCCAGTTGTCGGCGCACCAGATCCAGGTAGTCGGGATAGGGATTGGCGGAGGAGCCGGGTCGCTCGGCCACCCCCAGGGGTCGGCTTTTGGCCTCCCGCGCGACATTCTCGTCGATCAGGCCCTGGTCCCTGAAAATCTCGAGGACCAGGTTGCGCCGGCCCCGGGACCGCTCCGGATGCCGCCAGGGATCATAGTAGGACGCGCCCTTGACCAGGGCCACCAGCAACGCCACCTGGTGGGGCTCCAGTTCGCCTATCGGCTGCCGGAAGTAGTGGCGGCTGGCCTGGCCAAACCCGTGTATGGCCCGATTGCCGGACTGGCCCAGATAAACCTCGTTTATATAGGCCTCGAGAATTTCACCCTTGCTGTAATGCAGTTCCAGCAGTAGCGCCATGACCGCTTCCAGCCCCTTGCGCACCAGGCTTCTTTCCCGGGTCAGATAGAAATTCTTGACCAGCTGCTGGGTGATGGTGCTGCCACCCTGAACCGTGGCACCCGCCTTGAGGTTGGCCAGAAAGGCCCGGGCGATGGCCCTGGGGGAGACCCCGCGGTGATCGTAAAAATCCCGGTCCTCCACGGCAATCAGGCCGTCCACCAGGTAGGGGGGCAACTGTTCCAGACGCACAAGAACCCGATCCTCGGCGTGATCGGGATAGATGCCGCCAATGGCCAGCGGCTCCAGTCGCACCAGCGACATCCTGTTGCCGGCAACATCCATGGTGCGCAGCTTGCCATTGCCGAAGGCAAGCCGGAGACGCCGGGCGGGCTCGTCGCCGTCCCAGAATCGAAAGGGGCGTGTGTGGAGCACCAGTTGCGGTCCCGTGAGCCGGTACTGACCCGGGCCGCGGACCCGGTCCACCTGTCGATAACCCAGTTGCTCCAGTTCCCAGCGAAGGTCCGCCAGTGCCAGTTCCCTGCCTTCGTAGAGTTCCAGGGAGCGGCTGTAAACATGGGCTGGCAGCTCCCACTTGGCGCCGGCGAATCGGTTGCGCACGATAATATCCAGAATCGTCACGCCCGCAACCGCAGCCACCAGCAACAGCGCCGCTAACCGCCAGAGCCACCGGCGGCCCGCGCCCTTTTTCGCCCTGCGCTTTTTTCTGCTCGAATTTCTCGTTCGCTTCCTGGCCAATGGAGCAACCTCTTAACGGCGGGATACCGGCTCCCGGGAACCGAAAGCGGGCATTCTCGCCCGCCAACTCATCCCTGACAACTGCCGGTACCGGGCCATGATGCCGCCGGTTTAACTCCCGGGCCATTCCGGCGATAATGCCCGTCCGGATTAAAGGATGGGTTATGTCAGACAAAAAATATCATGTGTACGGCCTGGGCGCGGCCCTGGTGGATACCGAAATCGAAGTCACCGACAAGGATCTTTCAAAACTGGGTGTCGAGAAGGGCTGGATGACATTGGTTGACGAGGACCGCCAGCGCGAGCTTGTCGATGATCTGCAGGACCACCTGACCGCATCCCGGCGGGCCAGCGGCGGCTCCGCCGCCAATACCATCATTGCCGTGACCGGGTTTGGCGGCAGGACATTCTTTACCGGCAAGGTGGCTGACGACGACAACGGCCATTTCTACCTCAATGACATGGCGGAAGCGGGCGTCGACCATGCCGGTAAGGACGGCCTGCCGGAGGGCATCACGGGCCGATGCCTGGTGATGATCACCCCGGATGCCGAGCGCTCCATGAACACATTTCTGGGGATTAGCGAGACCCTGGCACCGGAGGACCTGAGTCCGGAGGCCATCGCCGATTCCCAGTATCTCTACGTGGAGGGTTATCTGGCCACCTCGGAAACCGGGCGCGCCGCTGCTGTTGCCGCCCGCAACCATGCCCGGAAATCCGGCACCCGCTTCGCCTTCAGCCTCTCCGATCCGGGCATCGTGGCCAACTTCCGGGATCAGCTGAAAGAGATCGTCGACCGCCGAGTTGATTTGCTGTTCTGCAACCGGGAAGAAGCCCTGGCGTGGACCGGCAGGGAAACCCTGCGCGACGCTGCGGAGGAAATGAGCGACTGGGCGGACAGCTATGTCATCACCCTGGGCAAGGAGGGCGCCCTCATCTACGACGACGGAGAACTGCATACCATTGCCGGCGAGGCGGTCACCGCCGTGGACAGCAACGGTGCCGGCGACATGTTCGCCGGCGCCTACCTTTATGGCATTACCCAGGGCTGGCCGGCCCGCGAGGCGGGTGAGTTCGCCTGCCTCGCCGCGGCGACAGTGGTGTCGCAGTTCGGTCCCCGGCTGCCGCTGCGCCAGTACTGGGGCGTACTGGACTCCTTCAACCTGGCCCGCCAGGGCAAGGCGGACTAAGCCTCGGGTAGCGGCCCGGCCAGGAGCGGCCCGGCCGGGTGCGGCCTAGAGCACCGACGCGAGCGGGGCGGGCAGGGCCAGATGATAGCCCTGGGCGTAATCCACCCCGATCTCTTCCAGCATGGATAATTGCGTCTGGTTTTCGACGCACTCGGCCACGGTGGCAATACCCATAATATGGGCCAGGTGGTTGATGGTGCTGACCATGGAGAAGTCCACGTCGTTGAGCTCCATATTGCGGACGAAGACACCGTCGATTTTGAGGTAGTCCACCGGTAGCTGCTTGAGGTAGCCGAACGAGGACAGGCCGCTGCCGAAGTCATCGAGCAGAAACACGCAGCCCAGCTCCTTGACCGTGTGGATAAAGCGCATGGCCCGATCAAAGTGCTTGATGGCCGAGGTTTCCGTGATCTCGAACTGAATGGATCGTGGATCGATATCCGACCGCCGGAAGCGCGCCACCACATAGTCCCGGAAGGCCTCGTCGCAGATGGTATAGCCCGAGAGGTTGACGGAGAATTTCAGGCCGGCCCGCCTGCGGCGGCCCAGGGCTTCCAGGGAACCGATCACTTTTTCCAGCACCCAGCGATCGATGTCGTCTATCAGCCCGGAATACTCGGCGGCGGGGATGAACTTTCCCGGCGGTACGATGTTGCCGGCGGGGTCCACCATGCGCACCAACACTTCGTAGTGTTTATGTTCGGCCGGACTGCGGAGGGGGATAATGGGCTGGCAATAGATGGTAAACCGGTCTTCCTCCAGGGCCTCGCTGACCCGCGCCGTCCATTTGGAGATATTATGGCGGTGACTGATGTCCTGGCTCTGGTACTGAAAATGGATACGGTTCCGTCCGGCTTCCTTGGCGGCGCTGCAGGAGGCGCCCGCGGAGACCAGGACCTCGATTTCTGATGTGGCCTTGCGGTCGATGACGTGGGCGCCGATGCTGGCGCCCACCTTGAGGCGACGCTCGCCCCAGGGAAGGCTGAACTCGCGGATTTTCCAGAGAATATTCTCGGCGTCCTCCCGGGCGTTCTCCACGTCCCGGTCCCAGAGTAACACCGCGAATTCATCGTTGCCGATCCGGGCCACCACATCCTTGTCGCCCACCTCGTGGCTGAGCAGGTGGGCAAACCGGCGCAACAATTCATCGCCGGCGGCATGGCCGCAAGTATCGTTGACCACGGAGAAGTTGTAGAGATCGATATAGAGCAGGACGTGGGTCGTACCATCCACATGAGCGGCATCGATGGCCCGCATCACTTCGTTCTCGATCTGGCGTCGGTTGGCCAGCTGGGTCAGCGGATCGTGGGTCTCGTGCCAGCTGAGCCGGCTGGAGACCCGCCTGGACTCACTGATGGCGCGCATCACGATTACGCAACCGGTAATGCGGCTGGCCCGATTGCGCACGGGCAGCGCGGTCAGGACCACCGGCACCGGCGCCCGGCCGGATACGGCCAAGTGCACCGGCTCGGTGAGGCTTACGGTCTGTTCCCGGTTCATGGCCTGGGCGAACGGATAGACCGGCTCGTCCTTGTCGTCCAGGAGCCGGAGCACTTCGTCCACATGGAGATCCCCGTGCCGGGAATGCCCCAGGGCGAGCAATTCCTGGGCCACCGGGTTGATGTTTTCCAGGCGGCCGCGCCGATCCACCAGGATAATGGCATCCGCCACCTGGTCGAAAATGGCACTGAGCAATTCCCGTTGGCGCAGCAGCCCTTCCTGGGTACGGGCACCGCGGGTGGCATCCCGGCACAACAGGGTTGTGCGACCACCGCCCCCGGCGGATTCGAAAGCCTGCACATCCAACTGGAGCACAGCCCCCTCGGCGGTCACCGCTTCCAGGAAACCTTCCGGATGCTGCTTTTGCTTGAACGCGATCAGCTGGCGGTAATCTTCTCCCACCTCCTCGCCGGGCAGGTCGGGAAAGATAATACGCAATGGTTTGTCGTCAAGCTCGCCCGGCTCAAAGCCGAGAAGGGCTGCCATGGCGGGATTGACCTCCTGAATAAAACCGAATTCGTCCACCGAGAGAATGCCCGTTCGATCGCTTTCCAGGTAAACGGCGGGACGGCTGGTGTTGTCTTCGGCCCGGGCCTCCTGCCGGGACGGGGCCACTTTGCGCAGCGCCAGGGGATTAAAGGGCGCCTCGGCCACCTGCAACAGCCCTCCGCCCTCCAGTCCGGGCAGGTTCAGGGGCGTAAAGCTGACTTTCTGCAGGGGCAGCTCCCGGTCGCCCCGGGTCATGGCTGTCTCAAGTACATCGATCCGCTCCGGATCGAGATCCTGGGACCAGGCGAAACCGGCCCCGCTGGCCAGTGCCCTCTCAACCTCGCCGATAAATTCGCCGGCGACCAGGTCGGGGAAGAGCTGCGGCAGCTTGTGACCCAGCGCATGGTCACCATCGATGCCCGTCCACAGGGACAACCAGCGATTCCAGAACTGCACCGAGCCCCCGGAATCCAGAAGAGCAATACCGAGATCCTGGTTGTCCACCAACGCTCTCAGAGTCTCGAGAGATAGAGGGCCGGCCGCTTTGGTTATTGTTTCGTTCAAGTTTCCAGTACCGTTATAAGCCGCTTCCAGTCAAGCTATGGTATCGCCGTTGGCGGACAACCCCGATATTCGAAAGGTGCCGATCTGTGACTGCATTCGCACTTTTCAGGACTGCCGGCCTCAGCCTTCCGCGAGCAGGGTGCGCAAATCGATGATGGCGGCATTCGCACGACTGATGTACGAGGCCATGGCCAGGGAGTGGTTGGCGAGCAGACCAAAGCCGGTGCCGTTTAGAACCACCGGGCTGTATAACGGTGTCTGGGTCGCCTCCAGTTCCCGCACTATCTGCTGCAGGCTGACCTTGGCGTTTTTCTTTTCGAGAACCTCGGCGAAATCCTTCTCCATGGCCCGCAAAAAAAGAACCAGGGCCCAGGTAGTTCCCCTGGCCTCGTAAAAGACATCGTCAATCTCGTTCCAGGGGGTTTTGACAATGACCTCGTCGGGAGCGGAGGTGGCCTGGCCGGCGGCGCTCTCGCCGGCCAGGTCGGTATTGAGGCGGCGCTGCCCGACACTGGCACTGAGGCGCTGGGAGAGGCTGCCCAACCGGGATTCAACGGTGGACAGCCAGAAGCGGAGATTATCGGCGCGGGTATAGAACTGGGCGTTGTACTGGTCTTCGTCGATGAGACGGGACATGTAACTGTCCAAGTATTCCAGCCCCTCCCGGTATTCGGATTCCGAGGCGGGCAGCGCCCAGCTGTCGTTGTCAAAATTGAAGCGCGGGTCCGCCAGGGCCAGATCCCGATCCTCCGTGGACTGGGACTGGGACCGGGAAAACCGGTCGCGCATGGCCTTGGAAAGATCCCGCACCTGGATAAGAACGCCGTATTCCCAGTGGGGCATATTGTCCAGCCAGAGACCCGGCGGCAGTATATCGTTGGTGAGAAAACCGCCGGGCTTGCTGAGGAGCACATCGACCGCGCCCATCAGGGCGGCCGTGGTCCTGACTCCCTTGACCGTCCGGCCGCCAGCGAATTCCTCCACCAGGGTATCCACCGCCGGCACGTCCGGCTCCCGGCTCCAGTACCACCCGAGCACAAGAAGCACCACCAGTACCAGAGCCAGCACCGCCGAAACCGGCTTTAACCAGCGCCGGCCATTGTTACCGTTATTCTGGATATCCATCGCAGAGACCATGCCACTCCTTCAGTTCCCTGAAACCTTTTCCCACTATCTTTCCAGTACCACCACGGGCGCTTCAAGCTCAATGATGCCGCATTGGCCAAAATCCAGTCGCAGTGGAATGCTTTCGCCGCTCTTGAGGGCGGACACGCCGAACAACATCAGATGATAGCCCCCCGGTTGCAGGCGCAACTCGGCACCGGGGGCAACCGACACCTCCGCCACCGGGCGCATGCGCATGACGCCCCCCTCGTGCCGGTGTTCGTGCACGGCGGCGCGCCCCGCAGCGGTGCTACTTACATCGCCCAGAATACAGGTTTGCGTGCCCTGGTTGGTCGCCGTCAAAAAAGCCACAGTGACGGACTGGCCGGGAATGACCTCCCGCACACGGGCATCGCTGACGACCAGTTCGCCGGCCCGGGCAGCAACTGAAGCCGCAACCGAGAGCGACAACATCAAAAGCCAGATCATGCGCATTGCTTTGCAACCTCCAATACCGTCGTGACTATAGCACGGAACCTCTCCCGCTCCAGAGCCGACGGGCTACCACACGAGTGCCACGGGCCTTACAATGCCTGACCCGATCGCTCGATTAAACCTGCCGAAACCGGAGTCGACGTTGCGCCAGCGCCTTTATTCCATTGCCGTACTGTTTCTCACACTGCTCTCCCTGGCGGCCCGCGGCGACGACCCCCTGTCCGGCGGCAATGCCCGGCCATCGTCGATCTTCGATGGCGGCAACAAATTTTTGCCGGTTACCGAGGCTTACCGGCTCGAGCCGGGCATCGAGGACGGCCGGTTGGTGCTGGACTGGACCATTGCACCCGGCTATTACCTCTACAAGCACCGTTTCGGAACGGCTGCGGAAACCGCGGACGGGAAGTTCACACCCCTGGAGCAGGGGTTTGAGCAGGGCCAAATGCGCTACGACGACTTCTACGAGCGGGAACTGGAGGTTTACTACGACCAGACCCGGGTCACTCCGAAATGGTCCCCGGAAAAAGGTCGCCACCGGTTGAAGGTCGAGTCCCAGGGCTGCGCCGACGCCGGCCTGTGCTACCCCCCTCGCACTCAGTACGTGGAGGTGGATTTCGACAGCAGCAAGGCCCGGGTGGTTGCCGGCACCCCCACCACACCGGCCACCGGACCAACTCCGGAAGGTGCAGCGGCGAAACTGCCGCTTATCCTCTCCTTTGCCGTGCTGGGCGGCCTGATCCTCAATCTTATGCCCTGTGTCTTCCCGGTCCTGTCAATCAAGGCCCTGAGTCTCGCCACCTCCCACACCGGGGCCCACGGGCGGCACCTGCACGGCCTGGCCTACACCGGCGGCGTTGTTCTCGCCTTCGCCGTCATCGCCCTTGCCATGATCGCCCTGCGCGCCGGCGGCGATGCCCTGGGCTGGGGATTCCAGTTGCAGTCTCCGCTTTTTGTCGCGGGACTGGTTTATCTGTTTTACCTCATGGGCCTGGGCCTGTCCGGGTTTTTCCTTTTCGGGGCCAACTGGATGAGTCTGGGGCAGGCCGCCACCGAGGGCGGGGGCCTGCGGCATTCTTTCTTTACCGGCGTCCTCGCCACTGTCGTGGCAAGTCCCTGCACCGCGCCTTTTATGGGTACCGCCCTCGGCTTTGCCCTGACCCAGCCGGCGGCAGTGGCGCTGTTGATCTTTACCTGCCTGGGTCTGGGCATGGCCCTGCCCTTCCTGGTGATCACCTGGTGGCCCGGGGCGGGACGCTGGCTGCCGCGTCCCGGGCCCTGGATGAAGACCTTCAAGGAATTCCTGGCATTTCCGCTATTTCTGACCTGTGCCTGGCTTCTCTGGGTCCTGGGCCGACAAGCCGGCAGCGATGCCGTTGCCGCCACAGTGACCGGCCTGATCCTGCTGGCCTTCGCACTCTGGTTGCAGCACCGGCAGCGACCGGTCACCACGGTGGCGGCGGGCCTGGTCGTTGCCACCGCGCTTGCCCTGCCCCTTTATGCCACGGTGAACAAGGAGAAAGCCAACGTGTGGGAACCTTATTCCTCGCAGCGTCTGGAGCAGCTCCTGGACGAAGACCGGCCGGTTTTTGTCAACCTGACCGCTGATTGGTGTCTGACCTGCCTGGCCAACGAGAAACTCGCGCTCAGTTCGGACAGCTTTCACCAGCTACTGTCAAAAGAGGGCATTGTCTACCTGAAGGGAGACTGGACGAACTACGATCCGGAAATCACAGCCCTGCTCAACGCCAACAATCGCAGCGGCGTTCCCCTCTATCTTTTTTACCCGCCCGGCTCGGACAAACCAAAAATACTACCCCAACTACTTACCTCAAAAATTATCAAACGATCACTATCACAGCAAGATTAGGGATTTTTAACGAATATAGTTGCGTAATTAGTGATCTTTAACTGATCTTCTAAAAGTTAGCCTGAAAAAGACGGGAAAAGTCCGCCAACGTACGAAATGCGATGACGAAACCTGCTCGACAGAGGTCATTTTGCCGGAAATATTAGAAATATCGAAGGAACGTGTAGCTATCATCGCCAAAAACAGGTTTTGTTGGACAACACCCCGTTTTTTGGGCAGACTGGCACCAATTTCACCAAGGGCGTAACAGTATGGCGACAATCCTCGTACTCCACGGCCCCAACCTTAACCTTCTGGGTACCCGCGAGCCCGGCCTCTACGGTGCTGTCGACCTGGATACCATCAATCAGCGACTCACCGACATATGCATTGCCGAGGGCCACCATCTGCTGGTCCTGCAAAGCAATGCGGAATACGAGTTGATCGAGCGGCTGCACGATGCCCGCAGCGAGGGCGTCAATTTCGTGCTCTTCAATCCCGCCGCGTTCACCCACACCAGTGTCGCCCTGCGGGACGCCCTGCTGGCGGTTGCCATCCCCTTTATCGAGGTACACCTTTCCAATATCCACGCCCGGGAGAGCTTCCGTCACCATTCCTACTTTTCCGATATCGCCCGGGGCGTCATCTGCGGCCTGGGGCCGCAAGGCTACGAACTGGCACTGCGCGCCGCGCTGACACAACTCAAATCCTAATCCACGTCGACATTCAGGAACCCCATGATGGATATTCGCAAAATCAAGAAACTCATCGAACTGCTCGAAGAATCGGACATCGGTGAACTGGAAATCAAGGAGGGGGAGGAATCCGTGCGCATCAGCCGCACCGGCTTTTCCGCCAACGCCACGCACTTCATGCAGCCACCGATGATGCCTCAGGCCACCCAGCCGGCACCCACCCATAGCGCCCCCGGCCCCGTGACGGAGCCGCCAGAGGCGGCAGAACCCGCCGGCCACGCGATCAAATCGCCCATGGTGGGCACCTTTTACCGGTCACCGTCGCCGGGAGCCCCAGCCTTTGTCGAGGTGGGCCAACAGGTCAAGGCGGGCGACGTGCTGTGCATTGTCGAAGCCATGAAAATGATGAACCAGATCGAGGCCGACAAGGGCGGCACCATCGGCGCTATCCTCGTGGAGGACGGCGAAGCCGTGGAGTTCGACCAGCCCATGATCACCATCGTCTGAACCAAGAGCTATCGACATGCTGGATAAAGTACTGATCGCAAACCGGGGCGAGATTGCCCTGCGTATACTGCGCGCCTGCAAAGAGCTGGATATACGCACCGTCGCAGTCCACTCAAAGGTGGACGCCGACCTCAAGCACGTGCGCCTCGCCGACGAGACCCTGTGCATCGGACCCAACCCTTCGGCCCAGAGCTACCTGAATATTCCCGCCATTATCAGTGCCATGGAGGTCACTGATGCCATGGCGGTACACCCTGGCTACGGCTTTCTCGCCGAAAACGCCGACTTTGCCGAACAGGTGGAGGAGAGCGGTTTTACCTTTATCGGGCCCACCGCCGAGGTCATCCGGCTGATGGGGGACAAGGTCTCCGCCATCGAGGCCATGCGCCAGGCCGGGGTTCCCACGGTGCCCGGCTCCAACGGCCCCCTGACGGACGATGCCGAGCGCACCCGGGAAGTGGCCCGGCAAATCGGCTATCCCATCATCATCAAGGCCGCCGCCGGTGGTGGCGGCCGGGGCATGCGCGTGGTGCACAGCG
>DGNJ01000051.1 GCA_002388905.1 Cellvibrionales bacterium UBA4495
CCTGCACCGCCGGAATCATCATGGCCACCACGGTGGTATTGTTCAAAAAAGCGCTGAGCAGGGACGTGGGCAGGATCAGGCGAACCTGGCTGCCCAGGACACTTCCCGGCTGTCCCAGAAGCCTGTGGGCCACCCAGTAGATGGCNNCCACCACATAGAGCACCGCCACCGTTGCCAGGCCGGGGTTGGAAAAGCCGGCGAGCGCCTGCTCCGGCGTAATGACCCCGCCTATCAGTACCGCCACCATGGCGGCCATCATCACCACTTCAGGGGGCGCCCGGTTACTGGCCAGGGCTACCAGGACCAGAAGCACCACCAGGATGGTAAACAGCATATCCGGAGTCATGGTTCACGGACCTAATCGTGACTGAAGAATGGCTGCCATCATAACGTCCCTTATTTATAATTAAAAAATATTATTACATGCTATTAATATAACCGATTATTCAAATTACCTGGTGGCGACCGGCAAAACGATTGGCCTGGTCGACGCCCGCGCCGCTGCCGTCTAAGCTCTAACAAAGAAGTTGGCAAACAGGAGTATTCAGATCGTGCGAACATTCGAATCCGTCCGGGAGGTTTTGGAAAATGCCGTCGCCGTCCACAAAGCGGCGGTCCGGCTCTATGGGCAGTTGCGCCACAAAGCCCTCGAGGAGCGCCCGCGACTGTTGCTGGATGAAATGATCCGTCACGAAGAGCGGTTGGCGGAATTGCTCGGCGACTTTATCGCCAGGGCGGACGCCGAAAGTCTTGATACCCGTATCCAGTACACGCTGGAAAAGCGCCCGGAAACCTTTCTGGAAGAAGCGGAGGCCGAGGTCACGCCGGACCTGGGTAGCCTGACCCGCCTGAGCCAGACCATTCACAGCTACCTGGTCAACCTGTTCGAGGAAGCCGTCCGGGAAACAGAACCCGACCGGGGGGCGCAATTGATGCGGGATATTCTCGAGGTGGAGCAGGCGGAACGGGAGAACTTTTCGAGGATAAGCCTCTCGGCCCTGGACATCTAATCCCTGTTCACACTAGCCGGTTGTATGCAGGCCGCACTCCACATCCGGTGCCGCCTTGGTGGGGTCGAAATAATGCCGGCAGGAAGGCAGTTCGTATCGGTTCATATACTCTTCGACCTGCGCTTCGGACCAGTGGAAGAAAGGCGCCACCCGCAACAGACCGCGCTCGTCCCAAGTCACCGTATCCAGGGTCTGCCGGAAGGCGGTTTCATTGGCACGGATGCCGGTAAGCCAGACCTGGGGCTTGAGATCATCCAGGGCCCGCTGGAAGGGTTCGAGCTTCACCTGCCGGGTAAACTCCCGGTGCAGATCGGGGTCGTCCTCCGGGTGGGGAATTCCCCCCATCAGGGCATTGCGCCGCTCCGCCGTCATTTCGGGGATGTAAATATGCATGTTGAGCCCGAGGCGCTCGATAATTTCCTGGGCCACCAGGTAGGCGTCGGCCATGTTGTAGCCGCTGTCCACCCAGACAACGGGAATATCCGGGGCAATGCCCTGGATCAGGTGCAGCATGGCCGCCGCATTGGGGGAAAAACTGGTGGTGGCCATCACCCGCTTGTCCAGGCCCGTGGCCCAGCGGACAATTGCTTCCGGGGATTTGTCTTTCAACTCGGCATTGACGGCGTCAAGGTCGATGGTCATTACGCACTTTCCAGAAGGTAGGATCAAAACAGGGGGACGAACTATAGAGGCATACGTCAAGGAAATCAAAAATTGCGGGACTTCCGGAACCTGTTGACAAGGCCTCATGCCGGAAGATTTTGTTCGGGCTTTCGTCGAGGACGCCTCGCCGACATGCCTATAGGCATGTATTCACTTTGTCTCTCGGAAACCGCGCGCCACGAGGCCCATTAATTCAACCAGGCTTTTGCTTCAACCAGGCTTTCTTTTGTTGGCTTTGCTTTTGTTGTTCCTGATAACACCATTTGGATGGCGCCTGCTGGAAGCCATTTTCACTTTCAACCACCACGAGTCAGCGCTGTTCGGCCATTATCACCCAGCGAAAGTGCGCGCATGGGCGGCGGGCCGCTCGATTGCCGGATTTTAGCCACAAGCGCCGGAATCCAGATAGTGCCAACAGACCCTGGACCCGGTAGAATTTTGCCTCCATGCCAACTCTCGCCACAAGCGGGACGCGGTTTTTCCCTGTAAGCACCCCGGTACGGACGACACGGTTGCCGGCGCAACCACTGGCCACGGAGCACATCGATGGATCCAGTCACCCACGGCCTGCTCGGCGGCGCCGCGGCCCAGACTATTAGCAAACATCCGCGCATGGCCGCAGCGGTGGGCCTGGTCACGGCACCGCTGGCGGACCTGGATATCCTTATCCGCAGCAGCGACGATCCGCTTCTTTCCCTTGAGTATCACCGCCAGTTCACCCACGCCCTGGTGTTTATCCCGTTGGGGGCCCTCATCGGCGCCCTGTTGCTCTGGCCTTTTGTCAGGAAACAGACAACCCCGGGTCGCCTGTACGGCCTGACACTGGCGGCCTATGCCACCGCCGGCCTGCTGGACGCCTGCACCAGCTACGGTACCCACCTCCTCTGGCCCTTTACCGGGAATCCCGTCGCCTGGAACCTGATCGCCGTGGTCGACCCGGTTTTCACCCTGTCGTTACTGTGCGGCGTGGCCGCCGCCTGCTACTGGCGTCGATCCGGTTGGGCCCGGATCGGTCTGGCGGTGGCTCTCGCTTACCTGGCACTGGGCGCGGTGCAGCACCACCGGGCCCTGGCGGTGGCGGAGGACCTGGCGCTGGCGCGAAACCTTCACCCGGAGAGATTGATAGTCAAACCGACCATGGCCAACCTGGTGCTCTGGCGCTCGGTGACCGTCGCCGACGGCAATGCCTACGCAGATGCTATTCGTGTGGGTCTGCCGGGAAACACCCGCGTCTATCAGGGCGAGTCGACACAACTGGTGGAGCCGGACCGTTGGGGTGGCCTGCCGGAAGGTTCCCGGGCCTACAGGGACCTGCATCGCTTCCACCGGTTTGCCGACGGTTTCCTTGCCGTTCACCCCAATGATCGCAATTTTGTCGGCGACCTGCGTTACGCCCTGTTGCCCACCAGCGTCGCGCCGCTCTGGGGCGTTGTCGTCGATCGCAATAACCCGGATAGGGCGGTGGATTTCGTGACGAAGCGAAAGCTGACGCCGGCAAAGCGGCAGGACTTTGTCCGCATGCTCAGGGGGCGATCCCCAGGTACCGGGCATGAAAATCCAGGTGCTGGTCGATAAAGGTGGCGATAAAAAAGTAGGAATGGTCGTAACCGGGCTGATAACGGATATCCAGGGGATAGGCATGACGCCGGCCGGCCTCTTCAAGCAATCCCGGCTTGAGCTGTTCCTCGAGAAAGGGGTCTTCCGTGCCCTGATCGACCAGAATGGGTAACTGATGCTCCGCCCCGGCAAGCAGTTCGGTGGCGTCGTAACGGCGCCAGTCCTCCCGGTTCTCGCCCAGATAACAAGCCAGCGCCTTTTCGCCCCAGGGGCAGCGCAACGGCGAACTGATGGGGGCGAAGGCCGACACGGACCGGAAACGACCGGGGTTGCACAGTGCCACCACCAGGGCCCCGTGGCCGCCCATGGAGTGGCCG
>DGNJ01000105.1 GCA_002388905.1 Cellvibrionales bacterium UBA4495
CCTGGCGGAACTGGGGCGCTGCTATGCCGCCGCCATCGAGGGCTCCGGCATCGACTTCGATATCCTCTTCGGGCCCGCCTACAAGGGCATTCCCCTGGTATCGGCGAGTGCCGTGGCCCTCGCCGACGGTTTTGGCCGGGACATTCCCATCTGCTACAACCGCAAGGAGGCCAAGGACCACGGCGAGGGCGGCAGCCTTGTGGGAGCCGGGATTGCCGGCAAGCGGGTCCTTATTGTCGACGACGTGATCACCGCCGGTACAGCCATCGGCGAGGTGATGACAATTCTGGAGCGCGAGGGTGCGGAGCCGGCCGGGGTGGTGATCGGTCTGGATCGCCGCGAACGGGGACATGGCTTGAAATCGGCGGTCCAGGAGGTGGAGGCACGTTACGGGATTCCTGTGACAAGCATCATCGCAATCGACGACCTTATCCGTTATCTTGAGCGCCGCGGCGACGATCAGGACGTGTTGACCGCCATGCGCGACTACCGTCGGCGCTATGGAACAGAGTCAGGGACGGCGTGAAACCGTTCCGGCCACCGAGCCGGGGCCCAGACTTGATTACCGGAGGGCTTATGATCGCTCGAGCTTTGATCCTGTGGTTGGCGGTTGTCGCGACGGGAGTGTCGGTGGGTGCCTTTGCCCAGGGGAAGAGCCACGGTAACAACCTGTACCGCTACGAGAATTCCGCGGGCGTCACCGTTATCGACTTTTCCCTGCCCGCCGAGTATGCCGATGACGGGTACGAGATTCTCTCTCCCAGTGGCCGGGTCATCGAACGGGTGCCTGCCAAAACCGACGACGAGGTGTCTCCCGAGCAGGCCGCCGACAGGACCCGGGACGATCAGTTCATCCTCAGCAGTTACAGTACGGTGGCCGATGTCGAGCGGGCCAAGCGCCGGCGCCTGAGCCAGCTGGAGCGCGAAATCGAGACCCTGGAAGCGAATATTGCCGACTACCAGGAACGGCGGGCGCAATACCAGCAAAAAGCCGCCGGCTATCAGCGCAGCGGCCGCCAGCCACCCGCCGTCATCGACAGGGTGCTGGTGGATCTCAATGTCCAGGAGCGCAAGGCCATGGAGGTGCTGGCGGAGCGGCGGGACGAATATCGGGAAATCGCCGCGCGTTATGACCGCTACGCCCGCCGACTGGTAGAGTTGAAAGGGCAGGAGGCGGGTGCCGGCGGCACTGGGACGGGATCGCCGCCGGCCGACAACGCTAGCGGAAAAGCCCCTGGCTCAGCACCTGCCACTGGTCCTGCCAGGCCGTCGTCGGCAGCCGACTGAAGCCGCTGCGCACATACTGGCGAACCTTGCCCTCGGCCACCGCCATCATCAGCGTGACGGTGTCGGTGGTGGTCATGGCGGTCTGCAGGCCCTCGCGCACTTCGCCCTCGCGTATCACCTGCCGCAGTTGGGTTTCCACCCGGTCGAAAAGCTGCGATACCCGGCTGTAGAGCCGCTCGGTCTCTCCCACCAGGGCTTCGCCGGTGAGTATCCGGGTGATGCCGGGATTGCGTTCGGCAAAGGTGAGCATCAACTGGAGGATGCGGTAGCAGCGGCCGGCGGTGGTGTCCTCGCTGTCCAGAATGACCCGGATCCGGCTGAACAGGGCCTCTTCGGCGAAGTCGATGAGACCCTCGAACATACGGGTCTTGCTGGGGAAATGGCGGTACAGGGCCGCCTCCGAGAAGCCCACCTCTTCGGCCAGGGCGGCGGTGGTGATACGGGCGCTGGCGGAGGTTTCAAGCATCCGCGCCAGGGCCTGGAGAATGTGCTGCCGACGGTTGGATTTTTCATTGCTTCGGGGCATAGCGATCAGGGTTCCTTGACGGGGTGTTCCAGGTTGGTGATCAGGGTGCCTACCCCCTGGTCGGTAAAGATTTCCAGCAGCACCGCATGGTCGACGCGGCCGTCGACGATATGGGCGCTGTGTACGCCACCCTTGACCGCGGACAGGGCGCAACCGATCTTGGGTAGCATGCCGCCGTAGATGGTGCCATCGTCGATCAGGGCGTCCACCTGGGCGGTGGTCAGGCCGGTGAGCACTTCCCCTGACTTGTTCTGAAGGCCGGCGACATTGGTAAGCAGCATGAGCTTCTCGGCTTTCATGACCTCGGCGATTCTGCCCGCCACCAGGTCGGCGTTGATGTTGTAGGCCTGGCCCTGGCGGTCGACGCCGATGGGGGCGATGACGGGGATAAAATCACTGGCGGTGAGCGAGTCGATGACGCCCACGTTGATGTGCTCCACCTCGCCCACATGGCCGATGTCGATGATCTCCGTCGCTTCCACCTCCGGCGTTCTGCGGCTTACCTTCAATTGCCTGGCGATAATCAGTTGGCCATCCTTGCCGGTGATACCGATGGCACGGCCGCCGGCATTGCCGATCATGCTGACGATTTCCTTGTTCACCGAGGCGCCGAGAACCATTTCCACCACATCCATGGTCCGGCGATCGGTGACGCGCATCCCGTCGACGAACTCGGACTCGATGTTGAGAGCTTTCAGCAGTTCGCCGATCTGGGGACCTCCCCCGTGCACCACCACCGGGTTCATGCCTACCAGCTTCATGAGCACAATGTCCCGCGCGAAGCTTTTCTTGAGTCTATCGTCGACCATGGCATTGCCGCCGTACTTGACCACGATGGTCTTGCCGATAAAGCGCTGGATGTAGGGCAGGGCCTCGGTGAGGATGCGGGCTGTGTCGATGGCGTCGTCTCGTGACAGTGACATGGTTGCAGGTTTCTCCTAAAAGTCGAGGTCGAGGCTGTCGTCGACCCGGGCAAGCTGTTCCCGAAAGACGGTCTTGATCCTTTCCAGGGCCTTTTCGGTATCGGCCTCGAATCGCAGGGTCAGGGCGGGGCCCGTGTTCGAGGCCCGCACCAGGCCCCAGCCATCGGCATACTCCACCCTGAGCCCGTCCAGCGTGTTGGTGTTGCCGTCTTCGAAGTCACCGGCCTCGACAAGGCGCTCGACGAGTTCGAACTTGCGCTCGTCCCCTACCGGTACTCTGATTTCCGGGGTCGATACCGACGCGGGCAGGGCGGCAAGGATATCGTCCAGGCCCTGTTCGCGAATGGTCATGATCTCCAGCAGGCGGGCGGCGGCGTAAAGGGCATCGTCGAATCCGTACCAGCGGTCGTTAAAGAACAGGTGGCCGCTGTATTCGCCCCCTACGGGAGCCCCGGTTTCAGCCATCCTGTTGCGCATGTGCGCATGCCCGGTCTTACCCATAACCGGGCGGCCCCCATAGCTGCTGATCAATCCGTGCAGGCGCCGGGTGCTCTTGACGTCGTAGATGACATCGGCGCCGGGGCTGCGGGCGACCACATCCCGGGCAAAGATCATCAGCAGTTCGTCGGGCCAGGCGATCCGTCCCGAAGCCGAAACCGCCACCAACCGGTCACCGTCGCCGTCGAAGGCAATCCCCAGGTCGGCCTTTTCGTGTTCCACCACGGTGATCAGATCGCGCAGGTTCTCTGTCACGGTAGGGTCAGGGTCGTGGTTGGGGAAGTCCCCGTCCACATCGCAGTAGAGTTCCACCACATCACAACCCAGTTCGCGCAGCAGCCGGGGAGCAAATTCTCCGGCGATCCCGTGTCCCCCGTCCACAACCACGCGGATACCGGTGGCGGGCAGAACATTTTCGACGATTGCCCCCAGGTAGTCGTCGACCAGGTCCTTGTCCTGCGATTCGCCCGGCTCGCCGGTGGCAAATCGTTTCTCTTCCATGGCTTGCCTGATTTCCTGAATCTCGCGGTTGCTGAGTACGTGCCCCCGGGAAATGATTTTGAAGCCATTGTCGGTGGCGGGATTGTGGCTGGCGGTTACCATGACCCCGGAGGTGGTGGTCTGAAGTGTTTCCAGGGCGTAATTGAGCGTGGGTGTTGGTACCCGGCCCAGATAGATCACATCGCATCCGGTGGAGAGGATGCCGCGGGTCAACGACCGGCTCAGGTCCGGGCTTGAATGGCGCCCGTCCGCCGCCACGGCCAGGGTGTGTTCGCCGTGTTCAAGGGCCCGGGTACCCAGTACCTTGCCCAACTGCTCGGCGAAATAGGTGTTGATCTGCGAACCGGCCCTGCCCCGGATGTCGTAATCCCGGAATACCCCGGCGGGTAGCGTATAGCTTTGTCCGGCTTTTTCTTCGGGTGTGCCATTGCCCGGCGAGGGCCGGTTGAAATCCGGCGTCGGCATCTGCGTTTCATCATTGATTCGTGGCGCTTCCCTGGGCGCGGTTTTCCGGGGCTTTATCGCGAAACGAATGACCAGTGCGCACAGGAGCAGGTCGAAGACAGCCAGCAAGGTGGCTGCCAGGGCGAATGGCCAGATTGTGGCTGGAATCGCTCCGGTCAGAGCCGGTCCGGGTCGAAAGTTGACGGACCAGCCGGGGACCCGTGTCGGGGCAATAAAGGGTTGCGCGTCCTCGGGGGCGCTGCCGAGCGTCACCAGCACCGCGGGGATATTGCCGGGCACCGCCTGGATCACCTGCACCTGCCCGGACGGTTGGCCGATCCCGGCGAGGTGTTCGCGCAGCTGGTTCAGGGGAAGTTCCAGAAGCAGTACGCCGGCAACCTGGCCGCCCTCCGGTACGGGCCGGGCCACATAGAGCCACCAGGTGCCGTCCAGCTTCGCCGCCTGGGGCGCGGGGCTGTCGCCGGCCAGGACTTCCCGGGTCAGCTCGAGCGCCACGAAGTTGCTGCTGACGGAAAAGGGGTTTTCACCGTCGGCCGGTACCCGGTACAGGCGTGCGTCTGCCCCCAAGCCACCACCGTCGTCATCGGTGGCTTCGGGTTGACTCAGGGCGCCCGGGCGGCGGGCCCGGGCGCCGGCCCTGGCGGTTGCCTCGTCAATAAACGCCGTGACCGCGGCGGCATAGGTCTCCGCCCGTTGCTGGGAGGCGGATTCCAGTGCCGCATTGCCGGGCTCTATCAGCAACGCCTGGTAGAGGTGCTGCCCGGCCGCCAGGCCCGCAATGAGCAGTATCGCCACCGTGGCGATGGCCCAGCGCGGCAGGGACGGCAACTTTTCAGGCAATGGCAATCTCACTCGGCGGGCTCCGGTTATTGTTCTGGCAGCGGAATTATACAGGCATTGTCACAGGGGTCATGGCGAGGCACGGCGGCGTTCATCGAGCCGGGTACTCAGCTTTTCGATCAGGACCCGCGCCAGTTGGCCCTTGCCCAGAAGGGGCAGCGCCTCGCGGGTGTCGTCGGTGATCAGCAGTACCTGGTTGTCCTCGCTGTTGAAGCCGATATCGCTTCGGGACACATCGTTGGCGATGATGGCATCCAGTTTCTTTTCGGCGAGTTTGCGCGAGGCGTGGGCTTCCAGGTCGTGGGTCTCGGCCGCAAAACCCACGGTAAAGGGCCTGTGGGGCAGGCCGGCCACGGTGGCGACGATATCCGGATTCTTGACCAGGGTCAGGGTCAGGATATCGTCGCTTTTCTTTATCTTGAGCGGTTCTTCCGAGCCGGGGCGGTAATCGGCCACCGCGGCGCAGCCGATAAAAAGGTCGCAACCGTCCGCCGCTTCGAGAGCGGCCGCGAGCATGTCGCGGGCGGAAGTGACAGATATGAGCCTCACCCGCTCCGGCGCCGGCAGGTTGGTGGGGCCGGAAATGAGTAGTGTTTCGGCGCCGGCCTCGGCGGCGGCTTCGGCCAGGGCATAGCCCATTTTGCCGGAACTGTGATTGCTCAAAAAACGAACCGGGTCCAACGCTTCACGGGTGGGGCCTGCGGTAATAACCACCTTCCTGCCTGCCAACTTCCCGGTCTTGAAAAGCGCCTCCACGGCCGCGACGATCGTCAGTGGCTCCTGCATCCGGCCCGGCCCGATATCGCCGCAGGCCTGGCTGCCTTCGCCGACGCCCAGCATTGCGAAGCCCCGGCTTTCCAGAGTGGCGATATTCTCGCAGGTGCTGGCCTTGGCCCACATGCCTTGATTCATGGCCGGCGCCACCGCAACGGGTGCAGCGGTGGCCAGGCAGGTGGCGGTGAGCAGGTCGTCGGCCTGGCCATGGGCGAGTTTGGCAATGAAGTCCGCCGAGGCGGGCGCGATCACCACCAGGTCGGCCCAGCGGGCCAGTTCGATGTGGCCCATGGCCGCCTCTGCTTCAGTGTCCAGCAGGTCCAGGTGCACCGGCTTGCCCGACAGGGCCTGCATGGTCAGTGGGGTGATAAATTCGGTGGCAGCCCGGGTCATGGCGACACGCACCTCGGCGCCGGCGTCCTGAAGGCGGCGAACCAGGTCGGCGCTCTTGTAGGCGGCAATGCCGCCGGTGACGCCCAGCAAAATGCGTTTGTTGGTCAGTGGAGCCATGACAACCTGCAAAGTGGCGGAAGGGCAGGGTAAGATACCATTGCCAATGGGATTTTCGAAGACAGGGAGTGTTGAGATGGCGATCCGAGACTGGCCCGAGGGTGAACGGCCCCGGGAAAAACTGCTGGCCCGTGGCGCCGGCGCCCTGTCCGACGCCGAGTTACTGGCGATTTTTCTGCGCACCGGTACCCGTGGGCTCTCCGCCGTGGATCTGGCGCGGGAACTGCTTGCCCAGTTTGGCGGCCTGGGCGGCTTGCTGGCGGCGGAGCGGCAGGCGTTTTGCACCGGTCGGGGCCTGGGAAACGCCAAGTATGTGCAGTTGCAGGCGGTTGTGGAACTGGCCCGCCGTCACCTGGGTGAAACCCTGGAGCGGGACCATGTCTTCACCAGTCCCTCGGCGGTGTCGGATTACCTGCAGGCAAGTCTGGCCCGCCGTAAACAGGAAGTCTTCCTGGTGCTTTTCCTCGATACCAGGCACCGGCTTATCGTGGGCGAGGAGCTGTTTTACGGCACCATCGACGGGGCCGGAGTTCATCCCCGGGAGGTGGTGCGCCGGGCTCTGCACCACAATGCCGCGGCGGTAATCCTGGCTCACAACCACCCCTCCGGGATAGCCGAGCCCAGCCGCGACGACGAACGGATAACCGCCGCGCTTCGCGATGCCCTGAAACTGGTGGATGTCCGGGTGCTGGATCATCTGGTGGTGGCGCCGGGCAGCACGGTGTCGCTGGCGGAGCGCGGCCTTTTCTGATGGCCACCGGATTTGATTTTGTCGGGCCGCTCTGGTATAAATCGCGCCTCTTTTGCGGGAGGCTCCCGCCCCGGGTGTCTTTTGCGACCCCGATTTCGAACATTCCCTATGGGGACCAACCGGGCCGTCAAAGCCGGCCAACAGGAATTTTAGAGGCGAAACCATGTCCAGAGTCTGTCAGGTTACCGGCAAGCGACCGATGACCGGTAATAACGTATCCCACGCCCATAACAAGACGCGCCGCCGCTTTGTGCCCAACCTGCACAGCCACCGATTCTGGGTGGAAAGCGAAAAGCGCTTCATTAAACTGCGTGTTTCCACCAAGGGCCTGCGTACCATCGACAAGTACGGCATCGAAAAGGTGCTGTCCGATATCCGCGGCCGCGGCGAAAAAGTCTGAGGAGGGCTGACCCATGGCCAATTCAAATCGCGACAAGATCAAGCTCGTATCCAGTGCCGGTACCGGTCACTATTACACCACCGACAAGAACAAGCNNGAAAAGATGGAGACCAAGAAGTTTGATCCCGTGGTCCGCAAGCACGTGATCTACAAGGAAGCCAAGATCAAGTAGGACAGGGGTCGCGCCGCCATCCGGGCGCATTCGCAACCCACAAAAAAGCCCGGCGTCGACCGGGCTTTTTTGTGGGCGTTCGCTTGTGACGCTTCCGGTTATCGTGCCTTCGTGGCCAGGGAAATGTCGTAAACTCCGGCTTCCCGGGCCTGGTCGGAAATCTGCACGAAGAGTTCGGACTTGGCCTTTGGGTGGGCGTTGATGATCACCTTGGCCTGAGGATTCTCGGCGTGGATCCTTTCCACGTTGGCGCGCACGGAGCGCACGTCGATACGCCGGCCCTGGAGCATGATGTCGCCGCTCTCGGTGATATTGAAAACGATGTTCTGCTGGGCCTGGTCCGGCGGCGGCTGATCGGTGGTGGGCGGCCGGTTGACGTCGACGCCCGACTCCCTGACGAAGGAGGCGGTAACGATAAAGAAGATGAGCATGATGAAGACAACATCAAGCATCGGAGTGAGGTCGATTTGCGACTCTTCCTCGGCCCTGCGTCTACCTAAGGCCATAAAATCCTACCCCTTTGGTTGGCGAAAGGTGGGCAATGATAACGGGTTGATCAACAATTGCCCACCCACAATTGATGAAAGCACCCAATCTTGTCCCGACTGGATTGCCACTCAGCGTTAAGGGAACCTAGTATGCCAGATTTTTGCCCAATGAGAAGAGCCCATGCCTGAGTTGCCCGAAGTGGAGACTACCCTGCGTGGCGTTTCGCCGCATCTCAGGGGTGCGACCGTCATCCGTGTGCTGGTCCGCAACGGGGCCCTCAGGTATCCGGTCGACCCGGGGCTGGACCGGCTGCTCGCCGGACAACCGGTCCGGGCCCAGCGCCGGCGCGGCAAGTACCTGCTGCTCGGTTTTCCCGCGGGAACCGTCATGGTGCACCTGGGCATGTCGGGCTCGTTGCGGCTGGTGCCAGCGGGCGAGCCACCGGGCAGGCACGATCACGTGGACCTCGAGCTGGATACGGGGCTGGCATTGCGCTACACCGATCCCCGTCGCTTCGGGCTGATGCTCTGGTGCGCCAGCGACCCGGATCAGCATTTCCTGCTCCGGGAACTGGGGCCGGAACCTCTGGCACCGGGTTTCTCCGGCGACTACCTGCGCCGCCGGGCCGGCGGTCGTTCGATGCCGGTGAAAAGCTTTCTCATGGATAGTCGCATAGTGGTGGGCGTGGGTAATATTTACGCCAACGAGGCCCTCTTTCTGGCCGGCATCCACCCGTTGCGCCGTTCGGGCCGGATTTCGCGCCCGCGCTATGACCGATTGGCGTCGGCGGTGAAAACGGTTTTAACCCGTGCCATTGAACAGGGCGGCACCACTTTGCGCAATTTTGTTGGTGGCGACGGCAAGCCCGGCTATTTCAAGCAGTCCCTGAATGTCTACGGCCGGGGTGGAGAACCCTGTCCCGGTTGCGGCAAGCTGCTCCGGGAGGTGCGCCTGAACAACCGTGCCACGGTCTACTGTACGCGATGTCAGCGCTGAAATGTCAGCCGGCGAACTTGCGGCGCAGCGCCCGGGCCACCTCGGGGTGCACGAAAGGTTCGATATCGCCGCCCAGGGACGCAATTTCGCGCAACAGGGACGAGGAGATGTAGGAGTGTTTTTCGGCGGGGGTGAGGAAGATCGTTTCCGCTTCCGGTGCCAGGGCGCGATTCATGTTGGCCAGCTGGAATTCGTACTCGAAGTCGGAGACGGCGCGCAGGCCCCGGAGGATGGCAGTGGCCTTCTGGTCCTTGGCGAAATTCACCAGCAGGTAATCGAAGCCAATCACCTCGACATTGGGAACATGGGCGAGAGCGGTCCTTGCCAGGGATATCCGGTCTTCCAGGTTAAACAGGGGTTTCTTTTTCTCGCTGCTGGCCACGGAGACAATGATCCGGTCGAACAGGTTGCTGGCCCGCTCCACCAGGTCCGTGTGGCCGTTGGTGATCGGGTCGAACGTGCCCGGGTAAATGACGATTCTCATGGTGGTCCCTCCCTCAGGGGCGGCGGATGGTACACAATTTACTCCGCGTGCTCAATTTGGTACAGACGGCAGTGCACGTCGCCGGCGGTTCTGTCGCGGTAAAGAACCCAGCCCGGCGGGGCTGAGAAGAGGGTATCGGCGCCTGTTTCAATATAGACCCGGCTGCCCGGTCGCAGCCAGTTGCTGCGGTTGAGCTGCTCACAAACGGAATCGAGAAGATCGGTACCGAACGGCGGATCCAGGAAGACGATGTCAAAGGGGGCGGCGTCCCGGGTTTCGAGCCACTGGCGGACATCGGCCCGCTCGATCCGGGCCCCGGCCGCGTCCAGGTTTTCCCGGGAGCGCATTAACTGGGCGCAGGCGTCCCCGTCTGTCTCCAGGAGCACCACCTCCGCGGCGCCCCGGGACAGGGCCTCGAAGCCCAGCGCCCCGGAACCGGCAAAGGCGTCCAGGCAGCGGCTGTCCGTCAGATCCGGGCCCAGCCAGTTGAACAGGGTTTCCCGCAGGCGGTTGCCCGTCGGGCGCAGTCCGGGGACATCCGGGAATGGCAGGCGCCGGCCCCGCCACCGGCCGCCGATGACGCGCAGCTCGTTGGCGCCGCCTTTTGCCTTTCTCGATCGTCGCTGTTTCGCCAATGTGTCGGTGCTCCGGTTGCCGGGGCAATCTCTCAGTCACCCCCAAGAAATGGTAGGATACAACGCTTTTCAAACCAGCCGGAATCAGTTTTTCATGGTCGACAGTAGTGACAAAGGCGTTGGCAACGGGGACAGAAAGGGCGGTTTCCTGTCCCGGTTCCTGGGCAAAAAGAAAGAAGCGGCCGGCGAATCCCCGGCTGCGGAGGCCGGGCGGGCACCGGAGCCGCGCTCTCCGCCGCCTCAGCGGGTGGCACCGCAGCCGGAAAAACCCGGGGGCAAGTTCCGGCAGGCCCTGTCCCGCACCGGCAAGGGTTTCGGTCGTCTTTTTCTGGGCGATAAAGTCATCGACGAGGACCTGCTGGAGGACCTGGAGACCCAGTTGCTCTCCGCCGACATGGGCATGGAGGTCGCCACCGTCGTGATCGACGCCCTCACCGACCGGGTCAAGCGCCGGGAACTGGGCGACGCGGATGCCCTGAGGGGCGCGCTGCACGGCTTGCTGGTGGATATTCTCAAACCCTGTGAACGCCCCTTGGACGTGACGGGCGAGAAGCCCTTCGTGATCCTCACCGTGGGCGTCAACGGTGTCGGCAAAACCACCACCATTGGCAAGCTGGCCAAGGGTTTCCTGGCCGAGGGCCGGGACGTGATGCTGGCAGCCGGCGATACCTTCCGTGCCGCGGCCGTGGAACAGCTCCAGGTCTGGGGAGAGCGGAACGACGTGCCGGTGGTCGCCCAGCATACCGGTGCCGACAGCGCCTCGGTAATATTCGATGCCGTGCAGTCCGCCCGGGCCCGGGGCACGGATGTGCTCATCGCCGACACCGCCGGGCGCCTCCACACCAAGAGTAACCTCATGGAGGAGTTGGAGAAAATCAAGCGTGTGCTGGCCAAGCTCGACGAGTCGGCGCCCCACGAGATACTTCTGGTGCTCGATGCCGGCACCGGCCAGAATGCCGTGGCCCAGATGAAGCAGTTCCATGAGGCCGTGGGGGTCACCGGCATTGCCGTGACCAAGCTCGACGGTACCGCCAAGGGGGGCATTATCTTCGCCCTCTGCCAGCAATTCGGCGTGCCGGTGCGCTATATTGGTGTCGGCGAGGGGGTGGACGACCTGCAACCCTTCAGGGCGGACGATTTCGTTTCCGCGTTGCTGGGGGACTGACGCCGGCCATGATCCAGTTCGACCGCGTCAGCAAGCGCTACCCGGGTGGGCACGAGGCCCTGACGGACCTGAGTTTTCATCTCGACGACGGCGAATTCGCCTTTCTCACCGGCCACTCGGGCGCCGGCAAGAGTACGCTGCTCAAGTTGATCATGCTTATGGAACGTCCGTCCACCGGGCACGTATTGATCAATGGCAAGAATCTCGGTCGACTGCACAGAAGCCAGATTCCCGGTTACCGGCGCCGGGTCGGGGTGGTGTTCCAGAGTCACCACCTGCTTTTCGACCGCAGTGTCTACGACAATGTCGCCCTGCCGCTTCAGGTTTCCGGCTATCCGGTGGCCGACACCGGCCGCCGGGTGCGGGCGGCCCTGGACAAAGTGGGCTTGCTGGGCAAGGAGAAGCTCAACCCCATTGCCCTTTCCGGCGGGGAGCAGCAGCGGGTCGGCATTGCCCGGGCCGTGGTGCACAAACCGCGCATACTCCTTGCCGACGAGCCCACCGGGAACCTCGATCCGGCCCTCTCGGAAGAGATCATGGCTCTGTTCCGCCAGTTCAACGAGGTGGGTGTTACCGTCCTGGTCGCCACCCACGACATTGCTCTGATTTCCCCCCTGCATTGCCGGGAGCTGAAACTCCGGGAAGGTAGCCTGGTGGGAGGCGGCGGCCATGAGGCGGTCTGAACCCCGCAGGCCGGGCAAGCGAAGCCAGCGGCGTACCGCCATTGGCGCCAGCGGCAGCCGGACCCGCTTTAGACAACGTATCCGAAGCTACCTCCAGCACCACCGGCAAACTTTTTACGACAGCCTCGCCCGGCTCCGTGCGACTCCCGTGCAAAGCGTGATGACGTTGCTGGTGATTGCCATAGCCCTGGCGCTGCCCGCCGGTCTCTATGTGGCCATGGAGAACCTCCACCAGTTGGGCGGCGAGATTCGCACCAGTGCGAGGATGACGGTCTTCCTTAAACGGGATACCGGCCCCGACGCCGCCCGGGCGGCCATGGCCGAGTTCCGCCAGCTGGCGGGCATCGAGAGCCTGACCTATGTTTCCCGGGAGCAGGCACTGGCCGAGTTCGAGGAATTGTCGGGCTTCGGGGACATCCTCGACTCCCTGGAGCAAAATCCCCTGCCGCCGGTGGTGCTGGTCCAGTTCGACAGCCATGTCCGCGCGGATCCACAGGCATTGACAGCCCTGGCGGCAGGCCTGGCCGAACATCCGCGCGTCGACGATGTGGCGGTGGACAGGCTCTGGCTGCAACGGCTGCAGGCCCTGCTGGAAACCGGGCGTGACCTGGCTTACGCACTGGGCGCCCTGTTGGGCCTGGGGGTGTTGCTGGTGATGGGCAATACCATTCGCCTGGCCATCGAGAACCGGCGCGACGAAATCCTGGTGGTCAAACTGGTGGGTGGCACCGATTCGTATGTCCGCCGGCCGTTTCTGTATACCGGGCTCTGGTACGGCATCGGCGGTGGTCTGCTGGCCTGGCTGCTGGTCCTGGGAGGGCTCATGTGGATGCAGGGGGCCATCGAACGGGTGGCCGGGCTCTATCAGCTCGGTTTTGCGCTTTCGGGACCCGGTGTCGAGGGCTTTTTTATTCTGCTGCTTGCCGGCGGCGGACTGGGCCTTGCCGGTGCCTGGCTGGCGGTGGCCCAGCATGCCCGGCGGATCGAGCCCCGGTAGCCGGTTCAGTGCCGGAACGCCGGCTAAAATAGTTGTGTAAACAGCAGGTTAACGGAACTTTCACGACCTCTGGACATCTAATGCATCAGTGATAGACTTAACCGGCTTAAAACACCGAGGGGAATCCATGAACAAAAGTTTACAGCCTGTTGCAACGCTGTCGCCGGGGGAAAGCCTGGGGACCTATATACAGGGTGTCAACGCGATTCCGGTACTCAGCGTCGACGAGGAGAAAAGCCTCGCGGAACGCCTGTATCATCATCAGGACCTGGATGCCGCCCGCGAGCTGGTGATCTCGCACCTGCGTTTCGTGGTCCATATTGCCCGCTCCTACAATGGTTATGGACTGCCCCTGGCGGACCTGATTCAGGAAGGTAATGTGGGGCTGATGAAGGCGGTCAAGCGTTTCAACCCGGAAAAGGGTGTGCGTCTGGTTTCCTTTGCCGTGCACTGGATCAAGGCCGAAATTCACGAATACATCCTGCGCAACTGGCGTATTGTCAAGGTGGCCACCACCAAGGCCCAGCGCAAGCTGTTTTTCAATCTGCGCAGCGCCAAGAAACGCCTGGCCTGGCTCACCAACGACGAGGCCGAAGCCATTGCCGGCGACCTGGGCGTTGGTGTCAAGCAGGTGCGGGAGATGGAGAAGCGTCTTTCCGCCCGGGACACCGCGTTCGATGCACCGGACGATGACGACGATGACAACGCCTACCAGGCACCGGTCTACTACCTCGAGGACAAGCGGTCCGACCCCGCCGTGCAGCTTGAGCAGGCCGACTGGGAACAGAACAGTTACGGCAGGCTTGCCAGTGCCGTGGCCGGGCTCGACGAACGCAGCCGGGATATCATCCAGCAGCGTTGGCTTAACGACGGTGAAAAGGCCACGCTTCACGACCTGGCGGCCAAGTACGGCGTATCCGCCGAGCGCATCCGCCAGCTCGAGCAAAACGCAATGAAAAAGGTCCGGGCCGTGATGGAGGCCTGAGGCCGCACCGGATGGGGCGGCCAAAGCCGGCCCGCCACCGATATCCAAAGCCGCGTCAATCGCGGCTTTTTTATGGCATTCCTCCGGGATCGGGCCGGCGAGTCTTTTCGGGAGAACCAGATGCACAATCTTCTCGGGTTAATCGCCGCGCTGAGCGGTTTTATTGCCGTTGCTGCCGGGGCCTTCGGCGCCCACGGCCTGAGGCAGCGTCTCGATGCGGGCATGCTCGATGTCTGGCAGACCGCGGTCGCCTACCAGCTCTACCACAGCCTGGCACTGCTCGCGATCGCCGCCATTCCCGGCCTTGCGGCCAGCCGTTTGGCCGTCGGCGCGGGTTGGCTGTTTGCCGGGGGTATCGTCCTCTTTTCCGGCAGCCTCTATATCCTGGCCCTTTCCGGCACCCGCTGGCTGGGCATGGTCACCCCCCTGGGCGGCCTGCTCTGGCTGACGGGCTGGCTGCTCCTGGCGGTGGCTTTCGTCCGTGGCTGAGGCCGGTTGAGTGACGGAATTCATGGATATCCGCCCCCAGTACAAGAAAAAGNNAAAGCCGGTGCGCAGCTACGTGGTGCGGGCCGGGCGCATAACGGAGGGTCAACGCCAGGCGTTCACCGACCACTGGGGACGCTACGGATTGAGCCTTTACGACGGCAGGGTCGACTGGTCGGCCATCTTCCACCGCTCCGCGCCGGTGGTGCTGGAGATCGGTTTCGGCATGGGCGACTCCCTGGCGGAGATGGTCGAGGCGGAAGCGGACAAGGATTTCGTCGGCATCGAAGTACACCCCCCCGGGGTGGGCCGGTTGCTCAACCGGGCCGCCGAAAGGGGGCTTCACAACCTGCGGATCTATATGGCCGACGCCATCGACGTCCTGGATGATTGCATACCCGAGCAGAGCCTCGACCGGGTGCAGATATATTTCCCCGACCCCTGGCCCAAGAAAAGACACCACAAGCGCCGGTTGGTCCAGCCCGCCTTTGTGGAAAAGATCCGGCGCAAACTGGTACCCGGTGGCTTGCTGCACCTGGCCACTGACTGGGAGGATTATGCGCAGCACATGCTGGCGGTCATCGATCCGTTGCCCGGCCTGGAAAACCTGGCCGGTCCCGGGGAGTTCTCAGAACGGCCGTCTTTTCGCCCGCTCACCAAATTCGAGCGCCGTGGCCGGAATCTGGGCCACGGTATCCGGGATCTGCTCTACCGGCGCCGGCCCTGAGCGCTGAAGCCGGAAAAGTGTGGTACCGCCCCTGTGGTTCTCGGCCGCGATGCGTTACCATCGGGCCTTCCATTTTCTGTAAATAAGGATGTCCGACGTGAAACTGAAACGCATGGCTGGCATTGTGGCGGTCGCGGTCTTGATCGGGGGTTGCGATCAGGCGACGAAAGACAGAGAAAGCAGTAGCGAAGCGGCGCTCTCCACCCAGGAGCAAAAGCTCAGCTATATTTTCGGCCAGAATATCGGGAGCCAGTTCCGTTCGGAATCGGTGGATGTTGATGTCGAGGCTTTCTCCGCCGGCGTCCGGGATGCCCTGGACGATGCCGAGCCGAGGCTCAGCGAAGAGGAAATGATGACGGTGCTCGAGGCTTTCCAGGAGCAGCAGATCGCCAAGCAGGAAGCGGAAACCGCCGCAGCGGCGGAAGAGAACAAGGCCGCCGGCGAGGCTTTCCTGGCGGAAAATGCCGAAAAAGAGGGTGTTGTGGCCCTGGACAGCGGCCTGCAATACAAGGTTATCGAGGAAGGCGAGGGCGCCTCGCCCGCCGCCGACGACACCGTCAAGGTTCACTATCGGGGTACCCTCATTGACGGCACCGTCTTTGACAGTTCCTACAAGCGGGGCGTGCCGGCCACCTTTGGCGTCAACCAGGTGATTCCCGGCTGGACCGAGGCGCTTCAACTGATGAAGGAAGGCGCCAAGTGGGAACTCTATATTCCCCCCTCCCTGGCCTATGGCCCCGGCGGCACCGGCGGCGCCATCGGACCCAACGAGACCCTGATTTTTGAAGTGGAGCTTCTCGATGCCTCCGTGGACGAGGGCGAAGATGCCGCAGCGGCTTCCGGCGAAACCGAACAATCCGCCGGGGATGCTATACAGTAGCGAGCGTTTAGGTGTGGTTCAGGGCGTTCGCTAACGCGGGCGTCCCTATCCCGCCAGGCTCGCTTTCTCCGTGGGCTGAAGGCAAACCACCTGATTCCTTCCCTTGCGCTTGGCCTCGTAGAGGCCATCGTCCGCGATCTTGAGCAGTGTCTCTTCGGTGCCGTGTTCCGGGGACAGGGTGGCGACACCGATGCTGACCGTTATCCGGTGGCTGTCCTTGCCCACGATGATGTGCTGGTCGGCGATATCCCGGCGGATCCGTTCCGCGGCGACCAGGGCACCGGCGCGATCGGTGTGGGGGCAGAGAATGGCAAATTCCTCGCCGCCGTAGCGGCACAGGATGTCCGCTTCGCGCACCGCCCGGGAGCAGATATTGCTTAGCACCCGGAGAATCTCGTCGCCGACCATGTGGCCGTATTCGTCGTTGACGTTCTTGAAGTTGTCCACGTCAAGGATCATCACTGCCAGGGGGTGGCGGTACCGCACCGCCTGGGCCAGGTTTATGCCCAGCTGTTTCATCATCACCCGACGGTTGTAGAGCCTGGTGAGTGGATCCCGTTCCGCCGCTTCCCGCAATTGCTGATTGAGCCGGTCCTGTTCGTTCAGGGCCAGGTAACAGGTGCCGCCCACGGACGCCATGATAAAAAGTGCCAGCATGTTGTTGGTGGTGGCCAGGAGATCGCCGGTATCCCCGGGGGCAATAATGGCGCCGCTAAGAATCAGCAGGATGCTCAGGAAAGTAAAGGACACCACCAGCCGGCAGGAGTGGGCGAGCAGGCCGATGATAATGGTGGTGACAAAGGCAATATTGGTGGCGACTTCCGGGGGTTGTGACAGACTGAACCAGAAAATCGCTGCACTGAGAATGAGGCCGGCCAAGAGCGCGGGAAGCTCGCGTCCCTGTAATTTTTTGAACATCGCGGTGACAAGCCCGTTTGGGTTCCTGTTTCCCCGGACGACACTGGACACTGCGAGTCGCTCGGGGGCGGCACATCGGCGAAAACGGCGTCGCCGGCAAGCTGGATCGAACGCCGATGGCGAAATACTACGACAAACCGTGAGCGAGCAAAATGCCCAATTAAGGGCGATCAAAGGGGCATCAGTTCGTTTTGGGCCCTGCCGGGCCGGCAGGTGGCCTCGCTTTCCATTGGCAGGCCGCCCTAGCGGAATGTCCGAAAAACCTGCCACAGGGCCAAACCGGCGAGCACGGCGAAGGCGATCAGTGTCCACCCCGGTATACTCAATCCCAGCAAGCTCCACTGCACCTCGGCGCAGTTACCGTCGCCGCGCAGCAGCATGGGCAATGCCTCCATCAGTGGGAAGGAGTCGATCAGGTAATCCGCAGGAGGGCCGCAGGCGGGGACCCTGTCCTCGGGAAGACTCTGTAGCCAGAGCTGGCGGATGGCGAAGCCCGCTCCCGCCAGGGCCGATATTGCCGCCACGGCACCGTATACCCGTGTTCCTTTGCGGCCGGGGTTGTGTACGAAAGCCGCGAGGGCGATGACCCCGGTTGCGACGACGAAGCACCGCTGGACGAGGCATAGATAACAGGGATAGAGCGCCATCACCTCCTGCATATAGAGAGCGACGAGGATCAGCCCGAGGCAGAAAAGGGCCATGGCCAGGAAGGTGATGCGGGATCGCGGCATGGCGTTCAAAGCTCCTGATTGAAAAACCGGTTTCTTTCGCGCCGGGCAAATTCTAGCAGCACTGGCAGCAATTCCTCGAAATCCCGTTCCAGGGCTTTCCGGTTGGCTTCCAGTTCCGGCCAGGCCTCGCCCATGGGAACGGGCCGCCGGAGGCGTTGGCCGACCCGGGTCAGCATTATGGGCACCGCCTCGGTGGAGGCATAGCTCTCCAGCCAGGCCACCCGCGGCGCGGCTTCCGCAAAGCGAAGGGCGCCGGCGGGTAATAATGGCTTACGGACCGCAAGGTGGTGGTAAAACGCTGCGCAGTAATCGCTCAGTGCCTGGTCGTGGAGGTGTTCCCAGCGACTGGCCAGCAGGTGATCGAAGTAGATATCCAGGACGATACCGGCGTAGCGACGCCACCCGGGGGAAAGCCGGCTTTTCGCCGTTCGGAAGGCGGGCTGGTCGTCGGTCAGTGAATCGATGCGGCGGTGCAGTTGAATGCCGAACTCAATGGCCGGGGGGTAAGTTTCCCGCAGGGGCCCCTTGACGAAATCCCCCAGCAGGCCGCCGACCTGCACGTCCGGGTCGGCGCCCGACAATAGCAGGTGGGCGAGATAGTTCACAGGGCGTGCTGGCTGTAGTAGTCGCGCAGGAAACTCTCGAAATCCTGGCGGTCACGTTGTTCCAGTTCCTCCTGGTCGTGCCAGGAGCGTTCGGTCATGTCCCGGAAGCCCTCTTCCTCTTCGGCGGTCAGGGATTGCGCCAGGAAGTAATCCCGGTGGGTCCGGGCGTGGTCAAGCGCCAACTGGAAATAACTGACCTGGTCGCGGCGCATGGCCGCCAGGATACGGGCGGAGGGGGTTTCTTCCGGGTATTGCAGGCGTCGCTGCATGGCCGCCAGGGCGTCGGCGTAGGCACCGGTATCGTTGGCCCGGTCGAGCAGGTTGGCGATCGGTGCCATGTCGGTCATGACTTCACGTCCCCATTCCCGTGCCGAAATACTTTCGCCGTTGCGTTCCAGGGTCAGCGCCGGGTCCCGCCCCCGGTAGACCGTGGCCATCTGGTTACCCCGAATCCTGTCGTTTTCATCGGCATCGGTCTCCGGGCTGTCGGCGAGCAGGCAGTGCATCAGGAAAATATCGAGGAAATGGATCTGTTCCTCGCCGATGCCCTCGGGAATGAAAGGGTCCAGGTCGATGCAGCGCACCTCGATATATTCGACGCCCCGTTCCTTCAGGGCCTTGAGCGGGGTTTCGCCGGTGCGGGTGGTGCGTTTGGGGCGGATGGTGCTGTAGAACTCGTTCTCGATCTGCAGCAGGGCCGTGTTGAGCTGGCGGTACTCGCCGTCGACCTTCACGCCGATCTTCTCGTAGGGCTCGTAGGAACGGGTCAGCGCCTCCCGCATCGACCGGGCGTACTGGTCGAGGCTGTTGTAGGAGATGTGCAGGCTGCTCTGGGCGTCGCTCTGATAGCCGAGCCGGCCCATGCGCAGGGAGGTGGCGTGGGGCAGGTACAGCGACCCCTCGTCGAAGGCCTGCAGCGCATGGGGCCGATCCTTGACGAAGGACTTGCGNNTAACTGCCGGTAGTTGCCGTCTTCGTCCCGGGTGCCCACGCGGGCGTAAGGGGGGTAGGGGCGGGAGAGTCCGTCCCGCAGGGTGTCGATATAACTGTCCAGGTCGTTGTAACAGATCACCAGCGAGGACTGTGCATCGCTCTGGTAGCCCAGGTCGCCCATGCGCAGGGAAGTGCCCAGTGGGGCGCAGAGGGTGTGGGCGTTGCCCTCGAAGGGTTCCAGGTGGTGTTCCCGTCCGGCCACGAAGGAGGGGCAGACCGCCGGTGCCGCGCCAAACAGGTAGAGCAACAGCCAGGTCAGGCGACGGAAATTGCGGATCAGGTCGAAATAGCGCTGGGTCTTGTAGGCCTGGAAACTCCGGCTGTCGCCCGCTGCTGTCTGCAGGAGATGCCAGAGTTCGTCGGGTACCGACCAGTTGTAATGGATGCCGGCGATGGTCTGCATGAGCCGGCCGTAGCGATGGCCGAGGCCCAGGCGGTAGACGGTTTTCATCCTGCCGATATTGGAACTGCCGTAGGTGGCCACGGGAATCGAGGCATCATCGCCCAGGACGCAGGGCATGCTGTGCACCCAGAGCAGTTCGTCGTCCAGGTGCCGGTACACGTAGGCGTGTATGCGGCGCAGGGTATCCAGGGCCTGCCGGGTGTCGTGCAGGGGGGGAGTGATAAGTTCCAGCAGGGCTTCGGAATAGTCCGTGGTGATTCGGGGGTGGGTAAGGGCGGAGCCCAGCGCCCGNNGCGCCCGGGGGTGGGGTGTCTGGGCGAGCTTTCCCCGGGGGGATACCCGCAGGCTTTCCTTTTCGATGCCGCGCCGGATTCCGGTGAGCAATCGACGATTTTCAGGCGCCTCCAGAAGGCGCATTGCACGGTGGCTAGTGGGCAAGAGCGACTACCTTGTAAATCCCTTGTGTAGAGGATGGCGCGTAAAAGTCAGGCCGCGCTCCGGGCGGCGGAAAGCCGCGGCAGGCCCTTGTCGTCCACCTCGCAGGCTACCACCCGGGCTCTCAGGTCAGTGTCCCGCGCTGTGAGTTCGACCAGTTGGTTCAGTGCCACGTCTTTATGGGGAGAGTGGAAGACGTCACGGGCGTCGCAGCCGGGAACCCATTCCAGGTGCTTGTTGAGAAACTCCCCGGCCTGGTTTTGCAGGATGAACAGTGACACGTGCAATCCCCTCAGTCTGTACAGCGGACCGGGGCACAGTTTAACCGATAATGGCGGCTCGGCAAGAACCGGAGCCGGAAGCCTGCCATATTCCGGTCATAGAGATTGCCCAGACTGTCGGCTATCCAGGGCAACTACAGGTGACAGGTTATGCAGGTGACGGTAATGGGCAGCGGTTATGTGGGACTGGTGACCAGTGTGTGTCTCGCCCATGTGGGCCACCGGGTGGCCTGTTTCGATATCGACAGTGAGCGAATCGACGGCTTGCGGCGGGGGATCTGCCCGATTTTCGAGCCGGGGCTGGAGGATTATATCGCCGGTGAACAGGAGCGTGACCGACTTCGTTTTACGGCCGATCCGTCCGGGGTGCTGGCGGATCCGGACCTGATCATTATCGCCGTCGGTACGCCCCAGGGCCAGAATGGTGACGCGGACACGCGTCAGGTGCTGGCGGCGGCAAAAATGATCGGCGAGCACATGATGCAGGAGACCGTGGTGGTCACCAAGTCAACGGTGCCCGTGGGCACGTCCGGGAGGGTGCGGACCGCCATCTTGGAAGCCCTGTCCCGGCGCGGGCTGGTGATTCCCTTTTCAGTGGCCTCGAATCCGGAATTCCTCAAGGAAGGCGCAGCCATCGAGGATTTTATGAAACCGGACCGAATCATCCTGGGTACCGACAGCCTCCGGGTGGAACAACTGATGCGCCAGTTGTACGCTCCCTTCAACCGCCAGCGGGAGCGGCTCATGGTCATGGATGTACGATCCGCGGAGCTCACCAAGTACGCGGCCAACGCCATGCTCGCCACCAAGATCAGCTTTATCAATGAAATGGCCAATATCGCCGAACGTGTCGGTGCCGACATCGAACATGTCCGGCGCGGGATCGGGGCCGACCCCCGCATTGGCCATCACTTTATCTACCCGGGGTGCGGATTTGGCGGCTCCTGTTTTCCCAAGGACGTGACGGCCCTGGAATCTACCGCCATGGAAGCGCAGTATCGCCCCCAACTGCTGCGCGCCGTGCGCGAAGTCAATGAGCGCCAGAAGCAGGGCCTGTTCGATAAGATTTACCGCTATTTCGGCGGTGATCTGCGCGGCCGGGTCATTGCGCTTTGGGGGCTCGCTTTCAAACCGGGTACCGACGACATGCGCGAGGCACCCAGCCGGTCCCTCATGGAAGCCCTCTGGGATATGGGCGGCGAGGTGCGTGCCTACGACCCCCAGGCCGCGACGGAATGCCGGCGCCTGTACGGCGATCGTCCCGGTCTCGAGCTGGTGGCTTCGCGGGAGGCCGCCCTAAAGGGCGCGGATGCCCTGGCCATCTGTACCGAGTGGAAAAGTTTCTGGGCGCCGGACTTTGCTGCCATTCGGGAGGCGTTGGCCACCCCCGTGATTTTTGACGGCCGCAACCTCTTCGATCCGGCCGTTGTTGCGGGATTCGGCCTGGACTATATCGGTATGGGCCGGGCCGGCTGTGCGACCCCGGATCCGTCAAGGTTGTCCGAATCCGTCGACCCGGCGCGGACACTGCTGGCTGTCTGATCCTGTCAGTCCGTATCGCGGTTCTTGAAAGGCCGGGAAAACTGGAAGCTCAGAAAATTGATCAGGCTCAGGACCAGGGCGATTTCGTAACGCTGGTAGGCGACGGCGATACCGATAGCGCCGGTATTCCAGATACTTGCCGCGGTGGCGGTACCCGTTACCTGGTCCCGGTTCTTGAGAATGGCGCCACCGCCGATAAAGCCGATGCCGGTGATGATCCCGTACATGACCCGGGCTTCCGCCGGCGATCCCTCATAAACCTGCATGCCGATCAGCATATAGCCGCAGGAGGCCAGGGACACCAGGGGAAAGGTGCGCAGGCCGGCACCGCGACTGCGGGCCTCGCGGTCCCACGCCACCGGCAGGGCCAGCGCAAAGGCGATACCCAGCTGGTAGAGGTGTATCCAGATCTGCTGCCAGTCCAGGTTCATCGGTGCCGGCGCCTTAGAAGCGGTAGGAAACCGCGATCGAGCCGAATTCGTCGGGGTCGTCCTGCTTTTCGAATTCCCGGCTCTGAAAGATATTGGTGATGGAAATGCGCCAGCCGTCCCAGCCCATCACCGCTCCGGCCTGGACGCTGCCCACCCATTCCCGGGGCTCGACGCTGTGGCTGTCGCCGTCGCGATTGCCGTTCAGGAAAATGTTGTAGTCCACGTACTGGCCCCGCGCACCGGCGAAAACATACCAGTAGAACGGTTGCGGGGACCTGAAATAGTGGCTGCCCACCGTGCGGGGCCGGATCAGGGGTGGCCCGTAGTCGGCGTCGAGGCCGTCCCCGATCCGCAGGGTCAGCCCCGCCTGGGCGCGGCGCTGTGAACTGCCCAGGGTGAAACCCGTGGCGGGGAGCATGTCCAGGTGGTCGTCGACAAGGGTGATGGTCCACTCCCGCTGGTAGCGCAGGTCGACGGTCACTTCATCGTCCAGCTGGTTGTCCCAGCCTTTCGGCGTATCCGAATCGAGTACTTTATGGATCGCCTTCTGGGTATTCTCCGCGCCGGAGTCCGGGCCCACCAGGCCCACCACCAACTCCACCGTATCCACATGGCGATCGCCGGATTCCCTGGATTCGCTGACCAGGCCCAGGCTTGTATAGAGCCAGCCGGCGTAGGGTCGGTCGTCGGCAATCACCGTTTCCGCCTGCAGGTTGTCGGGGGTGTACATCTGCTGGCCCAGGGACCAGGAAAAGCGGGTTTCGTCGTCTTTGTCGTGGAAGGGCAACAGCGCCGCGGCCCGTTCGAACCAGCCCGGCATATAGGTGTCGCTCACATAGGCGATCTCGGTACCGTGGGTGTAGTGTTCGTCGCCACCGCTGGCAAACAGGTCGTTCTCCAGAGCCAGGGTCAGGGTGCCCTTGCCGTCATCGGCAAGCGTGGCAAGAGACATGGCCAAGGCGCCGGCCAGCACGGCCGGTTGCAAAGTCTGCCTTCGGGATCCCCGCTTGTCCTTGAACATTTTTGCTTTTTCTCTCTGACGATAATAACGGCGGGCTCGCTCGTCCCTGCAAATGGTTTCCGCAAGAGGGAGAGAAAGTATAGAAGCGGTGCCGGGAGCTCGCCAGCCGAATCAGCTTATGGTTTTTGTCGAGTGCCGGGGCGGCAGACGCAGAATTTCGCCGGCGGTCTCGTCGTTGGCGGCACCCCGCTCGCACTTGAAAGCGCCCTGGAGATCGCCCCAGTGGAGCAGTTCCAGGTGCCCGTCCCGGTGTTCCACCAGGGCGGTGCAGCTCTCGACCCAGTCGCCGTCGTTGCAATAGAGCAGGCCGTTTATAGTGCGAATCTCGGGCTGGTGGATGTGGCCGCAGACTATACCGTCGAAGCCCCGCCGCTGGGCTTCCGCGGCGGCGGCGACCTCGAAGGCCTCGATGGCCGCCCGGGCGTTGCCGACCCGGTTCTTGATGTAGTAGGCCAGTGACCAGTAGGGGAGTCCCATCCGGGCCCTGATGCGATTGTGCCATCGGTGGAGAAAGAGCAGAAAGTCGTAACTCAGGTCACCGGCGATACGGTGCAGCAGACTGCAGCGCACGGCACTGTCGAACTGATCCCCGTGCACCATGAGCAGCCGTTTGCCGCTGGCGGTTCGGTGTGTGGCCTCGTTGACGATGTCGATATTGAGAAGCTGCCTGCCCGCCAGGTCGCGGGCCTGCTCATCGTGATTGCCGGGAATGTAGACGATCCTGACACCGCTGTCGGCCAGGTCCACCAGCTTGCGAAGGACCGCGTGGTGGCTGGCCGGCCAGTTGAACTGCCGGCGCAGGGCCCAGCAATCCACCACGTCTCCCACCAGGTATATGACCCGGGTCCTGACGCTGTTCAGGAAGTCCAGCAGGAATTCCGCCCGGCAACCCCGGTAGCCCAGGTGCAGATCGGAAAGCCAGGCGGCGTTGACGGAGACCGTTTCAGGGGGAATCGTAGTGGCCATGGGCATGACTCCTTGCGTTGTCATCGGTGAGTTCCGGTGAAACGTCTCTGGCTTCCGTGGAGACTGTCGCGGGAGTGATCTCCGGCAGGATGGCCCGGTCCCAGAGGGAGCGGGAGAGTTCGCCGATATCCGCCACCGCGCCGGCTGCCAGCCATTCGCAGATGCCCCTGGCGACATTGGGATAGATCACCCGCGCGCCTTCGGCGCTGTCCAGCCAGCGCGAGACCCTGGCGGCGTCCAGGCTGTGCATGGTGTGGCCGTAGCCGAGCAGGTCCAGGGCCAGGGTGTTGGAATATTGTTCGGGTTGGCCGTGTACCGGCTTGACCAGGAGTTTCCGTCCAAGCTGGAGTACCTCACTGGCCAGTTCGAACCCGGCGTTGCAGATCACGCCCTCGCAGTGGTGCAACTCATCCTGGAATGCCTCGCGCTGGGGCTTGTGCCAGGTCATGTGGCCATCCGGGACACCGGGCGCATCCGGGTGGTAAATGCTGAACCGGTATTCCGGGAAGGCATTGAGCAGGAAGCTGATGGCGGCGGTGGACTCGAAAGGGAGGTAGACAATGATAAGACCCTTTTCCAGCCGGCTGTTGCGACCGCCCACGGGGGCGATCGGGGGCAGTATGGGCGCGTTAAAGTGGTGCCAGTGCACACCGAGCTTGCGCCGGGCCGGAGCGAACTGTCTCATGATTGTCCGTTGTGCCGCGCTCCCGCGGTACTGGGGAATCGGGTATTCAAAGGCGTACTGGTGACCGAGCCCGATGGAGGGAATGCCTTTCAGCCGCGCGGCCCATGCAGTGATGGGCTCGTAATCGGTGATAACCAGGTCGTAGCGCTCCAGTTCGAGTCGCCTGATGTCCCGGAGAAAAGCCAGGGGCCTGGCTTTGACCATTGTTGCCAGGGGGCGTATCCGACCATCGCTAACGGCGAAGGTGAGCCCGTCCCGGTGTCTGAAATCGCCAAAGCCGCCCATATCGAAAAGCTGGTCCCGGGGCCGGCCGGAAACCAGAAAATCCACCGCCAGTCCTGCTTTGTCAAATTCGCTGGCCATGGCCCTGGCCCGGGTGATATGACCATTGCCGGTACCCTGAATGCCGTAGAGGATGCGCATCAGGTTATCCACACGGCCGCGCACCAGGCCAGGGTCGTCCCCATCAGGGCGCCGGCCAGGGTGTCGGTGGGAAAGTGGACTCCCAGGGTGACCCGGGAGCCGGCAACCAGCACCGCCCAGGTAAAGCCCAGTGGCGCGGTGCCCGGATAGAAAAGCGCCAGGGCGGTGGCGGTCAGGAAGGCGCCGGAGGTGTGCCCCGAGGGGAAGCTGAACTGGTCCGACGGGATAATAAAGCTGTTGTAACCGGGTAACACCGAGCTTGGCCGATTGCGTCTCAGGCCGTTTTTCAGCGTCCAGTAGAGTGGGCGCTCCAGGCCGAAGGCCAGGGCCAGTGTCGCCATGAAGGCAGCGCCCCTTTCCCCGCCAAGCCACCAGGCCAACAGGGCCAGGGCGGGATACCCGTAACCGTCGGCGGTGCGGGAAACGCTCCGGGCGATGCGCGCCAGCACGGCCAGGTGCTTGCGCTCCATGCACCAGCCAAACACCAGGAGATCGTACCGGTGAAGCAGTTGCAGGGTTTTTTGCAGTGTCTTTTCCATGCAGTCAGCCTAGATCGGCTCTGTGACACTTATATAACGGAACTGTTAAATTTCGATGACAGTTCCGGGGCCCAACGCGTTGGGTAAGCAGGCGTTATGTAAATAATTGAAAGCAATGTTCACAAGGCCGGGTCCGCTGGCTAGGATGGACGCCGAAATCAATCATGGCAGGGAGTTTGGGCTTGGCCGTAATAAAAAGGAATCTTTTGCGTGCTCTGGCAATCCTGGCGCTCGGTATCCTGGTGTCGGTGCTTATTGTCATCAGCAGGCCCGAGCCGCCGCCCCGGAGCGAGGAAGCAATGGCGCCGCCGCCAGCGCGGGTGACCACCGTGGAACTGGTGGATAAACCCATCGTGGTGGAGAGCCAGGGCACCGTCAGGCCCAAAATCGAGGTGGATCTGGTGGCCCAGGTGGGCGGTACCCTCGTCGAGGTGGCGGAAAGCTTTGCCGCCGGGGGCTTTTTCGGGGCCGGCGACGTATTGGTGCGCATCGATCCCCGCGATATCCGCATTGATCTTGCCCAGGCCAGGCGCACCCTGGCCGAGGCCCGGCGTACCCTGGCCGAGGAAAGGGGCCGCGCCCGGGAGGCCCGTCGCCAGTGGCGGGAACTGGGCAGTGAGGACGCCAACGAACTCTTCCTGCGCAAGCCACAGCTGGCCGCCGCCGAGGCGGCCGTGGAAGCGGCGGAGGCCGCCGTCGAGCAGGCGCGTATCAATCTGGAGCGGACCCGTATCAGCGTTCCTTTTGACGGTCGCGTCATTGAGGTGGATGCCAACCTGGGTCAGTATGTGGCCCCCGGCGCTACCATCGGCCGGGTTCTCGCCACGGACGTGATGGAAGTGCGCCTGCCGCTCTCGGCCCGGGAAATGATGCTGCTTAACCTCGAATCCGACGCCCGGGAATTGCATCCCCTGGCGGTCACCCTCAAGACCAGGGTGGCTTCCCGCCAGTTCCGGTGGCGGGGCAAACTGGTGCGTATCGAGCCGGTGGTGGATCGCCAGACCCGCTTCTATCATGCGGTGGTGGAAGTGGAGCACGCCTACGAGATGGACGAAACCCATCCGCCCCTGGTGGCCGGTTCTTTTGTGGAGGCGGAAATCGAGAGCAATCCCTACGAGGACGTTGTCGTGTTACCCCGCCGGTCCCTTTACGAAACCGACAAGGTCATGGTTCTGGACGCCGACAACCGGCTTCGCCTGGTGCCCGTCGAGGTCCTGCAGATTGGCGGCGAAACCCTGGTGGCGCGCGGTCTGGAAGCGGGCCGCACGGTTGTCGTATCGCCTCCCGCGTTTATCGAGCGCGGTGCGGTCTATAAGCCGGTACCGGTCGGAGACGGGGGTGGCACGGAATGAAGCGCATCATTCCGTGGTTCGTCGAAAACCCGGTGGCCGCCAACCTGCTGATGCTGATACTTATTGTCGGCGGCATTGTTTCCAGCATCGGTATCGACAACGAATTCCTGCCCGACTTCGAGACCGGCGTGGTCCAGGTTCAGGTGCCTTACCCCGGTGCCGGTCCCCTGGAAGTGGAAGAACAGATTTGCATGAAAATCGAAGAGGCGATCGCGGACGTCGAGGGCATCGACGAAGTCCAGTGCACCGCCTCTCAGGGCCTGGGATCGGTGCGGGTCTTCGCCCTGGACGACTGGGATGTGCAGCAGTTGCTCAACGAGGTCAAAAACCAGGTGGACGGCATCAGCACCTTCCCGGCCAATGCCGAGAAACCCGTCGTCTCGGAATTGACCATGGGCAAGGAAGTGCTGAGCCTGGTGGTCTATGGAGGCACCGATGAGCAGACCATCAAGGCCCAGGCCCAGGACCTCAAGGAGGAATTGAACCGCCTGGCCGGGGTCAGTCGCGTCCAGCTTGGCGGTGTCCGGGATTCGGTGGTGAGCATCGAGGTCGGCGAACAGACCCTGCGCAAGTATGGTCTGACTTTCAACAATATCGCCAATGTCGTCCGCGAGGGCTCCGTCAACCTGCCCGCCGGGCAAATGCGCGGTGAGTTCGGCGAAATGCAGATCCAGATCTACGGGCAGGACTACCGGGCCCGGGATTTCGAGAACCTGCCCGTGGTCGCCTCCCCGGATGGCGCTCAGCTGACACTCGGCGATATCGCCAGTGTCCGGGATACCTTCCAGGAGAAAAATTTTGTCGTCGAGTACAACGGCAATCCCGCCGTCGAGCTGACCGTGATAGCGGGGGAGCATCCGGACCTGATTGGCACCTCCACGGTGGTGCGCGACTTTATCGCCAAGTGGCAGGAAACGCTGCCCCCGGGTTTCCGGGTCGAGGTCTGGGACGATAGCAGCGACCTGGTCAGGGACCGCCTGGAGCTGCTGGTGAAAAACTCCGTCCAGGGACTGCTGCTGGTGTTCATGTTACTTCTGCTGTTCCTGCGTCCCGCCCTGGCGGTCTGGGTCACGGCCGGCATTGCCGTGGCCTACCTGGGTACACTGTGGGTGATGCCGGTCATGGATCTGAGCATCAATATGGTCTCGACCTTCGCCTTCCTGCTTATCCTCGGGATCGTCGTCGACGATGCCATTGTCGTGGGCGAGAACATTTACACTGCCAACGAGACCGGGCAGGCGCCGGCGACGGCGGCCTGGCAGGGCGCGGCGGGAGTCGCCAAGCCCATTATCCTCGCCGTGCTGACCACGGTCATGGTGTTCCTGCCCATGCTCAGCCTGCCCGGTGCCGCCGCCCAGATTTTCATGCCTTTTCCCCAGGTGGCCATTGCGGCACTGACTTTCTCGCTGGTGGAATGCCTGCTGATCCTGCCCAGCCACTTGCGCCATCTGGCGCCGGAAAAACCGCCGGCCAACCGGTTCAGTAAGGCATTGCGGGCAGTGCGGCAGCGTTTCACCCGGGGGCTCAATCATTTCAGCTTCCATATCTATCAACCCCTGCTGGATCGGTGCCTCCGGCACCAGGGCACTACTGTCGCCTCCTTCCTCGCGGCCCTGATGATCGCCCTCTCCCTGGCGGTGGGCGGCTGGCTGCCCATGCGCTTCACGCCCCAGTTCGATCTGGAGGTAATCACTGCCACCGTTGAGATGCAGGAAGGTGCCGCCTTTTCCCATGTCAGGGGCGTGCGCGACCGGCTGGCGGCGGGCCTCGACACCCTGCGCCGGGATCCCGGGATGAGAGGACATGACGGCCGTTCGGTGATTGAGGACAGCTTTACCTTTGTCGAGGACAACAAGGTGACCTTCAAGGCCAGCGTCCTGCCCAGCGATGCACGTTCGGTGACCGGTACTGAAATCGCCTCCCGCTGGAAGCAGGCGGTGGGGGAAATCCCCGCGGCCGAAACATTCACCATCGCCGCCTCGCCGTTTGCCAGCAACCGGGATCTGTCGTTCCGCCTCAAGGGCCGGGACCTGGACCAGCTGTCGGCCGCGTCCCGCTATCTCCAGGCCCGGCTGGAGGGCTTTGCCGGTGTGGTCGGTGTCAGCGACAGCCTGGAGTCGGCACGCCAGGAAATCCGCGTTGCCCTGAAACCCTACGCCGAGACCCTGGGGGTGGAGCTGGCGGATGTCGCCAACCAGGTTCGTTACGCGTTCTACGGTGCCGAGGCCCAGCGCATTCCCCGCGTCCGGGAGGACGTCAAGGTGATGGTCCGCTATCCCGCCGACCAGCGGGACAGCATTGAAACCCTCCTGGATATGCGGGTTCGCCTCGATGATGGCACCGCCGTTCCCTTCACCGAGGTGGCCACCGCCAATTTCGTGCCCGGTTACACCACCCTGGAGAGGGTGGACCGGCAGCGGGTCGTGTATGTCTATGCGGATGTCCTTGAGGGCGGGGTTTCGGCCAACGAGATATTCCTGTCGATCCTGCGCAACCACAAGGAAGCCCTGGAGTCCCGCTTTAGCGGAGTGACCCTGGACGTGGGCGGTGAACAGGAACAACAGATCGAGTTTTTTGATCAGCTCTACGTGGGCATGGGCTTTGCCCTGTTTGCCATCTATCTCTTGCTGGCGGTGGAATTCAAGTCCTACTGGCAGCCCCTGATTATTCTCAGTGCGGTACCCTTCGGGATTGCCGGGGCCATTGTCGGACACCTGGTCATGGGTATGGCTTTCTCCATGCCGTCTGCCCTGGGGGTGCTGGCCACCGCCGGCGTGGTGGTCAATGACAACCTCGTGCTCATGGACCGGATCAACAACCTGCGTCGCGAGGGGACGGCCATGGTCGATGCAGTGAAGCGCGGCGCGCGGGATCGCCTGCGGCCGATCCTGTTGACGTCGCTGACGACATTTTTCGGATTGATGCCTATACTGATGGAGCCATCCCCGGCCGCGACGGCCCTGAAGCCGCTGGTGGTATCGCTGGCGTTCGGGGTGGTTTTCGCCACCAGCATTACACTTTTGATGGTGCCGGCCATTTACCTTGCCGGCGAACGGCTCAAGCAACGGTATGGCTTTCGCCCCAGGGCGGAGACCAACCTGGGCTGAGGCCCAGGCCGTGGGCCACAAAGGAGGTTACCATGCCCCGACGCGATTGCCTGAATCACCCGATCCTGGGGGATATCCAGGTGGTGACTGGACCTGACAACGTCCTTGTCGAGGTCAGTTACGGCGACCGCCCATCGCCGCAGGACAATGGCCCCCTGTCCGGTGTCCGACTGCGCCTGAATGACGCCGACGAGGTAGACCCACCGCCGGCCGGGGCTCAAATCGCCCAATACCTGGAGGGCACCCGCCGGCACTTTTCCTGCGAGCTGGAATTGCGGGGTACCGATTTCCAGGTGGCGGTCTGGCGCGCCATCGCCCGTATCCCCTACGGCGAAACCGCCACCTACGCCGACATTGCCCGGGCCGTAGGCCGGCCGCGGGCGACCCGAGCGGTGGGGGCGGCCTGCGGCAGGAATCCCCTGACCCTGGTCATTCCCTGTCACCGGGTGGTGGGTGCCAACCGCGCCCTGACCGGCTACGGCGGTGGATTGCCTCGCAAGCAGTGGCTGCTTCGCCATGAAACGGCGGCGAGCGCCGCCGCCTGATCTTTGCCGGACCGGACTTTTTTGGATGGCCTCCCGGGTGCGGGTCCGCTACCATTGACGGCCAGCAGTTGTTTGTCGTGCAGTCCTTATGCGAACGCCGTTTATTGCCGTCATTCTCTTTGCGTCACTTTTTGGCCAGGGCCCGGCCCGGGCCGACGAGGCATCGTTCCGTGCCTGCCTGGAGGATATCCAGAAGCAGGCCAGCCGGCGGGGTATGTCGAACCGCGTGGTCAAGGAGGTGGTTCCGGCGCTGCGCTACCAGCCCCGGGTCATCGAACTGGACCGGCGCCAGCCGGAGTTTACCCAGACTTTTGCCGAGTACCTGAAAGCCCGGGTGACGCCCTTTCGCATTGCCCGCGGACGGGTGCTGTACCGGGAACTGCGACCCTTTCTGGACCAGGTGTCCTCCCAATACGGGGTGGACGGCAGGTACCTGGTGGCGCTGTGGGGCATGGAGACCAATTTCGGCGGCTATACCGGCAAAATGCCGGTCCTGGATTCCCTGGCGACCCTCGCCTGCGACCGCCGGCGGAGCAATTATTTCACCGGCGAACTGCTCACCGCCCTGAGCCTGGTTGACCGGGATTCCCTGTCGCCGCCGGCCATGAAGGGATCATGGGCCGGGGCCATGGGCCACACTCAGTTCATGCCCTCCACCTACAGGCGTTACGCGGTGGACGGCGACGGGGATGGCCGCGTCGATCTCTGGTCCAGCGAGCGGGATGCCCTGGCCTCCGCCGCCAATTTCCTCGATGGCCTGGGCTGGCGCACCGGCGAGACCTGGGGTTACGAAGTGTCGCTGCCGGAAGATTTTTCCTATGACCGGACCGGTCCGGGCAACCAGCGGCCAGTGTCCGCCTGGCGCGATACCGGTGTGCGTCTCGCCGACGGTCGCCCGTTGCCGGATGGTAAGCCGGACGGTAAAAAGGAGGCTGCCATCCTGGTGCCATCCGGCCACGCGGGGCCGGCGTTCCTGGTATTTTCGAATTTCGACATCATCCGGCGCTGGAACAATTCCCAGTGGTATGCCCTGTCCGTTGGCCACCTGGCGGATCGCATCGCCGGCGGCGGCCCCTTGCGTCGGGCGCCCCCCCAGACCCCCGCCCTGAGTCGTGACGAAGTGACGGAACTCCAGCGTCGCCTCAACGAACGCGGCTTCGATGCCGGTTCCCCCGACGGCATTATCGGCCGGCAGACGCGCAATGCACTCCAGGGCTACCAGCGCAGTCGCGGGCTGGTAGCCGACGGCTTCCCGGATGTCGAAACCCTGGCCGCCCTGGGAATCCGCGAGCGTTAGTGTGGGAGGTAGCCCAATGAGTCGACGCCCCCAACAGCGTTGGGCCGTCCTGTTGCTTTTGGCCCTGGTGGCGCTGGCCTGGCTATTGCGCGTGGACCGCGGAGGCCAGTCCCTGCCGGATATGACAGCTTATACGGTTGTCGAGGAGCGCAAGCAGGCCTTTTTTGACTACCTGGAGCCCATTGTCGAGCGTGAAAATGCGCGCATCGCCGAAGATCGTCGCCGGTTGCTGGACATTGCCGCCCGCCACCAGGCCAGCGGTGGCCTGTGCTGGTGGGATCGGCGGTGGCTGCGCAATCTGGCCGCTGAGTACCGCGTCCAGTGGCAACCGGATAAGCGGACCGAGGCTATCGAGTCCCTGAAAACGCGGGTCGACGCAGTTCCCGCCCCCCTCGCCCTGGTGCAGGCCGCCAAGGAGTCCGGCTGGGGCCGGTCACGGTACGCGGTGGCGGCCAACAACCTGTTCGGGCAATGGTGTTATGAGCGCGGCTGCGGCCTCGTTCCCAAACGCCGGCCGCGGGGAGCCAGCCATGAAGTGCGAATTTTTGATTCAGTGGCCGACGCCGTCGCCGCCTATGTCAACAACCTCAACAGCCATCGCAGTTATCGCGGCCTGCGCCGGATTCGCAGCGAGCTGCGCGAGCGCGGGAAAGAGCCCACGGCGCTCGCCCTTGCCGAAGGCCTGATGTTTTACTCGGAGCGGCGCGGTGCCTATGTCGCCGAGGTGCGCTCGATGATCCGCCAGTATCACCGCTTCCGGAACCGGTCGGAGGATGAATCGTGAAAGCCTGTCTGCTCGGACTCCTGCTCTGTTTCGCCCCCTGGCCCCCTGCCGGTGCCGCCGAGCACGGTGTCATTCTGCTTTATCACCACGTCAGCGGGGATACGCCGGCCAGTACCAGTGTGACCCCCGCCACCTTCGAAGAGCACCTTCGCTACCTGGAAAAAAACGACTTCCGGGTGTGGCGGCCGAGCCGATTGCTGGCCAGCCTCGTCGCCGGTAAACCGGTTCCCGACAATACCGTCGCCATTACTTTCGATGATGCCTATGAATCCATCTATACCGAGGCGTTTCCTCGGCTGCGCCGGCGCGGCTGGCCGTTTGCGGTTTTCGTCAATACCGAGGCGGTGGATCGCGGCTACAGCAATGCCCTCGACTGGGAGCAACTGCGGGAAATGGCCGCTGCGGGCGTTGAAATAGGCAACCACAGCCACAGCCATGATCACCTGGTCAGGCGGCGGGAAGGGGAGTCGACCGGAGAATGGGCGAAGCGGATCAGTGCCGATATCGAGCGGGCCCGGTCCCGTTTGCAGGAAGAACTGGCCGCTGTCACAGGCGGAGCGCTACCAGAACTGTTCGCCTACCCCTATGGCGAGTATGACGAGATGCTGCGAGCCCTGGTCGACAGGCTCGGCTATGTGGGGCTCGCCCAGCAGTCAGGTGCCGTCGGGCCCGGGGTGGACACCCTGGCGGTACCCCGCTTTCCCCTGGGCGGAACGTTTGCCGACCTGGAACGCTTCGCCACCAGCGTCCATACCCGGCCGCTGCCCCTGCTCGAGGTGGACGGGGGCGAGCACGTACGCCGGGCCGGCGAGGCTGCCGGCCGGTTGCGGTTGACCCTGACGGTCCCCGAAGGCGCGGGCTTCAATCCCGATCAACTGGCCTGCTTCAGTGCCCGGGGCGAGCGCCTCGAAGTGCAGCGGGAGGGTGACAGCCCGGTGCGGGTGGTCGTGGATCTGCCCGAATTCTGGTCGGCGGGTCGGGCCAAGGTGAATTGCACCGCCCCGGTTGCCGGCGCGCCGGGGGAGTATTACTGGTATTCACACCAGTGGCTGGTCCGGGAAGCGGACGGCAGTTGGTACCGGGAATAACGCCCGTCAGGCGTCGGATGTCCTTTCCGTCTCGCCCATAATGCCCAGGCTTTGCCAGCGTTCTTCCACCCGTTTGACCACCTCTTCGGACATGGCGATGGGCGTGCCCCATTCCCGGTCGCTCTCGCCGGGCCACTTGCCGGTGGCGTCGAAGCCCATCTTGGAACCGAGCCCGGACACCGGCGAGGCAAAGTCCAGGTAATCGATGGG
>DGNJ01000057.1:0-121 GCA_002388905.1 Cellvibrionales bacterium UBA4495
CTCCAAGGTGTCCACCAAGCTGCAGGTGCTCGAAACCCTCTCCGGCAAGGTGGACCAGTTGATTGTCGGCGGCGGTATCGCCAATACCTTCCTGGCGGCGGCCGGCAAGCCGGTGGGCAAG
>DGNJ01000057.1:160-833 GCA_002388905.1 Cellvibrionales bacterium UBA4495
CTGCCGGTGGATGTGGTGGTGGGCAAGGAATTCAGCGAAACCGCCGAGGCCGTCACCAAGCCGGTGGACACGGTGGCCGATGACGACATGATCTTTGATATCGGGCCTTCGAGCGCGGCGGAACTGAAAGCCATTATCGAGGCCGCCGGCACGATTATCTGGAATGGACCGGTGGGAGTTTTCGAATTCGATCAGTTCGGCAGCGGTACCCGTGTCCTGGCCGAGGCCATCGCCGCCAGCGATGCCTTCTCCATTGCCGGCGGTGGCGACACCCTGGCGGCGGTGGACAAATACGGCATCGCTGATAAAGTCTCGTACATTTCCACGGGCGGCGGCGCGTTCCTCGAATACGTCGAGGGCAAGAAACTGCCCGCCGTGGCGGTGCTCGAAGAACGCGCGGCGGGTTGACGCCGGACTGTTTTGTCGGAAGCCGGAAGTCGGAATCTAGCCGATTCACGGTCGGCGCCGTGCGACCTGTTTCCCGGCTTCAGATTCCGGACCCGGGGCTGGATTTCGAACAACCCGGGTTGAGAATTCACCTCGAACACTATTGAAACTGACGAACTCAAAGGACAGAAACCCATGGCCCTGATATCAATGCGCCAACTGCTGGATCACGCCGCCGAATACGGCTACGGCGTGCCCGCCTTCAACGTCAACAACCTGGAACAGA
>DGNJ01000057.1:896-9394 GCA_002388905.1 Cellvibrionales bacterium UBA4495
GGCGCCCCCTTCCTGCGCCACCTGATCCTGGCTGCCGTGGAGGAATTCCCCCATATCCCGGTGGTTATGCACCAGGATCACGGTACCAGTCCCTCGGTGTGCCAGCGCTCCATCCAGCTGGGCTTCTCCTCAGTGATGATGGACGGTTCCCTGGGCGAGGACGGCAAGACGCCCATGGACTACGACTACAACGTCCGGGTTACCCGCACCGCCGTGGACATGGCCCACGCCTGCGGTGTCTCCGTGGAGGGGGAGCTGGGTTGCCTGGGCTCCCTGGAAAGCGGCGAAGCCGGCGAGGAAGACGGCATTGGCGCCGCCGGCAAGCTCACCCACGACCAGATGCTCACCGATCCGGAAGAGGCCGCCGACTTCGTCAAGCGCACGGCGGTGGATGCCCTGGCCATAGCCATTGGCACCAGCCACGGCGCCTACAAGTTCACCCGGCCGCCCACCGGCGATATCCTGGCCATCGACCGCATCAGGGAAATTCACGCCCGCATTCCCGACACCCATCTGGTGATGCACGGTTCCTCCTCCGTGCCCCAGGACTGGCTCGAGATTATCAACGAGTACGGCGGCGATATCCGTGAAACCTACGGTGTGCCGGTGGAGGAAATCGCCGAGGGCATCAGGCACGGAGTGCGCAAGGTCAACATCGATACCGACCTGCGGCTGGCCAGCACCGGGGCGGTGCGTCGCTTCCTGGCCCAGAACAGGAGCGAGTTCGATCCGCGCAAGTACCTGAAGGAAACCATCGCCGCCATGAAAGCGATCTGCGTGGCCCGCTATGAGGCGTTCGGTACCGCCGGCAAGGCCTCGAAGATCGCGCCAGTGAGCCTCGAGGCCATGTATCAACGCTACGAGAGCGGCGAGCTGGACCCCAAGGTCAATTGATGGCGGGGAGAGCTTCGCTCCCCGGCGGGACCGGACGGCCATATTTCCGCATTGTCCTGTTACCGTCCACAGGGGCTTGACCTGTGAAGGTTCTGGCATGACGGCGATCAGCCTCGATGATTTGCACCGCTTGCGACGCTGCCTGCCGGAATTGACTTTCGATCCGGCCAGGGACAGGGCCGCCCGGGAATGCCCCGGGTTCCTGCCCTACCTGGAATTCTACGGTATTGATTATGCCGATGCTCTCCCCGGCGTTTTTCACGGCATGGGTTGCCTGGAAGCCGGTTCCTACCGGATCGCGGGCCACTACTGGTTGCCCGAGGGCGAGGCCCGGGGCACGGTCATGGTGGTCCACGGCTATTTCGACCATGTCGGCCTTTACCGGCACCTGATCCGCTACCTCCTGGAGCGGGGCTATGCCGTGGTGGCCTTTGATCTGCCCGGTCATGGCCTGTCCACCGGCGAGCGGGCCGCCATCGAAAGTTTCGATCACTACCAGGATGTTCTCGACGCATTCCTGCCCGAGGTCCGCCGGTGCCTGCCGGGTCCGGTTTCCGCCGTGGGTCAGAGCACCGGCGGTGCCATCCTGCTCAAGCGCCTTTTCGAGGAGGGCGGGACCGAGTTTGATCGGGTGGTATTGCTGGCACCGCTGGTGGAACCGCGGTTATGGTGGTTCAATCGCTTTGTCTATTTCCTCGTCCACCGCTTCCGGGACGCCGTGCCCCGTAAATTCCTGGCCAATTCCGGCGACGACGAATTCACCAATTTCCTCGTCGACAAGGATCCCCTCCAGAGCCGGCAAATGCCGCTGCTCTGGATCGGCGCCATGAAAGCCTGGGTCGATGAATTCAAGGCCATGCCCCCCTGCGACCACCCGGTCACCATCCTCCAGGGCGACGACGACGACACCCTGGCATGGCGCTACAACCTGCGCCAGCTCCGGCGCAAATTCCCCAACTCCCGTATCCGCCTTATCGAGGGCGCGGGTCATCACCTGGTCAACGAACGCAGGGAGTTGCGTCAGAGCATCTTCGATGCCATGGGTTTCACGGCGCCTGACCGGCTACACTGAGTGACATGGAGCCGCAACTGATTGCCGAACTCCGGGCCATCGTCGGGGCGAGCCGGGTCCTGGTTGATCCTCGGGAGTGCGAACCCTTCGGTCGGGACTGGACAACCTTCTGGCAGGCGCGACCCGGCGCCGTGGTGTTGCCGGGCAGTACCGACCAGGTGCAACAGGTGGTGCAACTGGCCAATCGCCGGCGCCTTGCCATTGTCCCCTCGGGTGGACGCACCGGGCTTTCCGGCGGTGCCATGGCCTGCAATGGCGAACTGGTACTGGCCCTGGACCGGATGGACCGGATTATCGACGTGGACCCGGTGGCTGAAACCCTGACCTGCCAGGCGGGCGCCATCACCCGGACCGTGCAGGAAGAGGCCGCGCGCCACAACCTCATGTACCCCGTGGATTTCGCGTCCTCGGGATCGAGCCGTATCGGCGGCAATATCGCCACCAACGCAGGCGGTATCAAGGTCATACGCTACGGGGACACGCGGCACTGGGTCCGGGGCCTGAAAGTGGTCACCGGCGCCGGCGAGCAACTCGACCTGAACCGGGGCCTGGTCAAGAACAACAGCGGCTACGATCTACGCCATCTGTTTATCGCCTCGGAGGGAACCCTGGGGATCATCTGCGAGGCGACCCTGGCACTGACCCGCCCGCCCCGGGGCCTGGGTGTCATGGTGCTGTCGGTGGCGGACTTTGCCGCCCTGCCGGAAGTCCTGCATCGATTCAAGGCCGCTCTTACGCTTACAGCCTTCGAGTTTTTCAGCCACCGGGCCATGGCGGCGGTGACTGAGCGCACGGGCAATGGGTCTCCCTTTGCCGACGAGACTCCCTTCTATGCACTGGTGGAATTCGAGCGTGGTGGCGATGCCGACGAGCGGGATGCCCTGGCCGCTTTCGAGGATTGCGTCGCTGACCACGGCGTTCGCGACGGCGTGCTGGCCCAGAGCCAGACCCAGGCCGCCAACCTCTGGGCCCTGCGGGAAAACATCACCGAGAGCCTCTCGCCGCGGGCGCCCTACAAAAGCGACCTGTCGGTGCCCATCGCGGCGATGCCCGCATTTGTCCGGGATATCGAGGCATTGATGGCGAACCGCTTCGCTGGCCTGGAGGTGGTCTGGTTCGGGCACCTGGGCGACGGCAATATCCACCTCAATGTCCTTAAGCCCGATGACTGGACCACGGATCGGTTTGCCGGCGTATGTGCGTCCCTGGGGCAGTCGGTGGCCGAGCGGGTGGAGGCGTTCGGCGGGAGCATTTCCGCCGAGCACGGCATCGGCCTGCTCAAGAAAGACACACTGCATTTTTCCCGTTCGCCCGGGGAAATCGAATTAATGAAACAAATTAAGCGAATATTCGACCCGGAAGGTATCATGAACCCGGGCAAGATCTTTGACTGACGGGAGGAAAGGTGATGGAAAATCAACCGGAAAAAGCGGACATGGGGTCGTCGACCGTGGCGCGGGAAAAGAAGAACCTGGCCCTGACGGTCTATATTCTCCAGGCGCTGAGCCTGCTTATCGGCATCACCGCATTTGCCGGCGTTATCATCAATTACCTCAAGCGGGACGACGTGCGGGGGACCTATCTGGCCTCCCATTTCGACTGGCAGATCAAGACGTTCTGGTTCACGCTGCTGGGCTCTATCATTGGCATCCTGCTGTTGCCGGTGGGGGTGGGCGGTCTGGTACTCCTGTTGGTGAGCCTCTGGTTCATCTACCGGATCATCAAGGGCTGGCTGGTGTTTAACGATGGCCGGGAAATCGCCAGTGGCCTTTTCTGAGGCCCCTTATCGCCATCGCTTCGAGGACGGCACAGACGCCGATTTGCCGCCCGGCAAGGTAGTCTGTGTCGGTCGCAATTACGCCGATCATATCCGGGAGCTTGGCAACGCAAGGCCCCCGGAGCCCGTGCTCTTTATAAAGCCCGTCACGGCCCTGGTGGCCATGGAAGAGCCCATTCGCGTTGATGCCAGTCTCGGCACCTGGCACTACGAAACCGAGATCGCGGTGTTGGTCGGCACGCAATTGCGGCGCTGCGAGCCGGCCGAGGCCCGTGACGCCATCGCCGGCGTGGGCCTGGCTTTCGATTTCACCCTGAGAGAGTTGCAGAGCGAACTGAAGGCCGCGGGCCAGCCCTGGGAAAAGGCCAAGGCGTTCGACGGCTCCTGTGCGCTGTCCCGGTTTCTCCATCCTGGCCAGGTGAGCGGCTGGGATTCACTCAGCCTGAAGCTGGTGCGCAACGGCGAACGGGTCCAGTCCGGCAACAGTGGCCAGATGCTTTTCCCGGTCATCGAACTGCTTTGTTATATCAGCCGTTTTTTTACCCTGCTTCCCGGCGATGTGGTGCTCACCGGAACACCCGCGGGGGTCGGTCCTCTCGCCCAGGGCGACAGCCTGCGGGCGGAACTGGACGGCCAGTTGCGTGTGGAGACATCGGTTGTCGTGGTACGCGGACCGGGAAAAAACGCTTCCGGGGGAGGAGAGTCTTGAACAGCCATCCTTTCGACGACCTCAAGCCGGACCGCATTATTGACGCGGTGGAAGGCTGCGGCGTCCTCTGCGACGGCCGCCTGCTGGCCCTGAACAGTTACGAAAACCGGGTCTACCAGGTGGGCATCGAGGAAGCGACGCCGGTGATCGCCAAGTTTTATCGCCCTGAACGCTGGTCGGACGATCAGATCCTCGAGGAACACGAATTCTGTTTCGAGCTGGCCGGCCACGATCTGCCGGTGGTGGCACCCTGGCGGGACGGAAACGGCCGCAGCCTGTTCCGGGACGGCGATTTCCGCTTTGCCCTCTATCCGCGGCGCGGCGGTCATGGCCCGGAACTGGATAATCTCGACAACCTCCATACCCTGGGCAAGTTCCTGGGGAGGATGCACCAGGTGGGTGCTGTCCGGCCCTTTCGCCACCGGCCCCGGATCGATGTGGCGAGCTTTGGCGTCGAGAGTGTCGCCTATATTCGCGAGCACTTCATTCCGCCGGACCTGGCGGATGCCTACGATTCACTGACCCGTGACCTGCTGGGGGTGATCGGGGAGGCCATGGCAACCCTGGAGGAAACTGACTTCATTCGCGTCCACGGCGACTGCCACGCCGGCAATATTCTCTGGCGGGACGACGAGCCCAATTTTGTCGATTTCGATGACGCGCGCATGGCGCCGGCGGTGCAGGATTTATGGATGCTGCTTTCCGGGGACCGTGAGCGCCAGACCCGGCAGCTCGCGGAGGTGCTCGACGGCTACAGCCAGTTCCGGGATTTCGATCCCCGCCAACTGCGCTGGATCGAGGCCCTGCGCTCCCTGCGGATGATCTACTTCAGCGCCTGGCTGGCCCGGCGCTGGTCCGACCCCGCCTTTCCGCGGGCATTTCCCTGGTTCAACAGCGCCCGCTACTGGGGCGAGCACATCCTCGAATTGCGCGAGCAACTGGGCGCCTTCAACGAGCCGCCCCTTCGCTGGCTGTAGCAGCCCGGCCTTCTATCAGCGGGTGTTCTTCGAACGATTCGCCGGCGGGCGCAGGGACCAGGGCTGGATGAGCTCGAGGGCACGGCACATTCGCAGGACCAGGTCTTCGCGGCGACCCGGTGCCATGATCTGAAGGCCCGCCGGCAGGCCGTCCACCAGTCCGCAGGGATACGAAGCCGCGGTGCCGTGGGCGACATTGACCACCGAGGTGTAGTGCGTACCCATGTGGGCGTCGGCGTAGGGATGTCCCCAGCCCTCGGGGATGGGGGGCGCCACGGTCGCCATGGTGGGAGAACAGATAACATCGTAGCGGGCGAAAAGAGTTTCCAGGTGTGCCCGGGCCCGCTCGATGGCGGCTTTGGCGCGCCGGTATTCTGCGGCAGAAGGTGGCGGTGCCGAGAGTAAATCCGCCACCCCCGGCATGAGCAGCTCGGGGCTGGCCAGGCACCTGGCGGTGTTGTCATCGGATTGCACAAAGGGAACGCTGACCCCGGCTTCATAGCGCGCGAAGCCCCGGGTGTAGACACTGAACGCCGGCCAAATATCGTCAATTTGAACCGTGGGTTCCTCGACGATGGCTCCTGCTTCGCGCAGCCGCAGCGCGGCTCTCCTGGCCGACTCGATGACCCGGGTATCGGCAGGAATCCAGCCGAAATCGCCTGTCCAGGCCACTTTCAGCCCCTCGATACCGTCGGCCAGCACCGCTGAATAGTCCACTGCCCTGCATTGTGGATCCGCCATGACCTGAAGCAGGAGTGCGGTATCGCCCGCGGTCCGGGCCATGGGTCCAAGGCTTGCGTGGGGGCTGTAGCTGAAAGTGTATTGATCGGGAACCAGGCCGGGCGTGGGATGGAGGCCGATGACGCCGCACAGGGCAGCGGGAATCCGTACCGAGCCTCCGCCGTCCGAGCCCACCGCCAGTGGCACCATTCCCGTGGCCACGCTCACGGCGGAGCCGCCACTGGAAGCGCCGGCGATGCGCCCGTTGTCGTAAGGATTGCGTGCTTCTTCCACCAGCCGGTTGACGGAACGGGGCCACATGGCGAATTCCGGCATTTGGGTCTTGCCGATAATGATGGCACCGGCGGCGCGCAACCGCTGGACTATGGCTGCGTCATGGCGGGGCAGAAAGTCCCGGTAAATCAGCGAGCCGGCAGTGGAGAGGATATCGCGGGTCCAGATCTCGTCCTTAAGCGCAACGGGAATGCCGTGTAGCGGCCCCAGATGCCGATTGTCTGCCACGGCCCGGTCCGCTTCCCGGGCTTCGGCCAGGGCCTGTTCGCCCGCCAGGGTGATAAAAGCGTGGACCCGGGAGTCCAGTCGGTTTATTCGATCCAGGCATTGCCGGATCAGGGACTCGGCGCTGAGTCTGCGGTCGGCAATTTGAGTAGCCAGTTGCCGGGCCGGCAGCCAGGTGATGTCAGAGGTCTCCGCTGAGGCTGTGGCCATGCTATTGTCCTCGTAATGGGCATTATCCCGGTATCGCGGCATTCCAATAACAATACAGGATTACGAGGAAAAAACGGACCATTCTGGTTGTGCTGCGGGCAGCGCTTTTCCCTTAAGACCCGGAAGGAATAGCACCGCCAGCCAGTCGTCGGCCGACCCAGAAATCCAAGCTCAGGTAGCGGCCGGCGCCATGGAAGAACAGGACCAGGAGCATGATGAAGTAGGTGGCGGCAAACTCGATGCCGTTATTGAGGATCGCGAAGTTGCCCCTGGCGGTCAGCCAGTCGTAGTTGCCGTGTTTCTCGAGAATGCTGCGGGCCGCCTCCAGTCGTTTGCCCACTTCCTCGCTGTTTTCCAGGCTTGCCTCGGCGCCGGGCAGGCCCACTGTCGCCAGGGGTTGAGCCATGCTGGTCTGGGGATTCGAAGGCGCGATGGCGAACCACCCGTTGTCCCAGTGCACGGCAAAGGCGGCCACCAGCATGGTGATCATCAGTGGAACCGCAATGTAGCGGGTGCCCAGCCCAAGCAATAACAGGAAGCCACCCACCAACTCAGCGGCGGTGGCCAGGAAGGCCATCAGCCACGGCAGCGGCAGGCCCAGTCCCCACTCCGGGTTGCCGAACCAGGAGACGGTGCTGTCAAAGGAGCCGATTTTATTGAGACCGGCGGCGATAAATACCGGCGCCAGGTACAGGCGCAACAAAAGGGGGGCAAGGAAATCGACCTTCCGGGTCAGGTCGAGCCATTGGTGGATTCGGGCAAGCCAACCGGTGAAGGACATGGTTTTCTCCTTTGTTTTTGGGGTGTTTTCGGCAGCGGGGAATGTCGGGGGACCTACCGGCGGGATAGTCGTTTGGCGCTAAACCCTGGCTGCTGTCGGACTCTTCTCCGGCACGGCGAAACCCGATTGCAAGGTCCGGATCTGGTCCACTTCGCCGAGCAACGTCGCCAGGGGCGGAAAGTTGAAATCCCGTTCCAGCAGTGTGGGAACGGCCCCGAACCGGCCGTAGGTGTGCTTCAGAAGCTGCCATACCGGTTCGATCACGTCGGCGCCGTGGGTGTCCACCTTCAGGTCCTCGGCTTCGTCGTAGTGACCCGCCACGTGCAGATAGCAGATGCGCTCTCCGGGCAGACCCCCGATAAAGTCGTAGGGGTCGTAACGGTGGTTGATGCCGTTGACATAGACATTGTTGACGTCCAGCAGCAAGTCGCAATCCGCTTCCTCCAGCACGGCCTTAAGAAACACCTGCTCGCTCATTTCGGCCGAGGGCGCGGCGTAATAACTGACATTCTCAATGCCGATTCGCTGGCCGAGAAAATCCTGGACCCGGGCGATACGCCCTGACACATGCTTTATCGCCTCCTCGGTGAAGGGAATGGGCATCAGGTCGTAGAGGTGACCGCTGTCGCTGCAGTAACTCAGGTGTTCGGTATAGCACCGTACATCGTACTGGCGAAGAAAGTTGCGAATATCCGCGAGCAATGCCATATCCAGGGGATCGGTACTGCCCAGGGACAGGGAGAGTCCGTGGCAGACGAATGGGCGCCGTTCCGCCATGGCCGCAAAGCGCCGGCCGAAACGGCCACCCACGTGGATCCAGTTTTCCGGCGCCACTTCAA
>DGNJ01000057.1:9407-26771 GCA_002388905.1 Cellvibrionales bacterium UBA4495
CCATAATCGCTCGCCGCAGGCCGAGGCCGGCGCCTGACAGGGCGAAATCAGTAGTCATAATGGCGACCGTCAATAACCCCTGTGGTTATGCGCCGCATTTGCCTTCGCCACACTTGCCCTCGGCGTCCTTGGCAGCTTTGTCTTCGCCACATGCGCCCTCGGCATCCTTGGCGGCCTTGTCCTCGCCGCATGTGCCCTCGGCATCCTTGGCGGCCTTGTCCTCGCCGCATGTGCCTTCGGCATCCTTGGCAGTCATGTCGCCACCGCACTTGCCTTCGGCGTGGCTGTCGGCCAGTTGATAACCGCTGCCGATATCGTTGGCCACGAAAGGATTGTCGGCCGCAGTCGCCAGGGGCGCGGCCAGGGTAGACGACATAAAGGCGATCCCGGCGGTAATTCTGAGGCTGTTAATGGTTTTGTTGCTCATAGCTGACTCCGTTTATGGTGGTTGAAAACCGTTGCGTCCTGTTTGGATGCGGGAACGCGTCATTCGTTACATAAAAAATTATTTTGGTGTCCTTCCGTCCCGTCAGGGTATGGCTGCTACCGGTTAGACGCAGTCGATGTGAATTGGATCCATCACGCCCCTCAATGGTAATGGATAGGGCCGACCTGGACCGAACTCAGCTCGTGCCTTCACTGCAGGAGGCGCCATAACGGAAGCAGCTGTAGCAGCGGTGGTGACGGAGCATCACTCGCTGCTCTACACTCTCCGCCAGGCTCGCGCCCAGGTCGTAATCCGGGTCGTCGTCCACCAGGGTGCAGGCGTACACACGGGTCCGGCTATCCTTCTTGACGATCATGCGGCTGAACGCGCACATAAAGTCGGCCCGGGTTTCCGGGGTGTGGTGGGTGGTCATGCAGTTTTCGCTGATTTGTGGTGTCTCCACCTGGCTGCCGGGTGCGTGGAAATCGGGAAAGGACACCTGGTGGGTATCCTCGGGGATACCGTACTCCCGAAACAGTTGCCGAAAACGGGTTTCCACCGCCGGAGTGTCTTCGCCGGCTTCCCATTGCCGGGCCAGCGACACCGGAAATCCCATTCGATGCAGGTCGGCCATGGTGGCCAAAGCCTCGCCGAAGGTCCCCCCGCCGCGCCCGGCCTCGTGCCGGAATCGGTCCGGGTAATCGATGCTGATGCGAAAACGCACCGGATGGGGGCCTTCGGCCAGGTGGGCGATCTGCGACAGCCGTTGGCGAAGGGGCGCCGTGGCGTTGCTCAGTACCAGGCAGGGGCGATGCCTGGCGGCGTAATCCAGTATCCGGTGCATGTCCCGGGCGACAAAGGGCTCCCCGCCGGTAAAGGAAAAGGATTCGACTCCCAGCGCCAGCGCGTCGTCGATATGGGGCCGGGCATCGGCCAGGGTCATCAACTGGAGGCGGTTGTCACCGGGTTTTGAGCCCTCCAGGCAAAAAGGGCAGGCAAGATTGCAGGCGGTGCCGGTATGAAACCACAGTTCCCGCAGGCGCACCGTATCGATATAGCCCCGGCGTTCGCCGTCGCTGGTGTAGTGCCAGGTGTCCGGGTGCTCCATATTCCTGCTTCGGATCAATTCCACTGGTGGCCCCTCCTGCGTTGGCGAATCCTTTCTCCGGAGGCAGAGAAAAGGATCTCCTGGGTGCTGCATGTCGCTCCCATGGCATTGCTCCGGTTCAATACTGTTTATAACCAAAGCATGGATGAAATCCCGCCCGCTTTGTTACAACAAATTAGTTGGCACTGGCGACGGACGGGTGACACCGGCTGATCTATGCTTTCTTTAAATGGGCTGTTACGCGGCCGGGTATGCAGACCAGCGTTATTAAACACTTCAGGAGGGACCTATGTCATCCCGCGAAGTCGACATCGCCATTATCGGTGCCGGTACCGCCGGCCTGACTGCCTACAATGCCGCGAGTCGCCACACGGACAGTCTCGTTCTGATCGATAGCGGTCCCCTGGGCACCACCTGTGCCCGTGTCGGCTGCATGCCCAGCAAACTGTTGATTGCGGCCGCCAGCGCCGCCCATGGGGCGCGACACAGTTCGCTGTTCGGCATCCAGGTGGGTGAGCTGGAAATCGACGGGGCAGCGGTGATGGACAGGCTGCATCGCGAGCGGGACCGGTTTGTGGACTCGGTGCTGGATTCCCTGGGCCGCATACCGGACAACCGCAAACTGGCCGGCCGGGCGCGGTTTCTGGCAACCAACCGGCTGGGCCTGGACGACGGTACGGAAATCGAAGCGGGGCGTATCGTGATTGCCACCGGGGCGCGCCCCAATGTGCCCGGCTTTCTTCGCGAAGCGGGCGAGCGACTGCTTACCAACGAAAACCTCTTTGAGCTGGAATCCCTCCCCGGCTCGGTGGCGGTATTCGGCCCCGGGGTGCTGGGACTCGAGCTGGGACAGGCCCTGAGTCGCCTGGGGGCGAAGGTGCGTATGTTCGGTACCAACGGCTCTCTGGCCTCCATTGGCGACGCGGAAATCCGTCAATACGCCTGCCGATGCTTCAACGAGGAATTCTATCTTGATCTTTCTGCGGACGTGAAACAGGTCGAACGGGTAGCCAATGGTGTTGCAATCACTTACCGCCATCGGCAAAAAGGGGAGATCACCGAGGAATTCGACTATGTGCTGGCGGCCACCGGCAGACGCCCCAATATTGACGAACTCGATCTGGAAAAAAGCGGACTGGAACTGGACGAAGAAGGCCTGCCCGAGGTCGATCCCCGTACCCTGCAGTGCGGCGAAAGCCCGATATTCCTGGTGGGAGACGCCAACACCAAGGTACCGTTTCTCCATGTGGCCGCCGAAGAGGGGCGCATAGCCGGCCGTAATGCGGCCCGCTATCCCCATCTGGAAAAAAACGACAGGCTGGTGGATTTCTCGGTGGTGTTCTCCGATCCGCAGGTGGCCTCGGTGGGGTTGAGAATGCCCGAGCTCGGCGAGCAGTGCCCGGATCGCTATGCCGAAGGGAAAGCCTCCTTTGAGGATCAGGGCCGCAGCCGCGTTATGGGTAGAAACCGGGGGCTGGTCAAGGTGTACGGTGAGCGAGGCAGCGGCCGCTTTCTGGGTGCGGAAATATTCGGTCCGGCAGCGGAACACACGGGCCACCTGCTGGCCTGGGCGGCGGAATGCGGTTTGACCGTGTCGCAAATGCTGGCCATGCCTTACTACCATCCGGTCGTTGAAGAGGGATTGCGGACTGCGCTGAAGGATCTCAGCTACAGGCTGGAAGAGGGCCCACGACAGGAGGATCGCTGCCTGGAATGCGGGCCGGGAGGTTAAAACCGGACGCTATCCGTGTTTGACCCCGTCGAGCGTCCAGCGGGTATCCAGGTCCCTCAGGTAGTAGAGCACGATACAGGCCGCAAGCATGGGCCAGGCGGCAAAAAACAGCAGGTGCTCGAAAGGGGCCAGGTACTGCCGCCAGGATGACAGGGTGGAGATCGCGTGAATGACAAGGACCGCGCCGTAGGTAAAGCGCTTCCCGTACCCGGCAGCGAAAGCGCACACCAGGAGCAATTCGGCGATGCCGATGGCAATGAAGGCACCGGCGCCGAGTCCGCCGATGCCGTAGAAGTTCTCGTAAACCAGGCCCGCGTGATCCGGTTGCACGAACTTGTCGAGCGTCCACACCAGCATAACGATAAAGACGCCAATACGGAGCAGCAGCAGCGAATTGGCAACGCGATTTTCAATGGTCATTTCTGTCACTCCCGCGGCCTGCCGGTTTTGTCCCGGCCATTTCCTTGGCGACGCTGGTCCAGGTGGATACGCAATAGGGAACGATAAATGTCAGTCCCGCTTTCAGCCAGTCCGGAGACTCGCCCCCGACAATGACGTCGCCCTGGTTGATCGCCACCAGTATGGGGCCAACCACCAGCGCCAAGCGGGCGGCGCGCTTGGCGGTTTCCCGTTCGACAGCGAGCCGGAAAATGGCACCCAAGCGCTCGCCGGCGGTATCAGCCCCGGGAATCGCTGTTCTCCCCGCGTTTGTCGTGGATATGGTCCATCACACGGGAGACCTCCTCGTCGCTGGCCGGGCCGTGCATAAAGGGAATCGCTGCCAAAAGAGCACGCAAATAGCGGACATAGCGGCGGCAGTGCCGGCACATCATCAGGTGCATGCGCACGGCCATTTTTCGCGGCCGCGAAAGGTCTCCGGCGAGTAGTCGGTCCGCATCCCGGACGATTTCACGACATTTCAACACTCGCCGGTCTCCTGATAGTGATCCACCAACTCGAAAAGCTGCCCCCGCGCGCGGTGCAACAAAACCCGGGCATTGGATGCGGAGATACCCAGTTCGTTACAGATTTCCTCGAAAGACAGGCCCAGCGTATCGCGCAGTTCAAACAGCGCCCGCTGGTTGACCGGCATGCCGTGCAAAAGGCGCGTGAGGCAATCGGCGAGCTCGTCGCTCATTAGCAGGCTGTCGGGGCTATCGTAGTGCCAACGCACCGGCGGTTTTTTCCAGCTGCCCCGGTCGGTGAAGCGGTCCGCCAGGGGTTCGCCGCTTTCGCTGTCGTCCCAATGGCTGAAGGACACTTCCCTTCCCCGCTGGCGCAAAAGCATTTTAGCTTCGTTGAGCACGATCCGGCTCAGCCAGGTGCGTACGGCGGATCGCCCCTCGAACCGGTCGATGGCGCCATGGGCTTTAAGCCAGGCATTCTGGACCACTTCCTCGGCATCGCCGGGGCCGACCAGGGGCCTGGCCAGGGCGATAAGGCTGTGATGATGTTCTCGGACAAGTTCCGCGAATAATTCCGGATCGCCTTTCCTGAGTCGTTGCAGTTGTTCGCCGTTCACGATCAGCCAGTACCTTGGTAAACCCTTACCCGGTAAAAAATTGCATGCGCTCCCTTGAGTTGTAAGGAGCGTTAAACCTGTGCGGACGATAGCACGAATACGGGGATGGCAGGAATCGCGGCCGGCAGCAAATGGATTTACCCGTGCGGCTGGACTATGCTGAAGGCCAAATGTTTTCCGTTCCCGAATTCGGGCGTGCCGCCTTTGTCGGGAACAGCTAATTTTCAACATCAGGAGGAACCCAATGGCAGAGAAACCTTTTCTCTCGGACGTCCAGACGCTTCGCGACCGTGCCCGACAGCACATCGAGAACGGCGCCATCACCGAAGGCTACAAGGCCGACCGGGAAACCGTCGTCAAGATCCTCAACGAGGCCCTGGCCACGGAGTTGGTCTGTGTGCTGCGCTACAAGCGCCACTACTATATGGCCGAGGGGCTCAACGCCAAGGGCGCCCAGGAGGAGTTTCTTGAACACGCGCAGCAGGAACAGCAGCACGCCGACCAGATTGCCGACCGTATCACCCAGTTGGACGGCGATCCGGACTTCAATCCCGATACCCTGACCCACCGCAGTCATGCCGAGTACAAGGAGGGGGAGAGCCTTCTGGAGATGATCAAGGAGGATCTTATCGCCGAGCGGATCGCCATCGATTCCTATCGCGAGATCATCAACTATCTCGACAATGACGACCCGGTCACCCGGCGGATGCTGGAGGAGATCCTGGCCACCGAGGAAGAGCACGCCGATGATCTGGTGGGTCTGCTCAAAATTATGAACGCCTGACCGCGCCTGCCTCTTGCGCTAAAAAGCACCCGGCCAATGCCGGGTGCTTTTATGTTGGTGGTTCCCACTGCCGACCCCGGTGCTCTCTGACCGCCTTTGATTTCCATCAGGCCCATGCCATAAAAAATGCTTCAGTGTCCGCGATCAAATTTTTTGTCCTCCTGCATGTTATTGATTGGAGAGGTTTCGATTCCTGTCCTAGTCTTGTAGACATCGCGATTAACAATCGCTCGCCGACAGAGTTCCGGCCACAAAAAACCGTCGCGACAATTGCCACCGGCATTCGGGTTGATGACTGAACGCCGACGGTGCCGGTCATCGTTATCGAAACAGACAGATTTCATCCCGGAGGTAGCTAATGGAGCAATACGATCCATTTCCCAGTCGCCTCGCCGAGCCGAGGTCCATGTTCCCCAGACTGGATCCCGTGATCCATTCCAGAAACCAGGCCCGCTGGCAAGGTCCCCTGGACGAGGTGGCCCTCTCCCGCTACGAACGTGACGGATTTCTCTGGTTCGAAGGCTTTTTTGCCCGGGAGCGTATCGAGCCGTTTTTCCAGGACCTGAAAGAAATGCATCAGGATGAGGGGCTGATGAATTCCGACAAGGTGATCAAGGACCCGGACAGCGGCGAACTGCGTTCCGTCTTCGCCATGCACGAACTGTCGGAGCGTTTCGACAAGCTGACCCGGGACCCTCGTATCCTGGGCATGGTGCGCCAGCTGCTGGGCAGCGATGTCTATATCCACCAGTCCCGGATCAACGACAAGTTCGGCTTCAAGGGCAGTGGCTTCAACTGGCATTCGGATTTCGAGACCTGGCACGCGGAGGACGGCATGCCCCGCATGCGCGCCGTCAGTGCGTCGCTGATGCTCACCGACAACAATGAATTCAACGGGCCGCTGATGCTCATTCCGGGGTCTCACCAGTATTTTTTGCCCTGTGTCGGCGAGACGCCGGAGCAGAATTGGAAAAACTCCCTCAAGGTACAGCGCCTGGGAGTGCCCGAACAGGCCGATCTGGTCCACCTGGCCACTCAGGGGGGTATCCAGGCGCCCAAGGGGCCGCCCGGATCCTTGCTCCTGTTCGAGTGCAATACGCTGCACGCGTCCAACAAGAACCTGTCACCCTGGCCCAGGGCAAACCTGTTTTTCGTCTATAACAGCGTGGATAATACGCTGCTGGAACCCTACTGTGGCCATCCGCCCCGGCCGGAATTCCTGGGCGCACGGAAAAATATCGCGCCCCTGGACATGTTCGACTCCATGGCCCCCCTGGGTACCTGATTCCGGGTGCCGCCGATATTCGCTGTGCCGGTACCGGCGAACCCCTCAAGAAGGTAGAATCCTGCCCTCGATCTGGAGAGGGCAGTACATGATTCTGGCATCAATCGCCGTGGTGGCGGGCATTGCGCTGCTGATCTGGAGTGCCGACCGTTTCGTGGACGGCGCCTCGGCCACGGCCCTGCACGCGGGCATGCCGACCCTGTTGATCGGCATGGTGGTGGTGGGCTTCGGCACGTCGGCGCCCGAGATGGTGGTTTCCGCCCTTGCCGCCCTGGCGGGCAACCCCGGCCTGGCTCTGGGCAACGCCTACGGTTCCAACATTGCCAATATCGCCCTTGTCCTCGGCCTGGTGGCCCTGCTCAGCCCCGTCGCCGTGCACTCCCAGGTGATACGCAAGGAGCTGCCGGTCCTCGCCGCCGTGACGCTGCTTGCCGGCTGGCAACTATGGGATGGCAACCTCTCCGGCTGGGATGCCGCGGTTCTGCTCGGGGTTTTTGCCCTGGTCATGGGCTGGTCCATCGTCCAGGGGATGCGGGGCCGGGACGATATCCTCGGTACCGAAATCGAGGCTGAACTGGCGAGTCATCCCATGTCGTTACGCAGCGCCCTGGTATGGCTGGTGGTGGGGCTTGTGCTGCTGGTGGTCAGTTCGCGGATCCTGGTCTGGGGCGCGGTGACCATTGCCCAGGCCCTGGGAGTCAGCGACCTGGTTATCGGCCTCACCATCGTCGCGGTGGGGACATCGCTGCCGGAACTGGCTTCCGCCATCGTGGCCCTGCGCAAGGATGAGCACGACCTGGTGGTGGGCAACGTCCTGGGCTCCAACCTGTTCAACACCCTGGCGGTGGTGGGCATCGCCGCCGGCATTCATCCCCTGGCGGTGGAGCCCGTGGTGCTCTACCGCGACTGGGCGCTGATGGCGCTGCTGACCCTGGGAGTGTTCGCCATGAGCTACGGTTTCCGGGGCCCGGGTCGCATCAACCGGCTGGAGGGCGGCCTCCTTTTTGCCGTCTATATCGGGTATACCGGTTATCTGGTCGCCACGGTGCTCATGGGCGCGAGAAGCCTTTAGCCCTGTGCGCGGGGCGGTCTATATGGTGGGCGGTTCCACCGCCTGCTCGGTATCCCCGGGCCGGCGCAGCATCTTGTCGATCTCGCCGATGTGCTCGGTTTCCTCGGCAATTTTCTGGCGCGCATACTCCTCCACATAAATGGATTCGCCTTCCACCAGGTCGAGCAATTCCTTGTAAAGCTTCACTCCCCGGATCTCGAAGTCCATGGACTCCATGAGGATATCGCGTATGTCGTGCTTGTGGGTCTCGAGCAGGCCGCCGATACCGAGAGAGGGGTGCTCGCCGAAATAAGTGATGATTTCACCGGCCTCGTGGGCGTGGGTAAGGGTCTCGTTGGCGGCGGAGCGAAACCACTCCACCACCGGGATGCGGCTGTAGCCGAACACCATGAACGAGTAGTGGGTATAGCGCACCACGCCGGAAAGCTCCGATTCGAGAATCTCGTTGAGCTTGGCGATGACGGCGTTGTGGTGTTTCAGTCGGTTTTTCATGACACCCTCCGGCAATGGCAAGCCTTTCAGTAGAGGATTTCGTCCCTCCTTTAAGGCTAGACTGTGCCAGGACCCTTTACCAGGTTTCCATTTAGCGACCGTGCCGGCGAAACGTTCGACAATAACCAGGCGCGCCACGCTGACTGTGGTGGTGGCGCTGTTGCTTGCCTTCCTGGCCGTTTTGGCGACCAGGCAGGTTCCCCTCTGGCTGGAAGCCGGGGCCCGCGCGTATCTGGCGCCCCACGGCATCGAGACACTGGCCATCGGCGCCAGCCGCTGGCATTGGAACGGCCTGGTGTTGGAGCGCATTTCCCTGGCCGGGGTGAGCGAGGGCATCCGCTTCGATCTGGCCGTGCAAGAGGCGACCATCCGCTATGGCTGGCGAGACCTGCTCAATGGGGAACTGGCGCTTGTGCGTGTGGGCGCGCTCAGCGGCCGCGTTACCCTGCCGGAGGGACCCGGCGCCGTCGAAGGACGCGGTGCCGTCGCCATCGCCCCCCTGCTACCCCGAAACTGGCTACCCGGTCTGCCTGTCAACAGGGTGGTGCTAAACCGTGTCGCAGTGGACCTGCGCCACCAGGGGACCCCCACGCTTTTCCTGCAGAGCCCCGGCATTGAAGTCGACCGGAGCGCACTGTCACTGCAAGGAGAACTCGCACTCTCCACCGCCGAGCCCGGCCTGGGCGAGATGACACTAACAGCCGATGGCTTGCCCCTGCGCCTGAGCCTGTCCCTGCGCGACAAGGATAGCGAGATCGCCAGTATTGCGGTCCGCGAAACCGGCGCTGTGGCGGGGGCCGAGCGGCCCGGTTCTCCCCTGCGCTACAGCGCCGGCGGCGATATCCACCTGGAACCGTTCCGCCAGTGGCTGGCAGCCCTGTCGAGCCATTCCGAACGGGCCGGGTCGATCGTTCCCGACGAATTGCCACCCCTCGCCGGCGATTCCGGTTTTTCCCTGGACGTGTCCTTTCCGGCCTCGATGGATATGGGGGGGGCGCCACTGGCCGGTGTGACATTGCAGGGAAATATGCGCCATCGCCTGGAAGTGCCCCGGTGGCCTGAAACCGGGCTGTCTGAATTCTCCCTGTCTCTCGAGCACCGGTTGAGCCTGGAAGGTGGCAGCCTGAAGATTACGCCCCTGTCGCCGCTGCGGATTGCCGGGCTGCTGGCCACCCCGGCAAGTGTCGCTTCCCTGGTAACGGGCCCCCTGAGGTTTTCCCTGAAGCTTGACACGGACGAGGCGCTCACATTAAAAGACGCCGGTGCCACGTTGCCCGCCGCCCGCCTGGAGGCCAGCGTCGCCGGCACTTCCGCTTCCGGTTCCCTGAGCGCGGACCTGCGCGGGGTGGCCCTCGATGGCGCCTCGGCATCCGGTGAGTGGCGCAGTCGCCTGCAGGGCAACTGGCGGGGCCGGAATCTGCCGGCGCTGGATGTCGACGGCCGATTTGAACGCGGGGAATCCGGTGCCCGTTTTTCCGGTACCCTGGACCAGGATGCCTTTGCCGTGACCGGCGACTGGCGGGTTGAACTGGGCGGGGAGGGTGCTCCCCGGTCGGCAACGGCGGACATTGCGCTGAGCGACCTGTCCACCCTGGTCGACCGCCTCGGCCGCCTGGTTTCCCTGCCCTTCGAGGTTGGTCTCACTGAAGGACATGGCTCGGTTTCTTATCGTCTGATCCGCTCCCCGGGTGCCGGGCTTCGCCACGAAGCGGCTCTGGTGCTGGACAATATGACCGGGCTCGTGGCGGGCACGGCGGTGCAGGGAGCAACCTTCTCCATGGCCCTGAGCGGGGATGACCAGTGGCGCTCGACGCGACCACTGGCCCTGGAGGCGAAACGGATCGACATGGGAGCGGCCGTGACGGATTTTTCCCTGATTGCGGAACTGGTGCCAAGCCGGTCCCTTGCTTCGGCCCGCGTGGCGGTCGAAAAGGCTGCCGGCAGGCTGTTCGACGGTCGTATTGCGCTGGCCGAGCCCTTCACCTATGACCTGTCCGACCGGGCCAACGACTTTGCCATCAACCTGGAAAACCTGGACCTGGCTGCGATTCTCGCTCTCTACCCCCAGAAGGGCCTGTCCGGCACCGGCACCCTGGACGGCCGGGTGCCGATCCGGGTGGCTGCGGATGGCGTGGTCATCGACGGCGGCACGGTCCAGAGTCAACCGCCGGGGGGTGTTATCCGTTATACGCTGGGAGGGGCCGAAAAAGGCCTGGCGGCTTCGAGTCCGCAACTGGCCACCACCCTGGAGCTATTGGAGAATTTTCGCTATGAGCGCCTGGGCAGCACCGTCAGCCTGGGCCCGCAGGGCGACCTGCTGCTGGAGGTGGCCCTGAGTGGACATAATCCCGACGTTTACAGAGGTCGCACGGTGAATTTCAATATCAATGTCGAGGACAATCTCTACGAATTGCTTCGGGTCTTGCGGTTGACCGACGACTTGATCAACAATCTCGAGGAACGCCTCGGCCGGTAGCGGCGCGAATGCCCGGCGACCGGGCGCAAAAGGAGTGGCTATGAAAGCGATTGGCATAACGGTTCTGGCGGTTGTCGGCCTGGCGAGTCTGGGTTGTACGCCCACCGTACGCGTGGAGCCGCCCAAGGAGCCCATAACCATCAACCTGAACGTCAAGATCGACCACGAGATTCGGGTCAAGGTGGACCGCGAGCTCGAAGGGCTGTTTTCCGAAGACAGCGAGCTTTTCTGATTTTTCCCTGGAGAAAAAGCACATGATGGCAATTGCGAACAGTGCCCCCAACCGCTATTCCGCCGGCAACCCCTTCAAGCGCGTGGCCGTGCTGCTGGGTTTCCTGCTCCTGGCGGTGATGCCCGCCTGGGCGATAGACCTGGAGCAGGCCAAGGACCAGGGCCTGGTGGGCGAGACCGAGAGCGGCTACCTGGAGCCGGTGGTGGCCGCCACCCCGGAAATCCGGGATCTGGTGGATACCATCAATCAAAAGCGGCGCGCCGAGTACCGGCGCATCGCCAGCAGCAACGACATCGACCTGGCCACCGTCGAGGCCCTGGCCGGCAAGAAGGCCATCGAAAAAACGCCCTCGGGCCAGTACGTCAAGGTCCGGGGTGCTTGGCGGAAAAAATAGCCGGGGGATGCCGCCTTGTTTATCGGGACCCGCTAATGCCGGGCAATCTTTTCCCGGGCATGTAGAATAGCGGGCCAATTCCGTCGATTGCCGCCCTATGCCCCTGCTCAAGCTCAACCAGGTGTCCCTTCATTACGGCACCCGGGATATCCTCGACAATGTCGACCTGACCCTGCGCAAGGGGGAGCATATCGGCCTGCTCGGGCGCAACGGCGAGGGCAAAAGCACGCTGTTGCGCGTGGTCGCCGGCGAGACCCTGCCCGACGGCGGCGAACGCTGGCTGCGGCCCGGGGTGCGCATTGCCCAACTGGGCCAGGCCCTGCCCGATGCCGACGAGAGCACCGTCTACGAGGTGGTCGCCGGCGGCCTTGCGGAAACCGGTCGCCTGCTCAGTGAATATCACCGGCTGACCCAGCGCCCGGACCCGGACCTGCGCCGGCTGGAGGCAATCCAGCACGACCTGGAAGCCGTGGATGGCTGGACCCTCCAGCAAAAGGTGGACACCGTGCTCACCCAGCTCGAGTTGAATGCCGACGTGCGCATGAAAAACCTCTCCGGTGGCTGGCGCCGGCGCGTGGGCCTGGCCCGGGCCCTGGTGGTCGATCCGGATATCCTGCTCCTGGACGAGCCCACCAATCACCTGGACATCCCCTCCATCGAATGGCTGGAAAACCAGCTCAAGGATTTCCGGGGCGCCCTGCTGCTGGTGACTCACGACCGCGCTTTCCTGCAGCGGGTCGTCAACCGTATTGTCGAACTGGACCGCGGCCACCTGCACTTCTGGGACGGCGACTACCGGGGCTTTCTCGAATTCCGCCGCCAGCAACTGGAGGCCGAGGAACGGGCCAACGCCCTGTTCGACAAGCGCCTGGCCCAGGAAGAGGCCTGGATACGCCAGGGCATCAAGGCCCGGCGGACCCGCAACGAGGGCCGGGTGCGGGCCCTGCAGGCCATGCGCCGGGAACGTACCGAACGGCGCGAGCAGCAGGGCAGGGCGAGCTTTTCACTGGAGGCTGCCGGCCTTTCCGGCAAGTTGGTGGCCGAGCTAAAGCACGTCTCTCACCACTACGGAGACAGGCCCGTGATCCGGGATTTTTCCACCCTGGTGGTGCGCGGCGACCGCATCGGCATCGTCGGACCCAACGGCGCCGGCAAGACCACCCTGCTCAAAATCCTGCTGGGCGAACTGACCCCGGACGAGGGCGAGGTGCGCCTGGGCACCAGGCTGGAGGTGGCCTACTTCGATCAGCTCCGGGACCAGCTCGAACCGGAAAAAAACCTTATCGACAACATCTGCGGCGGCCGTGAGTTCATCACCATCGATGGCAAGGACCGCCACGCCGTCAGCTACCTGGGGGATTTTCTGTTCACGCCCGAACGTATCCGCACCCCCGTCAAGGCCCTTTCCGGCGGCGAGCAGAACCGTGCCATTCTCGCCAAGCTGTTCTCAAAGCCCGCAAACGTGCTGGTGCTCGACGAACCCACCAACGACCTGGATATCGAGACCCTGGAACTGCTCGAGGAAATCCTCGTCAATTTCGACGGTACGCTCCTGTTGGTCAGCCACGACCGGGCCTTTATGGACAACGTGGTCACCAGCCTGCTGGTCTTCGAGGGCGGCGGCAAAATCGGTGAATACGTGGGCGGCTACAGCGACTGGGTGGCCCGGGGCGGCACTCTCATGAGTGCCACCCCCGCCGGCGGCGATCCCGCCAAGGTGCCCGCGCCCGCCAGTGCCGGCGCGGAAAAGCCCGCCGAAAAACCGGGCGAGCCCGCCCGGCAAAAAAAGCCGCGCAAAAAACTTTCCTACAAGGACCAGCGCGAACTGGATGCCCTGCCCGGCAGAATCGAGGCGCTAGAATCCAAAATGACCGAAGTGCAGAAGCAGGTCTCCGATCCGGGCTTTTATCAGGGCGAGCAGGGGGTGATCGAAGCGACATTGGAGGAACTGGCCTCTCTGCAGGCGGAACTGGAAGACTGCTATGATCGCTGGGCGGAGCTGGAGGGTTAGTGGTGACTTCCCTTTAGGTTCTTCTCTCGGGGCATCGAGGGGAACCGCACCAGGCGTCATGCAATGCGACAGCCCTGGATGCCGCCCTTGATGTGACGCTTTACTTGGCCCCATGGCTATATTACTTGCTTTCTGCCTCTTGAAAGTACAGCGGAGGCGCCTGGGTATTCTATACTGCGCCGTTACCCATGTTCGTCGTTTCAGTCTTGGATCTCGTTAGACCGCTGGGAGCCCGGCAATGTCAGCCGTAATTTTTCAATCAGTTATTATTTGTCCGGAATGTGGCCACAAAAAGCAGGAAACAATGCCCACTGACGCATGCCAGTACTTTTATGAATGCCAGGAGTGTCATGCTTTGCTGAAACCTCTCACGGGCGATTGCTGTGTTTTTTGTTCATTCGGCTCAGTTAAGTGCCCACCAATACAAGAAGGAAAGTGTTGTCAGCAGTAAACGTATAGCAAGCCTTTGCAATGGGCAAAAAAATCGAAGCGGGTTTTTGCCGCTATTGCGTTGTTCCTACGCCGGCAGCAGCCAAAGTTTATTGAGGTAATAAAAATGCCAGCTACCCTTCGCATTTCGGTAATACTCTTTGTGGCGCTCCTGCTGAGCGCCTGTCAATCCGCCTATTACGGTGCCTGGGAGAAACTCGGCGTCCACAAACGGGATATCCTGGTGGACCGCGTCGAGGAGGCCCGGGAATCCCAGGAAGAGGGCCAGGAGCAATTCCGCTCGGCCCTGGAGAAATTCCAGTCCGTGGTGGCGGTGGACGGTGGCGAACTGGAGGAGCGCTATAAGGCACTGGACGACGAGTACCGGGCGAGCATGTCGGCTGCCGAGGAGATTCGCGAGCGTATCGAAGCCGTGGACAACGTCGCCCGGGCGCTGTTCGAGGAGTGGCGGGACGAACTGGAGGAATACACCAACCAGCGCCTCAAGGCCGAGAGTGCGCGCCGGTTAAGGGAAACCGAGCAACGGTATCGGCAACTCTACAGCGCCATGCACGACGCCGAGGAATCCATCGACCCGGTGTTGGATACGTTGCGGGACCACGTGCTCTATCTCAAGCACAACCTTAACGCCCGGGCCATCGCCGCACTGCGAGGTGAGGTGCGTTCCATCGATGCCGATGTGGAGAGGCTGATCGCCAGCATGCAGGCCTCCATCGAGGAGGCGGATCAATTCCTGGCCCAACTGCGGGATTGAGTACCTGTGCGCGAGGGGTGATTTTTTTACAACTTGCATCGCGAGCCCCAAACCCTGAAAAATCACAGTATTCCCGGTAATCCGCTGCCCATAACCGGCAGTACCGCTGGCAGGAGAAAACCAATGGCCCGGATCGATACGACAATCCAGTTTGACATGCGCGCGCCGGACTGGGCCACGCCCCCGGCAACCTTGTATGCCGAGGCGCTGGCCATGGCCGCTTATGCGGACGAAATCGGCGTCGATCGCATCGGGCTTTGCGAGCACCATGGCTCCGAGGACGGTTACCTGCCCTCGCCCTTTGTCATGGGTGGCGGTATCGCCGCCCGCACCGAGCGGGTGCGGATCGCTCTGGGTGCGCTGGTTCTGCCCCTGCATGACCCGGTGAAGGTTGCCGAGCGCATCGCCGTTCTCGATTTGATGAGCAATGGCCGCCTGGACGTGATCCTCGGCGTTGGCTATGTGCCGTCGGAGTTCCCCCGCTTCCGCGTATCGATGCGTGATCGTGGCAAACTCCTCGATCAGGGCATCGATATTCTGCTGCGCGCCCTGCGGGGCGAACGGTTCGAGGCGGATGGCCGGGAGGTTTTCGTGCGCCCCCTGCCGGTTCAAGAGCCGGAGGCGATTCTCCTGGCCGGTGGTGGTGTCGAGGCAACCGCCCGGCGGGCGGCGCGCTTCGGCATCGGCCTGGCGCCACTGTCCTCCGGCCTGCTCCCGGTCTATACCCAGGAGTGCACAAAGCATGGCCGCGCACTGGGTAAAATCTACGGCTTTGAAGCACCATTAGGGATTCATATTGCCGAGGACCCGGACCAGGGCTGGGCCCGGATTGAGCCCCACGTGGTCCATGCCGTGACGGCCTACGCCAGATGGGCGGCGGAAGCGGGCTGGGATAATGCCTTCAGGAATATTTCCACACCGGAGCAAGTTCGCGCCTCCGGACTCTATCCCGTATGGACGCCCGACGAGGTGGTGGCCAATGCCTCGGTCCTGATGGAAAATCACAATCCCCTGAATTTCGCGCCCCTGGTGGGTGGGCTTTCCCCGGACGTCGGTTGGGAGAGCCTGGAGCTTCTCAAGAACAAAGTGATGCCCCGCTTGCGGGAATTAAACGCCCATGCCTCCTAGCCCTCCCGCTCACCCCGGCAGGTTCCAGAACCTTGGCTTCCGCCTGTCACCGGACTTGTGGAAGGCTGTGCCATTCCCGTTAGATTCCCCTTGTGTCCGGTAGGTACACTATCCCTGTCTGAAGAATCATAACGGAACCTGCCAATGACCGACGGGTTGACCCGCCTGTTCCCCATCTGGGCCCTGCTGGCCACGGCCCTTGCACTGCTGTTTCCGGTGCCCTGGCTCGCCTTCGATAGCTGGATCGTGCCGCTGCTGATGTTGATTATGTTCGGTATGGGCATGACCCTGACCCTGGCGGATTTCCGTCGCATCGCCGAGCGACCCCGGGTGGTGGCCATTGGTGTGGTGCTCCAGTTTCTGTTGATGCCCCTGGCCGCGCTCCTGGTGGCGACGGTGCTTCCTATCCAGCAGGAGCTCTGGGTCGGACTGTTGATTGTCGGCGCCTGCCCCGGGGGCACTGCCTCCAATGTCATCTGCTACCTGGCGCGGGCGGACGTGGCCCTGTCGGTGACCATGACGCTGGTATCCACCCTCGCCGCTGTCGTGGTAACGCCGCTGCTTGTCGACCTGTACCTGGGTGCGACTATCCCCGTGCCGGTGGCTGCCATGCTGGTGAGCCTGGTGCAGGTGGTTTTGTTGCCGGTGGTGGCGGGCACAATTCTCAACACCTGGCTGGGACACCGACTGGAAGGGGCGCGACGATTCTTTCCGCTGTTGTCGGTCATCGCCATTGCGGTGGTGATTGGCATTATCGTCGCCCTGAATCGCGAGCACGTCCTTGCCGGTGGCCTGTTGGTGATGGCGGCCGTGATGGCCCACAACCTGCTGGGCCTGGCGCTGGGTTACGGCGGCGGGCGTTTGCTGCGGCTGCCAAAAGCCCAGGCGCGGACCCTTGCCATCGAGGTGGGGATGCAGAACTCCGGGCTGGGGGCCACCCTGGCCGCGCAGCATTTTTCCACCCTGGCGGCACTGCCCGGGGCGCTGTTCAGCATCTGGCACAACCTTTCCGGCGCCGGGCTGGCCTGGTATTGGCGGCGTAAGGATGCGGTGGACTCAACCGTTGGCCCCTAGAGCCGGCTTGTCCCCAGCCTGGTCTTCGACATAGTCCGGCAGGGGCCGCTTGCCGTTATTCGGGCCTGAGGGTCTTGACGCCGTCGGCGGTGCCAAGCAGGAGGATATCCGCGGGTCGGCGGGCGAAGAGGCCGTTGGTGACCACGCCGGTGATGTTGTTGATGGTCTCCTCCAGTTCCCCCGCCGAACCGATGGGGTACAGGTGGTGTACATCCAGGATGATGTTGCCGTTGTCGGTGGTCACACCCTCCCTGTAGACGGGGTCGCCGCCCAGCTTGACCAGTTCCCGGCCCACGTGGCTGCGGGCCATGGGGATCACCTCCACCGGCAGGGGGTAGGTGCCCAGATAGTCCACCCATTTGCTTTCGTCGGCGATGCAGACAAATTCCCGGGCCACGGCGGCGACGATTTTTTCCCGGGTCA
>DGNJ01000057.1:26776-48018 GCA_002388905.1 Cellvibrionales bacterium UBA4495
TCGTCGGCGCCGTCCACGTAGACCGTGATCTCGTTGACGGCGTTCAGGTCCCAGACGGGGATGCCGTGTTTCTTCAGGCGCTCGGCGGAGGCCTCGGAACTGGCCACGGTACCGGCGAAATCCAGCTTGTGGCCGGCCAGCAAATCGATAAAGAAATTGGCGGTGGAGCCGGTGCCGATACCGATAACGCTGTCATCCTCGATCCGGCCCAGGGTGTAGTCCACGGCGGCCCTGGCCACGGCCTGTTTCAGTTCGTCCTGTTTCATGATGCCTTTTCAGTGCTGAGTCAGTGGCCCTCATTATAGCGGCCATGCGGGATCACTGGCAGCGCAACGCCATCTATTCGCAGTAATAGGCGGTGTAGGCGGCGGTGCCGCCCTCCATGGATTTTCTGACCAGGGTATTGGCATTGATGGCGGCGGCCTGTTCCTTGGCGAGCAGGTCCAGTTCCTCCTCGATTTTCCTGCGAGCCCGGGGAATGCCAGCAAGGGTGTCCGCGGTGTTGGCGGATACCACCCCGATCTTCCGGCAGTCCGCCACGAACTTGGCGGGCACGATGGCCACTTCCTTGGCTTCGGGTGGGATCTTGACCCAGGTGCAACCGGAAACGATGGCGACCAGGGCAGCGATGACAGCGATGCGGATTGAAAAAGACATACTCGGTTCCCGTTGACGTTGAAGACAAAGGTAGTGGTGCTGGCGGCTATTGTAGCCCGGATGAGGGGAAAACGGCATGGCGGTTCTTTTCAAAACCGTCCCGCAGAGGCGTAATGACGGTTTTGCGCCGGGGGTGGCAGCAAGTCCCTTGAAAGTGTCGAGTCCGGTCAGACAACGCCATAGGCCAGCATGGCCTCCGCCACTTTGGTAAAGCCGGCGATATTGGCCCCCCTGGCATAGTCGATGCCTTCCGGGCCCTGGCCGTGCTCCAGGCATTGCTGGTGGATCTTTTCCATGATTTCCTGAAGGCGGTGGTCCATTTCCTCCGGCGTCCAGTACAGGCGCGTGGCGTTCTGGGCAATCTCCAGGCCGGATACCGCCACGCCGCCGGCATTGGCGGCCTTTCCCGGGGCGTAGAGAATGCCTGTGTCCTGCAGCACTTTGTGGGCCCCCGCGGTCAGGGGCATATTGGCACCCTCCGCCAGGGCCTTGCAGCCGTTATCGATCAGTTTTCCGGCGTCGTCTTCATCGATTTCGTTCTCGGTGGCGCACGGGAAGGCCAGGTCGCAGGGCAGGCTCCAGGGCTTTTTGCCGGCATGGAACTCGATTTTCCGCTTCTCGGCGAACTGCTTGAGGGAGCCACGCTTCCCGGTTTTCCAGTCGATGATTTCGTCCAGGGTGTCGTCATCGAGTCCGTCGGGAATATGGAGGAAGCCGGAGGTATCCGACAGGGTCAGCACCCGGGCGCCCAGGGCGATGAGTTTCCGGGCGCAATAGAGCGCCACGTTGCCGGCGCCGGAGACTACGCAACCCTTGTCCTCCAGGTGCTCGTTGTTGTGGCCGAGCATGATTTTCATAAAGTAGGCGCAGCCGTAGCCGGTGGCCTCCTTGCGGATATGACTGCCCCCGGACTCCAGGGCCTTGCCGGTAAGCACCCCGGAAAAGTGGTGGGTGAGACGCTTGTACTGGCCGAACATGTAGCTGATTTCCCGGGTACCGACGCCAATATCGCCGGCGGGAATATCCAGTTCGGTGCCCAGGTAGTGGTAGAGCTCCGACATATAAGTCTGACAGAAGCGCATGATCTCGGAATCCGACTTGCCCCTGGGATTGAAGTTGGCGCCGCCCTTGGCCGCGCCCAGGGGCAGTGTGGTCAGGCTGTTCTTGAAAATCTGCTCGAACCCCAGGAACTTGAGCACGCTGAGGTTGAGGTTTCGGGTAAAGCGCAACCCGCCCTTGTAGGGGCCGATGGCGTTGCTGAACTGGACGCGAAAACCGTGATTGACGCGGATATTGCACTTGTCGTCCTGCCAGGCGACCCGGAACTGGATGACCCGGTCCGGTTCCGTCAGGCGTTCCAGGATCTGGGCTTCCCGGTATCGCGGGTGTTCATGGATAAACGGAATCAGGTCTTGGGCGACCTCGTAAACCGCCTGGTGGAATTCCTTTTCGCCGGGATTTCGCCGCTGCAGGCCGGTCATGAAATTGTCGAGGGTCAGTGCCTTCTGTTCCATGGAGTCCTTAATCCTGTATTGCCGCTTAAGTGCTGCCGCTGTTATGCCAGCCGTTCCCGGTTATGGGGGCGGTTCAGATCCAGCTCCGGACCCGCGGGAACGATGCCGGTTGGGTTGATGGTCTTGTGGCTGCCGTAATAGTGGGTCTTGATATGGTGGAAATCCACGGTCTCGGCCACGCCCGGATGCTGGTAAAGGTCGCGAAGGTACTGGCTGAGGTTCGGGAATTCCTCCAGCCGTTGCCGGTTGCACTTGAAGTGGCCGTGGTAGACGGCATCGAAACGCACCAGCGTGGTAAACAGCCGCCAGTCCGCCTCGGTGAGGCGGTTGCCCGTCAGGTAACGGTTGTCGGCCAGGATGCCTTCCGCCCAGTCCAGAGCCGCGAACAGTTCCCGATAGGCTGTCTCGTAGGCTTCCTGGGTGGTGGCGAACCCGGCCCGGTAGACCCCGTTGTTGATGTCCCTGTAGACCCGCTCATTGACGGTGTCGATGGCGTCCCGGAGATCGTCGGGATAGTAGTCCCGGTCGTTGCCGGTGAGTCCGTCGAAGGCGCTGTTAAGGATACGGATGATCTCGGCGGACTCATTGTTGACGATGGTTTCGGTTTTCTTGTCCCAGAGCACGGGTACCGTGACCCGGCCCTCGTAGTCCGGCGCGGCCCTGAGATAGAGTTGGTAGAGAAAGTCGAGGCCGTAGAGAGGGTCGCCTTCCTCGCCGAACTCCCAGCCGTTTTCGAGCATCAGGGGTTTCACCACGCTGACGCTGATGTGGGGTTCGAGCCCCTTGAGCCTGCGCAAGATCAGCGTCCGGCAGGCCCAGGGGCAGGCCAGGGATACATACAGGTGGTAGCGGCCGCTTTCCGGGGCATAGCTCTCCCCGTCCTCCCCGATCCAGTGCCGAAAGCGGCTCTCCTGGCGCTTGAACTCCCCGCCGGTGGACTTGGTGTCGTACCATTTGTCCACCCAGCGGCCGTTGACGATCAATCCCACTACAGGCTCCCCCGGTCGCGTCCTAACAGAGTTCTGGAAAGCGTAGCGCATCTCGCCGCCGCATGCCGCCCGGGCGAATCGGGCGGGAGCATTGTCAGGAGTCGCCGGGGTCCGTGGCGTGGCGGGCGGCCAGGTAGCCGAAGGTCATGGCCGGGCCGATGGTGGCGCCGCCGCCGGGATAGGCCCTGCCCATCACCGAGGCGGTTATATTGCCGGTGGCGTAGAGTCCCGGGATGGGCCGGCCTTCACCATCCAGCACCCGGCCGTCGACATCGATTTTAACGCCGCCGTTGGTGCCGATATCCCCCGGGTACACGGCAAATGCAAAAAAAGGCGGTTTCTCCAGTGGCATAAGGCTTGGGTTGCCGCCGATTTTCTGGTCGCCGAAAAGCCGCTCGTAAGGTGTTTCACCGCGGTGGAAATCCGGGTCCTCGCCCCGGTGGGCGTTGGCGTTAAAGCGCTCGATCGTCTCTTTCAAAACCGCCGGGTCCAGCTCAAGTTTGCCCGCCATTTCATCCCAGTTCGCCGCCCGCACCAGTATCCGGCGCACACCTGCCGGGTGCATCCAGACGGGAATCATGGGCAGCAGGGGGCCCATGGGGTAGCGCCACTTGAACAGGGAGTCGAAGAGGATATAGGAGGGCGAGGTGCCGGCGCCGGGACGGTCGTTGTCGATCATGGCCTGGCCGGCGATATGGTAATCCACCGCCTCGTTCATAAAGCGCCGGCCCGCCTGGTTGATCATGATGCTGCCGGGGAGTGAGCGCTCGATAAAAAGGGGACGGGCCCGGTCTTCGCCGGGCACGTGCAGTACCGGCGCGCGCCAGGCGGAATCCAGCCGTTCGGTGCCGGCGCCCACGGTCATGGCCGCCACCAGCGCATCGCCGGTATTGTTTTTCTGGGAGCCGCTCCAGTCCGGGTTCGGTGACTGGCTCATGTACTCCGGGCGCAGCGCCTGGCTGCGCTCAAAGCCGCCGGCGGCCAGGATCACGCCCCGGCGGGCCCGAATGGCGAGGCGCCGGCCTTCCCGTTCAACCACGGCGCCGGTTACCGGACCGCCTTCTTCTTCACGGACAAGCTCCACCAGGGGGGTGTTCAGCCACAGGGGGATGCCGCGCCTGTCCGCCGACAGCTTCAGGCGGCCGATCAGGGCGTTTCCCCCGGTGAGATAGCGGGACTGGGAGGATTTCAGGCGCTGGCCCACATCGGAATAATGGCGCCACAGGGTGCGGGCCATGGCGCTGACCCAGCCCGGCGTCCGCGTCACCAATTTGGAAGCATCAATGGAGTTCCAGACAAAACGACCGAAGAGCATGTTCGAGGGGTGCGGGCGTTCCAGCCGGTCCAGGTCGGGGCCCAGCCGTTTGCCGTCCAGGGGTACGCAGTCGTGGCTCCTGTAACCGCTCTTGCCGCCGGGTTTCTCCGACTGGTAGTCCGGGTAGGGGATGGCGTTATAGGCCACGTCGGTATGTTCGACCATATAGCGGAGCATTTCCCGGCCCCGGTCTATAAAGGTGCGAATCAACTCGTTGTGGCAATCGTCACCGGCGAGTGTCTTGATATAGGTGAAGGCCTCCTCCGGGGAATCCTCGGCGCCCGCTTCCCGGGCCAGTTGGCTCACCGGTATCCAGAGCACGGCGCCGGACGTTGCCGAGGTGCCACCGTAGCGTTCGCCCTTCTCCACCACCAGGATATCGGCGCCGCCATCCGCCGCCACCACGGCGGCCGTCAGGGCACCGGCGCCGGAACCCACAACCAGGATGTCGCATTCATGCTCCCAAAGCCTGTCCGCCATGCCTTTCCCCTGAGTGCTTTGTTATGTTCGGTGGCCGTTGCCGGTTTCCTCTACACCATGGCCCGCACCAGGCGGTGCCCCTCGGTGATAGCGAATTGCAGGTCCCGGGGCGCCCGGGCGTCGCCGATGATCGCCAGGTTTTGGCCCGGAACGAACCCATGGTCCCGCAGTTCGTCGTAGACCGAACGCACGGGCTCCTTGGCATTGATAAACACCACGGTGTCCGCCGGCACGGTTTCCGGCGCTTTCCGGTAATTGGTTTTTACCTGGCAACTATCGTGGGCGACCTCCTGGAGTTGGCTGCGTACCAGCAACCGGAATTCCCCCTGCCCGGCGAAGCGCTTCAGGGCCGGATCGACGCGGGTGACGAATTCCACCTGGGGTCCCATTACCGGAAAGCGGGTAACAAAAGTGACGGCGAGGCCCCGGGTCATCAGGTATTCCGCCGCGGAAATTGCCTCGTAATGCCCGACGTCGTCCAGAACCACCGCGCTTTTGCCCAGCGCACGGTCGGGATTGGCGAACAACTCGACGGCTGAAATCACATGGCCCCGGTCGTGGCCGGGAACCGGGCGCGCGGGGTTTTCGTACTGCCGGCCATCGTCCCTGGGCAGGGCGCCAGTGGCGACGACCACGTAGTCCGGTTTTTCTGCCAGCACGTCCCCGGCTTCGACATAGGTGTTAGTGTGCACCGCTACGCCCAGCCGTGTGATTTCGTCCTCCAGCCACTGGGTAATATCGCCGATGGTGTGCAGGCGGGGACCCCGCCTGGCCAGTGCAACCTGACCTCCCAGGTGAGGAGATGCCTCCAGCAGGGTTACCCGGTGGCCTTTCAGGGCTGCTGTGCGCGCCGCTTCCATGCCTCCCGGTCCGCCGCCGACCACCAGGACATGACCGGGGTGGAGTGCGGGAACCAATAACTCTTCGGCCAGGGTTCCCTCGCTGCCGGCGGCCGGGTTGACGGTGCAGGCGATAGGGTAACCCAGGTTGGTGCCCATCCAGCAGGCCTGGTTGCAGCCGATGCAGGGACGCACCTGCTCCGGGTGTCCGGCCCGGGTTTTGCGGACGATATCGGGATCGGCGATATGAGCCCGGGTCAGGTGCACCAGGTCGGCGACGCCGTCGCGCAGTACCTGCTCGGCTTCGTCCAGAGTACGGAAGCGGCCCACGACGATGCGGGGGATATCCTCGACGGCGGCGGTGATCCGGGTGCTTGAGGGCAACTGGTACCCGGTGGGATGGTCCATGGCGCCAACGAACTGGAAGTTATAGTAGTCGCTGTAGCTGACGTCGAGAAAATCGATCAGGTTTTCGCTGTGCAGCTTGCGCACCACCGTGGCCAGTTCCTCCTCGTCCAGGCCACCTTCGGCGAGGCTGGCGCCGGCGCGGACACCCACGGGGTAGTCGTCGTCCACTTCCCGGCGTACGGCATGGAGGATCTCCCTCAGAAAGCGCATGCGGTTGTCCAGGCTGCCCCCGTACTCGTCAGTGCGGGTGTTGGTGAGCTTTGAGAGAAATTGCATGATCAGGTAGCCGTGGGCGGCGTGGACCTCGATTCCCTCGATACCGCCTTCCCGGCAGCGGCGTGCCGCGGCAGCGAAGCTTGCGATCACTTCTTCAATTTCGGCCTTGCCCATGGGATTGGGGACGATGCCGGTGGCGGGGTTGGGGACTGTGGACGCGCCCCAGGGCGGCGACTGATCCAGGGTGGGGTAGATATGGCCCCCGTGCCAAATTTGTTGAAACACCCGCATGCCGTGGGGCCTGACCGCTGCCATGAGGCGCTTGTAGCCGTCTATTACAGTATCGTCCATATTGGCGAGGCTGATCACCGAGCTGGGGTGGACCGTCCCGGCCTCGAGGATGGTCAGTCCCACGCCACCCCTGGCGCGGGCGACATGGTAGTCGATCAGGCGGTTGGTGATGGCACCGTAGTCCGTCAACATGGTGCCGTGGGCTGAGCGGGCAATCCGGTTGGGGATCTCCACGGACTTGATAGCAATAGGCTCAAAGACGCGCTTCAGGCTCATGGCGCCTGCCTCCGTTGTCGTTTTAATGAACGGGGTCGCTGTTGTTCGGCGGGCCGCAGTTCAGACATCGGGTTCCCCGATAATATCGCCATACCAGGGCTGGTGCGCCTGCAGGCCACCATCCACCGATATCAGTTGCCCGGTAATAAAGCTGGCCTGGTCACTGGCAAGATAGACTACCAGGGAGGCGATGTCGCCGGGGGTGCCGAAGCGGGGAACTAATGTGTGGCGCTGGAGCATTTTCAAACCGGTCTCACCCAGTATTGCCCGGGATTGTTCGGTTAACACCAGGCCGGGAAGTATGGCATTGCAGCGTATACGATTCCGGCCGAACTGGGTGGCGGCATTGCGGGTCAGGGAGTTGATCGCACCCTTGGAACTGGAGTAGGCGGGGTTGAAGATATCGCCGAGAATGGAGACTCCCGAACCGGTATTGATAATGGATCCGCCACCCGTCTCGATCATGTTCCGGGCGCTGTGCTTTATCATCAACATGGCGCCGCGGGTGTTGACGTCGAAGGCGCGGCTCCAGATGGCGGGGTCCATATCAGTGATGGCTCCGTCGGCATCCATCTGCCCCCGACTCACGTCAGCGGCATTGTTGTGGAGGATATCGATGCGGCCGTAGCGTTCCCGCACCGCCCGGTGCAGGTCGGCGACGCTTTTTTCCTCGATAAGATCCACCTTTAAAGCGATGGTATCGCCCCCGGACTCGGTGATGGCCGCCGCGACCCGTTCTGCCGCGGGCACATTGATATCGGCGACAACGACAGCGGCCCCGGCGCGAGCCAGGGCCTGTGCACTCGCTTCACCGATGCTGCCACCACCCCCTGTCACGATCGCCACGCGACCGTCCAGACGGATCCTCATTGTCTTCTCCTGGTTAAAACCTGCCCTGCGAGCCTATAGGGCTGGCCGGATCGCTGCCCGCCATGGGTCAGGGGTCGTCCTGCAGTGACTGACGTAGCGTGGAGTTGAAAGACCATGGTCAAGCGGGGGCCGGAACGTTTGATTTACTCGCCGAACCGATAGGTCATTTCCATGCCCCACATGCGCGGTGTATTGCCGATTGCCAATGCGAAGCCATAACTCTGAAACAGATCGATTGCATAGTGACGGAAGACTTCGTCATTGAGGTTTTTGCCCCAAAGGGCAATCTCGAATTGCTTGCTGATATTCCATTGAATCCGGCCGTTCCAGAGACCTCGCGGCGGCGTTGCGATCCCTTGTCCCGCGGTGGAGTACGTATAATGTTTATCCTGCCAGGAATAGTCCACGCGGAAGCTCGCCTCGCCGATGGGCATTTCCCTTGTATAGACAGACCAAAAGCTGTAGGTGTATTCCGGTGTGGACAGGAAAGGCTCGCCGCTCCGGTCGATGGGGTTGCCCTGGGCATCGAAGTCGTCAAACTTATCGTACTCGGCATCCGTCCACCCAAACGTAGCGCCAAGGTTCCATCCCTCGGCGAGAATGCCGGTAATCTCCGCCTCGACACCCTGCACCGTTGCTTCGGCGGCATTCGAAACCAGGGTGGCGATGCCGCCCGCCCTGGCAACAATAGTGGACCGCTGGATATCCTGATAATCCGAATAAAAGGCCGCCAGGTTGGTGCGCAATCGGGAGTCGAACCAGTCCGCCTTGAGTCCCGCCTCGTATTCGACAACCTCTTCCGGGGCGAAATCACGGAAAGAGGCGATGGAAGCCGGGGTATCTTCGGCAAAAGGCAGGCCACCCCTCAGATTCTGGCCGCCGCTGCGAAAGCCGGAGGCGGTCTTGATGTACACCATTTTGCCGGGCATTAAGTCATAAGCGAGCATGGCAGTGTAATCGACAGAGTCATCTTCCCGATCAAATTTTGCCTTGCAACCCGATTCAATGGTCGGATCCTCAACGCCCGTAAATAGTGAGGGAACCAGGCAACGCATAAAGCTGCGATCCGCCGCAAAAGTCAATTGATTGTAGGACGTCAAATCCTTCGACTCCTTGGAATAACGCAAACCGAAGGTGGCGGTCAGCTTTTCGGAAAGGCGATAATCGGCCTGGGCGAAAATGGCTTGCCCGGTGTTTTCCACATCTCCCTTGGTATGCTGTTCGAACGGAAAACCGAAGCCGAAGAAGGATTTGTCCCGACCTTCTTCCTCTAAAGCAAACAGTCCCGCTGTCCACTGAAGCTTATTGCTAAGGGACGACCCATTGACCTGTAACTCGATGCTCCACATGCGGTGACCTTCAAGGCCAATGGAGTTGTTGAGAAAGGGGACAGGGGTCGCATCGTAATCATGATTGTCGGTCCACTCATCCAGCTCCCGGTAGGCAGCAATAGCCTTAATGGAAAGGTCCGGATCAGGGTCCCATGTGGTCGTCAGAGCGACCCCCTGATGCTTCCAGGTCGTGACGCCGATGTGTTCCGGCGTCGTGCGCGGATTTTCGTAATCAGTGCTGACGAACTCGCTTGCAGTCGCGGCTCCGCCGGTCAGCACCGCGATGGGGTCAAGCCCGCCGAACGCCGGTGCGCCATTTTGTTGGTCGAAAAATGACATCAACCAGTCGCGCATAATGTGATCGCCTTTATTGCGATCAAATTTCAGCAAAAACTCGAGACCCTCCCGGGGCCTGAAAAGCAGTTTGGCGATCAGATTGCTGGTATCCCGCTGGCCCGATTCATGGCCATCGAACAGATTCTCCTGCCAGCCGTCCCGTTTCTGGACATCATAGGCGACTCGTAAAGCCAGGTGGTCCTCAGCCAGCGGTACATTGACCATCAGGTTGTAGTCCCGCCTGTCGTGGTTGCCGATACGGACGCCGACTCGCGCCCGTGTGTCGAATACAGGGTCATTGGTCGCGATCTGGATTGCGCCGCCAGTGGTGTTGCGTCCGAACAGGGTGCCCTGGGGGCCGCGCAGTACTTCCACACTGTCGATATCGGCCAGATTCATGTCGGCGCCAATGGGTCTCGGCCAGATCACGCCGTCCACATAAATACCCACCGATGCGTCCAGTGTGGAAACATTGGAATTCTGGGACTGGGCGCGGATCGCCGGCTTGATCGTGGAGTCGCTACTGCCGGAGAAGGTAAACATGAGGTTGGGGGTGTGAAGGGAAACATCGGAGACATCCTCCACGCCGCTCATTTTAAGCGCTTCGCCGCTGAAGCTGCTGATGGCAATGGGCACCTCCTGCATGGATTCCGCCCGCTTGCGGGCCGTAACGACAATCTCTTCGATCTCCAGGGATTGCGCCGGCGAGGTGCTTAGGGCTGCTGATAAACTGACGGATATCGTCGCAAAAATCCGGGACGCTGCCCCGAATACCGTGCGACTAGACTGATCGGCAACGCGTGATTTTCTTTTCATTTTCATCTTCGCCCCCGGTTTTATTGTTGCCAAAATTTTTCGGGAAATAACGAAACTGTTTTATAAAAAACGATTTTTATTGCTGCTGGTTATTAATAATACGTTTTTAAGCCAGGTAACTTATTGGTTTGATTTTCAATATAGGCTGCCGGTGACAGGGTTGTCTAGTGCATTTGCAAAAAAATAGCCGAACACAGCATATTTAGTGCGTGGAGGCAACTTGTAGAGAGGTTTTCTCTGGATGGCGAGGAATTGCCGGCAGCCAGATAATCGGATTAATCGGCGGGGTGATCAGACAAGCGAATTAATTCTGGCGACAGACGACTGCCTTAAATCCTCCACCGAGGCCGGGCTCAGGATGCAGTTTGCTCCTTTCCCCGGTCTGCCTGGCGGCGCTCGATTTTCTGAAGGTCGAAACCCGTCAGCCAAGCGGAATCCCCGCAACCTGCAAGGATAAAGTCCCGCCGTCCCAGCCAGCGATGAAAATAGCGGGCCAGTTGCCGGTCTTCCGCTGACCCGGCATCCTGGATAAAACTCACCAGCGCCTCTTCCGCCGCTTCCGGAGATGCCGGCCGGTCGCCGAGCACTTGCGCGGCGTCGTCCAGGTCGGCATCGATTATGGCGCGGCCATAGCGATTCATGCGGTCCAGGTACAGGGCCAGCGAACGGGCCTTGCTGAGTTCGTATCGGCCGAAGTCGCCCGCCACTTCCAGCCGGTCCAGGGTATTCACCATGTGTGCACCGCCGGCCGGAAAGGCCACCGGCGCCGGCTCGGGCTCATCCACCGCGGGCAGGGTGAGTTCCAGATTCTCGGCAATGGCCGAGATCGCCCAGCGGCTGGTGCCTACGCTGAAACTGAGGTAGGCCACGTAGTCGTCGTCCGGGGCCGGGTCGAAGGCCAGGGGCCAGAGCAGGAAACCATTGACCGCGCAAAAGCCGGCGGTGTGGTATTCGACGCTCTGCTTGTCCAGTTTGTCGCCGGTCAGTGCTTCGTAGTGATCCATGAGGGTGTTGATGTCGCCCAGCGGTTCGGCACTGTCGCGCAGGCGCATGCCGGCGAACTCCGCCAGCGGGTCGCCCACGTAGGCCACCTCGAAATCGATAAGACCGGTCAGCCGGTCTCCCTGGAACAGGAACTGGCCGGAATCGGCGCTGATAAACGCAGCGCGGTCGCGGTGCTCGGGGACGTTGCGTTGCACCCAGCGCCAGATAAATTCCATCAGGGCGAAAGGGCGCCCGGCCATGCGCTGGCGATAGATTCGCTCGCAGGGTGCGTAGAGATTGAGAGCCGTCTCCCGGGGTCCGGTGGGAATGTCGAGCCCGATGGCGGCAAATTCGTCCAGCGGGATGCGATGCATGTTCGCCAGGGTTTCGATGTATTGGCGGCGGATGCTTGCCCTCGCCGCGTCGCTCTCGGCCGTGGCCAGGTTGATTTGCCCGGGCAGCAGGTCCATGACATAGGCGGGCGGGTTCTCGAGCATGCCGTGGACATGGGGCACCGGTATGCCGTGTTTTTCCAGGATGTGGTGGACTTTTGCCTCCTGCGACAATGACATGGGGCCGATATAGTTTTCGCCTTTCTCGGCCCGCACGTTGACGTCCATGACCGAATCGCCGGCGACGATTTGTGCGTCCCAGGCGGGCCGCCACCGCTGTTGGCGTTCCAGGCGTACGATATCGCCCGGTATGAGTTTGCTGAGTCCCCGATGGATTTTTGCGTCCAGCGGCGGGAGCGTGTCAGGGTCCGGTTTCTGTTGGGTCATGGCGTTGTCCGGTTGGTGTTCGGGCGTTTTTTTAATCAGGAATCGGCGATTCTGAAAACCGCCTCCTTGCCCTGTTGTTCGATGATGCTGGACAAATCCATGTATTCCCGCCAGGCGCAGACTTTATTGGCATCGTCGATCTCGAAAACGGCGGTGAGGGGAATCTCGATCCAGCCATCGTCAGTGAGCGCGGCATCCACCCGCTCGGTGAAAACATGCCTGTCGCTGGAGCCGATGGCGACCAGTTCGCTTTTGTTGGAATGGTACATGCCCATCATGCCCTGGATTTCATCGCGGATCGCCTCCTTGCCCCGAATGGGCTCGGTGACGGGCACAATCATCACATAGTAAGCGTCGTCGGCGATATAGGACATGGTTTTGTCCAGGTTTTCGGGCCAGCCGTTGGCGAAAGTCTCGATCAGGTCGAGGACCACCTGTTCCTGTTTTGCCCCCACGGTGTTATCTCCTGTTATCCGTTAGAGTGGGTTTATAGTAGGCTTTAAATTCCGGCCGGACAAATCCCGCAACAATTCCGGGTTGATAATAACGACCAAAAGGGTAGCGGCCATGAAACCGGTGACTTCTATAATTAGCGAAGCGGGCTTTAAGACGGGGCTGATCGGTCAGGCCGCTTCCAGCCCCACCTCGGCGCCGGCGGATGTTCGGCATGATTGCGGACCATGAATTCCGGGCCGTGACCCGGACGTGGTGAAAAACAGACCCAGCGTGGGACACACCATAACTATGAATAAGCAGACAAATTATTCTAAAGCCGTGAAACAGGGCATCCTCGACTGGGTCGAAGACCGCTTCGGCGGCCGGGTCATCCGGGTCGAACAGGTAATTCGCTGGCGCCCCATCTGGCGGGTGGACTTCGACAAAGGCGGCGTGCTCCATTCCCTGGCTTTCAAGGGGCCCCGGGACGGCAATGTAATCCCCTACCCCGTCGAGCATGAATACAGGATGCTCCAGGTGCTTCGCGACAATGGGATGCCGGTGCCTACCGTGCACGGTGTTTGCGAATTTCCCAGTGCCGTGGTCATGGACTGGATGCCCGGCGGTCGCGACCCGGGTATGGTGGGTATGGCGGCGGAAGACGAATCCCGGATGAGCGACGAGCGTTGGGCAGCCAGCCTCGAGTACATGGACTGGCTGGCGACGATGCACCGGATCGAGCCGCGGAAATTTGTCGCGGCCGGACTGGAAATGCCTGTCACGGCGGAGGACATCGCCCTCAACGGCTTCGAGCGGTTTTACCGGCTGGGCAGGGACAAGGGCATAGTCGATCCGTTCATGGATTTCTGTGCCGCCTGGCTGCGGCGCAATGTGCCCGACCGGGAGCGGGTGGCCTTCGTGACCGGTGACTGCTGCCAGTTCCTGTCCGAGGGCGACAAGGTCACCGCCCTGCTGGACGTGGAAATCGGCTATCTGGGCGACCCCCTCTCCGACCTCGCCTGCTTCCTCGGGCGCCATCCGGTGGAGAACCTGGGCGATATCCCGGCACTCTTCAGGCGCTACGAACAGGCTTCCGGCGAGGCAATCGATCTGGAGGCGCTGGCCTACCAGACCGTCGTATTCATGGCGGTGGCTTTCTATTTCCCGGTGTTGACGCTGCCCGTGACGCAACCGGGAGGCGACTGGGTGGAGAGCCAGATCCAGGTCGCTTTCTGCGGCCGGCGCTGCGCCGAGGCCATGGCCGGGATCATCGATGTCGATCTCGAGCACTCCATGAGCCTGCCGGCACCGGCGGCAACGCCTTTAGAAGATATGGCCCTGGCCAAGCTGGAAGAGGAAATCGCCCATATGCCCACCACGGAGTACTTCCAGCCCTGGAAACGGGATATGGTCGCCAAGCTGCCCGCTTGGCTTACCAATCAGCTCCACTACGGCCGGTGGGCCGAACAACAGGATCTGGACGACGCGGAAAAGCTGTTGGGCCACCGTCCCGACAACCGGGCCGAAGCGGACAAGGCGTTAAGCCGGTTCGTGCTGGAGGCCGGCCCCGAACAGGATGCCGATCTGGTTCGTTTCTTTCACCGGCGCACCCTGCGCGAGTGCCATATTTGTGTGGGGCCGGATGCGCCCACGGAACACCTGATTTTTGCCCGCTTCGAACCGGTGACCGACTTGTGAGGGCGCTATCGAATCTGCCTTCCCTTATCTGTGCGGCGAAACCCGGAGGTTGTTATGACTGCCCATAAGCCCGCCGACCCCGGCCGAACAGCGGACCCGGTCCGCCTTCTTGTTTGCGCCCGCCGGCGCGCGGGTCTCGGGCGCGGGGAGTTTCAGCAGCGCTGGCTCGCCTTGCACCGGGATCTGGCCCGGCGGTTGCCGGCCGCCGGTATTACAGCGTACTTGCAGAATCATATCTACGAAGCGGAATTTCTCGAGAGCTTCCGGGAACTGCGCGGTGGCATGGAAGCCGACGGTTTTGATGCCATTACCGAAGTGGCGTTCGACACCATGCCCGAAAACGACAATGCCAGCGGCAAGGCGCTGGAACAGTTGCTGGATGCCGAGATGGCATTCCCCGATACCGGCGCGCGCCGGCTATTGCTGGTGCGCGAGCACCAGGTCTTCATGGACTCGGTGGCGCCGGGGGCGACCGTCCACAAGATGATTATCTGCGTGCGCCGGCGGCCGGAGTTGAGCCGGGAGGCCTTCCAGCGCTACTGGCGGGAAGAGCACGGCCCCCTGGCGCTGGCGTTGAGGCGCCGGGGCCTGACACCGCCGATGATCGGCTATGTCCAGAACCACACCCTGGAGCATCCCGCGATCGAGCGTTATGCCGATGGCGCCGACCTCTACGACGGGGTTGCCACCGTCTGGCTCGACCGGAGCGATGACCTGGATTTGCGCGGCACCACCGAGCAACAGTTGCTCGAGGCGGACCGGATGCTGGTGGACGATGAGGCGAAATTCGTGGCCCCAAAGCGCTCAACCGTCTGCATGGCCGTTGAGCAGGTGATTCGCTGAAGTTTCCGACGTCTCTTGCCGGAGCCTTTTTCCGGGCACTCAGGTACTGACCTTCATCCCGTCATCCTTTCCATTGTCGAATCCAGCCGGCGCTCGCTTCATTTGTTCCCGACTAAAACAGTCGTCTCGTTTGCCGGTGCAAGGGCGGCACTGGGCCGTTGCTGGCTTTATGGAGGGCGACTCACTACCATAGCGTGTTTCGACCCAGTCAACCTCAACCACAAGTGCCTCCCCATGCCCGACAGCTACGTCAGACGCATCCTCAACGCCAACATCTACGACCTAGTCCTGGAGACGCCCGTGGAAGAAGCCGCGCAGATCAGCGAGCGTCTCGGCAACCGCGTACTGCTCAAGCGCGAGGACCTGCAGCCGGTGTTTTCCTTCAAGTTGCGGGGCGCCTACAACAAGATGCTCAAGCTGACCGAGGAGGAAAAAGCCAGGGGCGTGGTGGCGGCCTCGGCGGGCAATCACGCCCAGGGGCTGGCCATGGCCTCGAAACACCTGGGCGTGAAGGCCACCATCGTCATGCCGCGCACCACGCCCCAGATCAAAATCAACGCGGTGCGCGCCCGGGGTGCCAAGGTGGTTCTCACCGGCGATAATTTCGATGCCGCGTCCGAGTACGCCACCCGGCTGGTTAAAGAACAGGGCATGGTCTATGTCCATCCCTTTGACGACCCCGACGTCATTGCCGGGCAGGGCACCGTGGCCATGGAAATACTGCGCCAGGTGTCGGAACCCATCGACGCCATTTTCGTCGCCGTGGGCGGCGGCGGTCTCTGCGCCGGTATCGCCGCCTACGTCAAATACCTGCGCCCGGAGATCAAGGTCATCGCCGTGGAGCCGGAGGATGCCGCCTGCCTGAAGGCGGCCATGGAGAAAAAGCGCCGGGTCAGGCTGAAACAGGTCGGCGGTTTCGCCGACGGCGCCGCCGTGGCCCAGATCGGCAAGGAAACCTTCAGGGTGCTGCGCAAAACCGTGGACGAGGTAGTGACGGTGACCACCGACGAAATTTGCGCGGCCATCAAGGATATCTTCGACGATACCCGGTCCATCGCCGAACCCGCCGGCGCCCTGTCCCTGGCCGGCCTGAAAAAATATGCCGGCGCCAGGAAATTGCAGGGCCAGACGCTGGTGGCCATCGACAGCGGCGCCAACATGAATTTCGACCGCCTGCGCTATATCTCCGAGCGCACCGAGATCGGCGAGAAGCGCGAGACCATCCTGGCGGTGACCATCCCCGAGCGGCCGGGCAGCTTCAAGGAATTCTGCGGCCTGCTCCATAAGCGGATGGTCACGGAATTCAATTACCGCATGGGCGATCCGGACCGGGCTCACATCTTCGTCGGTGTCCAGGTGGTTTCGGACGAGGATCGGCGGGAGCTGATCGACGAGCTGCGGGCCAGGGAATACCCGGTGGAAGATATGACCGACAACGAGATCGCCAAGCTCCATATCCGCCATATGGTCGGGGGCCGGGTCGACGGGGCGGAGCACGAGACTGTCTACCGTTTCGAATTCCCGGAGCGCCCGGGCGCGCTGTTCAACTTTCTCAACAAGCTGGGCGGACGCTGGAATATTTCCATGTTCCATTACCGCAATCACGGCAGTGCCTACGGCCGGGTGCTGGTGGGTATGGAAGTTCCCCCCGGCGAACGGGGGAAAGTGACCGCTTTTCTCGACGACCTGGGCTATACCTACAGCGAAGAAACCGACAATCCCGCCTATCAGTTCTTCCTGAAATAGCGCAGGGCCCGTGTCAGGCACCTGGGCAGTGAATCAGCCCGCGATCGGTGGCAATGGCATGGAGCGGAATATCCCAGGGTTCCGCGGGTAATGCATCGGTTTCCTGGAAGTGGTGGGCGAGCCCGATCAGCAGGGGACCACGCCGGGGGCTGCGCGCCAGGGGCGCCAGGCTTCTGTCGTAGTAGCCGCCCCCCATTCCCAGGCGCTGACCCCTCCCGTCGAATGCCACCAGCGGCAGAAAGATAATATCCAGTGACCAGAGGGGTGCCGCCCGGTACCGTCCCAGGCGAGGCTCGGGAATCCCGTAGCGGTTGGCTCGCAGGGGTTCATCCGGGAGATAGCGCAAAAAATGCAGCCGGTTGTGGCGGAAAGGGTCGAGTTTGGGCAGGTAGACTCTCTTGCCGGCGGCCAGCGCGACGGACATGAGCATGCCCGGGTCGATTTCGCCGTCGTTGGGCAGGTAGAAGGCGAGCCGGCGGCTGCGCAGGAAAAAATCGCGGCGGGCAATCTGCCGGGCCAGGTCGTCGCCGGCGCGGCGCTGCTGACTGTCGGTCAGCTGCCGGCGTTGCCGGCGCATGTCGGCGCGAATCCGGGATTTGCTCGCGGGCATGGGGATTGATGCCTTCGGGAGTGCAGACGAAAAGAGACCCCGGTAGTGCCGCTGTCAGTGTGGCCTTGAACCCAGTGGTTCAAGGTGGAGGCCCCCGCAATGCATCAGGCTTCCCGTCGTACGGGCGTGCTCAACAGCATTGGCTGAAAGCCCCCTGGGTAAAGAGTATCGGCTCAAGGACTTAGTGACTGGCGAACACTCCAGGGTCTGTCCATAGTATAACCCGGTCGTGGGGGGCGATTAAAAGGGGTGTTTTATCCCCGGGGCGGGACGCTCAGAGTTCCGGCTGTTTCAGGCCGTCCAGGGCACTATCGAGCTTGTCATTGAGACGCTTGATTTCCCGGTCCAGGATTTCGGTATCAGCGGCCTGGCCCTGGGCCCGGAGTAAATCATAAGTGAGGTTGAGGGCCGCCATCACCGCGATGCGCTCCAGGCCGATCACCTGGCCGGACTTGCGGATGTCGCGCATGCGCTGGTCCAGGACCCGGGACGACTTGATCAGGGCATCCTGTTCCTCCGGTGGACAATGGACCTGATACTCCCGGTCGAGAATGCGGATAATTACCGTATCGGTCATGATCAGCCCTCGGTTTCGAGATTCTTGAGTCGGGTGATCATCGCCTCCACCCGGGAGCGCGCCGTCTCGTTTTTCTCGAGCAGCCTGCTGCGTTCCTGCAACAGCGAGGATTCTTTTTCGCGCAGGGTGCGGTTTTCCGCCTGGAGCCGGTCGCAGAGTTGGATAAGGTGGTCGAGCTTTTTTTCCAGCTGCTTGAGAGTTTCCGTTGTCATAGGCGCACGGCTAACGTTTTTGTTGTGGCAAACCGGGGACCTTACCGGACCCGTCGGTGACCCGGACCGGATCGGACCTCCGGTAACTATATGGGCCCGCCCAGACCGGGTCAACGGTCTTGAGGTGGATTCTAGATGTTGAATGTTAGTTCATATCTGCAATGCAGTTTTCCTGCAGGGCCCGCGTCCTGAGATGAATTTCCGATGCCGACAGTGATAGGATGCACGTTTCCCGGATCCGGACCGCGTGGTTAATGACCTTCGACGAGCTTGACCGACTGCTGGAAGTAGAGGATATACAGATGAGTGCTGCCGAGGTGCACGGCATTCTCTGCGGCCGGTTGGCCGGCGGCGAGCGCCTCGACGCAAATGCGCTCAAGAGCGCACTCCTGGAGAGCCTCGCCACGGAGGAGGAGATGATCGACAATGCCTTCGATTCCCTGCGCGATCTCTATGAATCCAGCCTGGCTGCCCTGGAGGACGAAAGCCTGGGCTTCAGTCCCCTGCTGCCCCCGGACGAGGCCGACCTGGGCAAGCGCATCCAGGCCCTGGGCGAGTGGTGCGAAGGTTTTATCTCGGGCCTGGGGGATTCGCGGATCGCCGGACAAGCGGCTCTCTCGGAGGATGCCATGGGGGCTCTCAGGGATATGACCGCCATTGCCCAGGTGGATTTCGAGGGCGACGGCGAGGAAGAGGACGAGGCAGATTTTGCCGAACTGGTGGAGTTCGTCCGGGTCACGGTGATGCTGGTGTTCGTGGAAAGGGGTTCCCTGGCAGCGTCGACTTCGGATGCGCCCCGGACCCTGCACTGAAAGTGAGCGCTTGCTCATTTTTTAAGGCAAGGCGTCTGCCCTCATCCCTCTCTATCAGTCAGGAGTAATTGGATGGTTACGGCCAATGAATACGCCCGCCGTCGGCGCGAACTGATGAACCTGGTGGGCGACGATGGCATTGCCATTGTCGCCGCCGCGCCGGAGCGGGTGCGCAGCCGGGATACGCTCTACCCTTACCGCCAGGACAGCGATTTCTACTACCTGACGGGGTTCCCTGAGCCGGAGGCGGTGCTGGTCCTGGCCCCCGGTCGCCGCCAGGGCCAGTACATACTTTTCTGTCGCGACCGGGACCCGGCCCGGGAAATCTGGGACGGCTTCCGGGCAGGCCCCGACGGGGCCTGCGCCGAGTTTGGCGCCGACGACGCCTTTCCCATCGATGATATCGATGACATCCTGCCCGGGCTTATCGAGGGTCGGGAGCGGGTCTACTACGCCGTGGGGCGGGACCCGGAATTCGACCGCCACCTTATGGCGTGGGTCAACGACATTCGCAATCGGGCCCGCACCGGGGTTGCCTCGCCGGCGGAGTTCGTGGACCTGGACCACCTGCTTCACGAGATGCGGCTGTTCAAGAGCGCCGGCGAGTTGAAGCTGATGCGCAAGTCGGCAAAGATCGCCGCCGGCGCCCACAAAAGGGCCATGCGGGTCTGCAAACCCGGCCTCCACGAGTACCAGCTCCAGGCTGAAATCGAGCACGAGTTCGCCATGGCGGGGGCGGCCTATCCGGCCTATAGTTCCATAGTCGGCAGCGGTGCCAATGGCTGCATCCTCCACTACATCGAGAACCAGGCGCCCCTTCGGGATGGTGATCTGGTGTTGATCGACGCCGGTTGCGAGTACCAGCATTACGCTTCGGATATTACCCGCACCTTTCCGGTCAACGGCAGGTTCTCGCCGGCCCAGAGGGCCCTCTACGATGTTGTCCTCGACGCCCAGCAGGCGGCCATGGAGGCCGCTGTGGCCGGCAATCACTGGAATCAGCCCCACGAGGCCACGGTCCGGGTGATCACCGAAGGGCTCGTGGCACTGGGCCTGCTCAAGGGGCGGGTGTCCGACCTGGTCAAGAAAGGTGCCCATACCCGCTTCTATATGCATCGGGCCGGACACTGGCTGGGCATGGACGTGCACGATGTGGGCGACTACAAGGTCGATCACCAGTGGCGCCTGCTGGAGCCGGGCATGACCATGACCATCGAGCCCGGTATCTATGTGGCGCCGGACGACGACCAGGTCGACGAGAAATGGCGGGGCATCGGCATCCGTATCGAGGACGACGTGGCCATTACCCGCAAGGGCACCGAGGTTCTCACCGCCGATGTGCCCAAGACTATCGAAGATATCGAAGCCCTGATGGCCGGATGACCGTGAAAGCAAACGCCGACGGCATTCCCGCGCATACCGATGTCGCCATCGTCGGTGGCGGTATGGCCGGACTGAGCCTGGCCCTGTTGCTGGCGGCGCGCCTGCCAGACCTGGATATCCTGGTGGTGGAGTCCCATCCCTTTTCCGGTACCGGCGAAGCGGCACTCCACCAGCCCAGCTTCGATGCCCGTGCCACGGCACTGTCCCAGAGCTCGCGGGAGATTTACGAGGCTATCGGCCTGTGGCGGGACCTGGCGCCCTTTGCCGCCACCATCGATCAGATCCATGTCTCCGACCGGGGCCATCCCGGCGTCACCCGTCTCCACGCGCGCGAACACCGGTTGCCCGGCCTCGGCTACGTGATTGAGAACCGGGCGCTGGGTCAGGTGCTGCACCGGCAACTCGCCGCCTGCCCACATATTCGCGTCGCGGCCCCGGCCCGGGTGGAGCGTATTTCGCCCGTAGCCGGCGGCATGTCCCTGGATATCGACGGCCGGCACTGCCGGGCGAATCTCGCCGTCGTGGCCGACGGCGCCGACTCCCGGACCCTCCGGCAACTGGGCGTTGCCAGTCGCCGGCGCGACTACGGCCAGACGGGGTTGATCGCCAATATCGCCCTGGCCGAACCCCACGGGGGCGTTGCCTATGAACGCTTTTCCGACACCGGACCCATGGCCCTGCTGCCCTTGCCGGATGCCGGTGACGAACACCGGGCGGCCCTGGTCTGGACCCTTTTGCCGGATGAGGCCGCGCGCCTGAGTTCGGCACCCGAGCCGGATTTTCTCGACGCCCTCCAGAATGCCTTCGGGTTCCGGGCCGGTTGCT
>DGNJ01000057.1:48063-62360 GCA_002388905.1 Cellvibrionales bacterium UBA4495
CGGTGGTGGGCAACGCCGCCCATACGCTCCATCCGGTGGCGGGCCAGGGATTCAACCTCAGTCTGCGAGACCTGGCGCGGCTAACGGAAAGTATCGTCGCCGGCTGCGGCCGGAACCTCACGCCGGGGGACCCGCGCGTGCTGGATACCTACGCCCGTGAGCAGGCCGGGGACCAGGCTAGGACCATCCTGTTCAGCGATGCCCTGCCGCGATTTTTCGGCCGCCGCAATCCGGTGGAAGTGGCCGGGCGCAACCTGGGGCTCATCACCCTTGATCTGGTGTCCGGCCTGCGCCGGGAGTTCGGGCGCTTCGGCGCCGGTCTCATGGCCAGGGGGGTCGGAATCCGTGAATCCCTATGATGTACTTGTCGCCGGCGGCGGCCTGACCGGCGCCGCCATGGCGGCGACTCTGGCCGCCCGGAATCCGGCGTTGCGCATTGGTGTCATTGAGGCACGCCCCTTCGACCCGAAGGCCCACGGCGAAGCGTTCGATCCCCGCGTTATCGCCCTGACCGAGGCCTCCCGGCAACTGCTTGAGGCCCTGGGTGTCTGGGATGCGATTCTGGCGCGGCGCGTTTGTCCCTATGGCCACATGGTGGTGCGCGACAGCGAGGGGACGGGCATGGTGTCCTTCGATTGCACACAGGTGCGGCGTCCCGACCTGGGCCATATTGTAGAGAACAGCGTCCTCCTCGGCGCACTCCTGGACAGCCTGGCGAATACTGGCAGCGTCGATTTGCTGTGCCCGGCGACCATTGCCCATATTCACACCCGCGGATCCGGTGTCGAGGTGGGATTATCCGGCGGCGAGGCACTGGTGACGTCCCTGCTGATCGCCGCCGACGGGGCCCGCTCCACCGTGCGGGACAGGCTGGATCTGCCCGTGCGCCGCTGGGACTACGGGCACAGTGCCCTGGTGGCCACCATCCACACCGAACGGTCGCACCACTACACGGCCCGGCAATGGTTTATGGCCACCGGCCCCCTGGCCTTTCTGCCCCTGCAAACCGCCGATGGCGATTGCCGCTACACCTCCATCGTCTGGTCCCAGGAACGCCGGCGGGCCGAACAGCTGATGGCCCTGGACGATAGTGCGTTTTGCCGGGAACTGACCTTCGCCAGCGAAGGGGAACTGGGCGCCGTGCTGTCGGTTTCCCGGCGCTACGGGTTCCCGCTGGTGCAGCAACACGCGCTGGATTACGTGGCCCCGGGTATCGCCCTGATCGGCGATGCCGCCCACAGCGTTCACCCCCTGGCCGGCCAGGGGGCCAATCTCGGTTTCGGGGACGTTGCCGTGCTGGCGGAAGAAATCGACCGGGGGCTGTCCCGGGGCCTGTCGCCGGGAGACCCGTCGGTATTGCGTCGCTACCAGCGCCGGCGCAAGCCCGAAAACCTGGCCATGATGGCGGCCATGGAAGGGTTCAAGCGGCTGTTCGAGGTCCGTTCCCCCGGCTTGCGGGTCCTGCGCAACGCGGGCATGAGTGGCCTGGAGGCCCTGGCCCCTATAAAGCGGCGCCTGGTGCGCCGGGCCATGGGCTTTTGAACTGGCCAACCGGGGGGTTAGAATGCGCCCCTTGATGAATCCTGTCGGGGCAGAGTGACAATGGCAAAACGTACGCCGCTTTATGAGGCTCATCGGCAGATGGGTGCCAGGATGGTCGATTTCGGCGGCTGGGACATGCCCATTCACTACGGCTCCCAGATGGAGGAACACCACCGGGTGCGCCGGGCCTGCGGCATGTTCGATGTCAGTCACATGACCGTCGTGGATGTCGAGGGCAGTGGCGCCCGGGATTATCTGGGCTACCTGCTCGCCAATAACGTGGCCAAACTGGATACTGTCGGCAAGGCACTTTACACCACCATGCTCAATGAGCGGGGCGGCGTCATCGACGATCTGATCGTCTACTGGCTGGGGGACAACCGGTATCGGCTGGTGGTCAATTGCGCAACCCGGGACAAGGACCTGGCGTGGCTGGAGCGACATTCCGAGGATTTCCAGGTCGCCATTGCCGAGCGGCCCGACCTGGCCATTATTGCCGTTCAGGGGCCCGAGGCCATTGGTACCGCGAAGTCGGTGGTCTGTGAGGAGGCCGCGTCCGCCATCGATACCCTGACCGCTTTCCGGGCCGCCGTCGTGGGTCAGTGGTTGATCGCCCGCACCGGATATAGCGGCGAGGACGGTCTGGAAATCATCCTCCCGGGGGAGAAGGCCACGGAGCTCTGGCAGCGCCTGCATGACGCCGGCGTCGCCCCGGCCGGTCTCGGCGCCCGGGACACCCTGCGCCTGGAGGCGGGCCTCAACCTCTACGGCAACGATATGGACGAGGACGTTTCGCCTCTGGAGGCCAATCTTGGCTGGACCGTCGCGTGGGAGCCGGAGGACCGGCAATTCATCGGGCGCGCCGCCCTGGAAAAGCAGCGCGCAGGTGGCATCCGGGACAAGCTGGTGGGCCTGGTCATGACCCGGCGGGGCGTGCTGCGTGCCCACCAGGTGGTCAGGGTGCCGGAAAGCGGCCGGGCAGGCGAAGTCACCAGCGGCACCTTCTCGCCGACCCTGGGCTGTGCCATTGCCCTGGCCCGGGTGCCGGTGGAAACCGGTGATCAATGCGAAGTGGAAGTGCGGGGAAAGTGGCTGCCGGTCACGGTGGTCAGGCCCGGATTTGTCCGGCATGGCCAGCCCGTGGGGCCTGTCAGTGCCCTGGATCTTTGAAACCATTGGAGAGCGACATGAGTGAACTGCCTGAGGAACTGCGCTACATGGAGAGCCACGAGTGGGTCCGGGATGACGGCGACGGCACGGTGACCGTGGGAATCACCGACCACGCCCAGGATAGCCTGGGGGATGTCGTGTTCGTTGAACTGCCGGAGGTGGGAGCGGAAATCAATGCCGGTGACGAGGCGGGGGTTGTGGAGTCGGTGAAGGCCGCTTCCGATATCTATTCGCCGGTATCCGGTGAAGTGCTGGCCATTAACGAGGAGCTGGAAGAAGCGCCGGAGAACATCAACAACTCTCCCTACGGCGATGGCTGGTTCTTTCGCGTCAGGATGGCCGAGCCCGGGGAGCTCGACAAACTGCTCGACGCCCGGGAGTACGGCGCCCTGATCGAGGACGAATAACCCGCGTAGGGCCGGACAGTCCATGTGCCTGATCGCCTTCGCCCATCGGGCTCATCCGCGCTATCCGCTGGTGCTGGTGGCCAATCGGGACGAGTTCTACGACCGGCCCACCGAGGTCGCCGGCTGGTGGCGGGAGCCTGCCGGGATCCTCGCCGGAAGGGATCTGCAGGCCGGTGGTACCTGGCTTGGTGTGACACGGCGCGGGCGCTGGGCGGGGGTGACCAACTACCGGGAGGGTCGCCCGCCGCCGGCGGATCGTTCCCGGGGTGAACTGGTACTCGACTTCCTCGACGACAACAACGCCGATCCGGGCCATTACGCGGCGGCGGTGGCCTCCCGGGGAGAGCGTTATAACGGCTTCAACCTGCTCGCCGGCGACGGTGACAGCCTTGCTTACTGCACTAACCGGGGCCGGGAGCCCAGGCTTCTGGACCCCGGCGTCTATACGCTCAGCAATCACCTGCTGGACACTCCCTGGCCCAAGGCGGAACAGGCCCGTTTCAGGCTCAGGGGTGTTCTGCGCCGGGAGGATTTCTCCCCCGGCGATCTTTTCGAGGTGCTCGCGGACCGGACGCCCGTGGAGGACGAGGCATTGTTGCCGGCCTCCGGCATCGACCGGGACCTGGAGCGTGCCCTGTCACCGGCCTTTATCGTGGGTGATGAGTACGGGACGCGCTACACCACCGTGCTGCTGATGGACAGCCGGGGAGGCATAACTTTCGTCGAGCAGAACTACCTGCGGGGAGAGCCTGAGGGGCCGCAGCGCCCGTTCTATTTCGAGAGAGACGGACTGGACTAGTTCAGCTTCTTGGAGGGCCTGTAGAGGCGGCTGACTTCCGGGTCCTCCAGTGCTTTTTCCAGATATTCCCGCACACTGTGGTCGTCGTCCAGTTCCAGGACATCGCGAGCCAGTTCCCGCGCCTGTTTCAGAGACACCAATCTGAGGATGGCCTTGACCCGCAGCAGGTTGGTGGCACTCATGGACAGGACTTCGTAGCCCAGTCCCACCAGCAGCAGGGCCGCCAGGGGATCCCCCGCCATTTCCCCGCACACGCTGACCTGGCAGTTTTCCCGTGCGGCGCCCTCGACGATCTGCTTGAGGGCCCGCAACAGGGCCGGATGCAGGGCATGGAAGATGTCCGCGACCCGGGGGTTGTTGCGGTCCACCGCCAGCAGATACTGGGTCAGGTCGTTGGTGCCCACCGACAGGAAGTCCACGCGCCGGGCGATTTCCCGCACCTGGTAGACCGCCGCGGGCACCTCGATCATGGCGCCCACGGCCGGTTTGGCGATATCGTAATTTTCCTCTTCCGTGAGCTCCCGGTAGACCCTGAACACCAGGTCCAGGGCCGTTTCCAGTTCCGGGATATTGGAGATCATGGGCAGCAGGATGCGCAGGTTGTTGAGCCCCTCGCTGGCACGCATGATGGCGCGCAGCTGAACCAGGAAAATCTCCGGGTGGTCGAGGCTGATGCGGATGCCCCGCCATCCCAGGAACGGGTTGGCCTCCTCGATGGGGAAATAGGGCAGGGCCTTGTCACCGCCGATATCCAGGGTGCGCATGGTAACCGGGCGGGGCGCGAACATCTCCAGTTGTTCCCGGTAGATTTTGCGCTGCTCTTCCTCCGAGGGGAAACGCTCGTGCATGAAGAAAGGGATTTCGGTGCGATACAGGCCGACGCCGTCGGCGCCGCGGTCCAGGGAAAGGAGCGTGTCCAGGCGCAGGCCGGTATTGACCCAGAGGGCGATGTGATGGCCGTCGGCGGTGACGCTGGGCTCGTCCCGGAGTCGCTCCAGGTCTTCGGCGAGCAGCTTTTCCTCGTCGAGTTGGGCTTCGTAGGAAGCCAGGATTTCCGGTCGGGGGTTGCTGATCACCAGGCCCTGGTAGCCGTCGACGATGACGCGCTTGCCGTCCATCTGCTTCCAGGGCAGATCAATGGCGCCCATGACCGTGGGGATGCCCATGGCCCGGCCCAGGATCGCCAGATGGGAGTTGCGCGAACCCTTGGCGGAGACCATTCCCCGGATCCTTTCCACCTCAACGTCGGCCAGATTGGGGGCGGCCAGTTCCTCGCCGATAAGGATGGCGTCGGCGGGGTATTCCTGGTCCCGGGTCTGCGATTGCTGGAGATAGCCCAGAACGCGCCGGCCCAGGTCGCGCACGTCCGACGCCCGCTCCCGGAGGTAGGCATCCTCCATGGAACTGAAATTGCGGATATGCTCGATGATGACTTCGCTCCATGCGGTCTGGGCCGACAGGCCGGCCTTGATCAGGACGCGTACCTCGCCCCCCAGGGAGCTGTCGTCGAGCATGCTCACGTAGACATCGAACAGCGCGCGCTCCTCCAGGTTGAGCTTGTCGGAAAGCTCTTCGTGGACGGCGCGCAAGTCCTGTTTGGTGCGCTCCAGGGCCTGCTGAAACAATTCCAGTTCCCGGTCGATGTCCTCGGCCGGGCGATGGGGAACCGAGTAGAGATCGGCGGGGGAAGTCACCACGACCACGTCGCCGATGGCGATGCCGGGAACGCTGGGAATGCCCCGAAAAACGGTTTCGCCGTCCTGGAGGGCGGTGTCGGGAGAGAGGTGGCGGGCCAACTGGCCGGTGGCCTCGGCGTGGGCGATGACCCCCGCCAGTTGCGCGGAAACCGTGACCAGGAAAGCCTCTTCGCTCTCGTCGAAGCGCCGGCTCTCCTGTTGCTGGACCACCAGCACTCCCAGGACGTTTCGGTGATGGATAATCGGCGCCCCGAGGAAGGATCGGAAGCGTTCCTCGCCGGTTTCGGGGAAATAGGCGAAGTTGGGGTGGGATTCGGCGTGGTCCAGGTTGATAGGCTCGGCCTTGGCCGCGACAAGGCCCACCAGGCCCTCGCCGGCGCTGAGGCGAATATTGCCGACCGCCTCGTCGTAGAGTCCCTCGGTGGCGGTGAGCACGTAGGCATCGCCGACCGGGTCATGCAGGTAAATGGAACACACGCCGGTGCGGGTGGCCCGGCGAACCCGGCTGACGATGATTTGCAGCACCGAGGCAAAATCCTTTGCCGAGTTCACCTCCTGGACGATGCTGCGCAGGGAATCGAGCACGGCTTTATCCTGTCAAATACTGGCGCCGCTCGATTTCCGAGTGCACCACAGCCAGTTCTTTCAGGGCCCGTCGGTAGACGTCCCGCTTGAAATCCACAACCTCCCGTACCGGATACCAGTAATTGACCCATCGCCAGCCGTCGAATTCCGGCTTGTGCCCGCAGTCGAAGCGAATCCGGTTGCTGTCGCCGGTCAGCTGCAACAGAAACCACTTCTGTTTCTGGCCGATGCACAGGGGACGGGAGTGGCGCCGGATATAGCGGCGGGGCAGCCGGTAGCGCAGCCAACCCCGGGTTTGTGCCAGAAGCTGGACATCGCCGTTTTCCAGCCCTACTTCCTCGTAGAGCTCGCGGTAAAGCGCGCTCTCGGGGCTTTCTCCCTCGTTGATGCCGCCCTGAGGGAACTGCCAGGCATTCTGGCCTACGCGCTTGGCCCAGAGCAGTTGCCCCAGGCCGTCGCACAGGACAATGCCGACGTTGGGACGAAATCCCTCACGATCAATCACTTACATACCCCTGAAAAACTTTTCAACCGGGCTATTGTTCCACAAATTCAAAGCAAGCGGCAATGTGATTATGCCGAAATCCGTTGAGGCCCGCCGGCGAAGTCAGTATTCTTGCCGGCCCTGTTTTTCGGATAGGCGCACCATGCCGCTGGCTATCTTCGACCTGGACAATACCCTCATCGCCGGTGACAGCGATTACAGCTGGGGCGAGTTTCTGGTTCGCCACAATCAGGTGGATCCGGAGCGGTACCGGACCATGAACGAGAAATTCTACCGGGATTACGAGGAAGGCCGCCTGGATATTCACGAATATCTGGCCTTTGCCCTCAGGCCCCTTGCCGAGATCCTTCCGGAAACCCTGGCGGCCCTGCATCGCCAGTTCATGGAAGAGGTGGTCGCGCCCATGTGGCTGCCACGGGCCGTCGCCCTGCTCCAGCAACACCGGGCCCGGGGCGATTATCTGTTGGTGATCACCTCCACCAATCGCTTTGTCGTGGACCCCATCTGCCAAAAGCTCGGCGTCGACGACCTGATCGCCACCGAGCCGGCCGCGGACGATCGGGGCTATACCGGCGAAGTGGCGGGCATCCCCGCATTCCGGGAAGGCAAGGTCGCCCGTCTCCGGCAGTGGCTGGAGGAAAACGGTGGCTCGCTGGAAGGCAGTTGCTTTTATTCCGACTCCATCAATGATTTGCCCCTGCTGGAAATCGTCGACAGACCGGTGGCCGTGGACCCGGATGCCGCCCTCGCCCGCATTGCCGGGGAGCGTGACTGGCCGATTATCAGCCTGCGGGACTGAGGCGGTTCCCGTGGCGCGATTGCAGCCCCGAACGCCTTGCCGCTATGATTCCTTCAAAGTTCACCCGGGTACCCTATGACCCTGCCCTATCCCCAGATCGATCCCGTCGCCTTTGAACTGGGCCCGCTCCAGGTGCACTGGTACGGTCTGATGTACCTGCTCGGTTTCGCCGGTGCCTGGTGGCTCGCGGTTCGTCGCAGTGAGCGGTCCTGGTCGCCGGTGCGCCGCAGGCAGGTGGAAGACCTGGTCGTTTACGCCGCCTTTGGCGTGATTATCGGCGGTCGCTGCGGCTATGTGCTTTTCTACAATCTGGACAAATGGCTGGCCGATCCCCTCTGGCTTATCCGGCTCTGGGAGGGAGGCATGGCCTTTCACGGCGGGTTGTTGGGGGTTCTTGTGGCCATGGCTCTCTTTGCGCGCAAGGTTAACCAGCCCTTTCTGGCGGTGACGGATTTCGTCGCTCCCCTGGTGCCCATCGGCCTCGGCCTGGGAAGACTCGGCAATTTTATCGGCCAGGAGCTCTGGGGGCGGGCGACCGATATGCCCTGGGCCATGGTCTTTCCCCGGGATCCCGAGCAGGTGGCGCGCCATCCCTCCCAGCTCTACCAGGCTTTCCTGGAGGGGCTGGTACTCTTTATCGTGCTCTTCTACATCAGTCGCAAGCCCAGGCCCCTGGGTGTCGTCAGTGGGCTTTTCCTTTTGCTGTACGCCCTGTTCCGCTTCCTGGTGGAATTCGTGCGGGCCCCGGATGCCCATATTGGTTACGATTTTGGCGGTTGGATGACCCGGGGGCAGCTGTTGTCGCTGCCCATGCTGGCCGTCGGGCTGGCCCTGATAGCCTATGGCTACTGGCGCGCTTCGGCCGCTGATTCAGGGCGGTGAGGCATTGGAGGACGGCGTCCGTGAAGGCCCCGCCCCGGCTTGAATGCGGCTTTTTTGCGGATATACTGTCGCGAGCATTAATGAATATTCCTGGCCCGGTGGGCCAATTAAGGGGGGAGTTCTTTCTTGCCCAGAACAAGAATCCGGGCCGCGGACATTTCCGTCAAACACGTTGCCAGCCTCCTGGTCGTTACCGTTGCGCTGTGGCTGGCGCTGTCCGGCTACGCCAAGCCGCTGCTGCTCTCTTTGGGGGCAGTCTCCGCCGTTCTCACGGTGTGGCTGGCGGTGCGCATGGAAATTATCGATCATGAGAGCTATCCGGTGGAATTGTCCGTGAAACTGTTACGCTACTGGCTCTGGCTGGGCAAGGAGATCGTCAAGTCCAACCTGGATGTGGCGCGGCGAATCCTCACGCCCGGCCAGTCAATCAGCCCCACGGTGACCCGGGTCATCACCGGCAAGCGCACCAATATCGGCCTGGCTATCTAGAAAAACTCCATCACCCTGACGCCGGGCACCGTGGCCATGAATATCACCGACGACGGCATCGAGGTCCACGCGCTGACCCGCGCCGGCGCCGAAAGCCTGCACGAGGGCGCCATGGCCCGGCGTATCCCGGACCCCGGAGTGGAAGCGTGAATCTGGTGTTGATCGCCGCCGCCGTCGCTATTCTGGTCACCATGGCGCTGGCGCTGGTCCGTGGCCTGCTCGGGCCCTCCATCTACGACCGGGTGTTGGCACTCAATATGGTGGGCACCAAGACGGTGCTGTTGATCAGTGTCGTCGATTTTCTCAAGGGTCCCGGCGATTTTCTCGATATCTGTCTGGTCTACGCCCTGATCAATTTCATCGGCGTGGTCGCCATGCTCCGCTTTGTCCATTTCACCACGCCCGAAGAGGGCGAGGGTGTCGAGGAGGCCGGCCAGTGACGGTCCTGGAGGTAGTCGGTTCCCTGTTTCTGCTGCTGGGCGGAGCCTTCGGGATTATCGGTGCCGCGGGCCTGCTGCGGTTCCCGGATTTTTTTTCGCGTATTCATGCGGGCAGCCTTGCCGATACCCTGGGCGCGGGCCTGATTCTCTTTGGCCTGATCTTGCTGTCGCCGTCCCTGCTGGTGGCAATCAAGTTACTGCTGGTGTTCTTTTTCCTGATGTTTACCGCGCCCACGGCGACACATGCCCTGGCGCAGACGGCTCTCCAGAATGGCTACCGCCCCCCGGAAAACGGTGTCGACGGGGGGCGCCGTGGTTGAACACCTGATCGTCGTGGTTCTCCTGGCGCTCCTGGCCAGCACCGCCGTGGCGGTGATCCGGCTTACCAACCTCTTTGCCGTGGTGATGCTGTTCGGTATCTACAGCCTGCTGTCGGCGAGTGTCTTCCTGGTGATGAACGCCGGCGACGTGGCGTTTACCGAGGCGGCGGTGGGCGCCGGCATCGCCACGGTGCTGATGCTCTCCACCATGGCGCTGTGCGCCCCGCGGGAAATGCCGTCGCGGCGCAACAAGCCCCTGCGCCTGTTGCTGGTGGCCCTCACCGGCGCGGTGCTGGTGTGGGGCACCATGGACCTGCCCGGGTTCGGCGACCCGTCGGCCCCGGCCAACCAGCACGTGGCGCCCCGGTATATCCAGGAGTCGCCGCGGGAGATCGGTATTCCCAATATGGTGTCCTCGATTCTGGCCAGTTACCGGGGCTTTGATACCTTTGGCGAAGTGACGGTGATCTTCACCGCCGGGCTTGGCGTGCTGATGCTCCTGGCCGGGCGACGGCGCAAAAAGGGGGGTGAGGAATCGTGACTCGTCAGCCGGTACTGCACGTAACCGCCAAGTTCCTGATCCCGCTGATCATGCTGTTTGCCCTGTACGTCCAGTTTCACGGCGAGTACAGTCCGGGCGGCGGTTTCCAGGCCGGGGTGATATTCGGTGCGGGTCTGATCCTCTACGGACTGGTATTCGGCGTCGAGCAGGCACAACGGGTCCTGCCACTCGGGGTGCTCCGGGTGCTGGCGGCCCTCGGCGTCCTGCTCTATGGCGGTGTGGGTATGGTATCCCTGCTGGCGGGACAGGAATTTCTCGATTACGGGGCCCTGTCGGCCGATCCCGTGGCCGGTCAGCACCTGGGTATTCTTCTGGTGGAACTCGGTGTGGGCATTACCGTTACCGCTGTCATGGTGATCATCTTCTATGTCTTCGCGGGGAGGGAAAAGACTTGAGCCTTCTCTTCGAGCATTACAATTACTGGGTGGCGATCTTCCTGATGATGACCGGTTTTTACACGGTGATCAGCCGGGGCAACCTGGTCAAGCAGGTGGTGGGCCTCAATATCTTCCAGGCGTCGGTGTTCATCTTCTATATCAGTCTCGCCTATGTGGACGGCGGGGCCACGCCTATCGTCAAAGAGGGCGTCGAGGTCTATGCCAACCCCCTGCCTCACGTGCTGATACTTACCGCTATCGTGGTGGGTATTGCCACCACCGCCTTGGGGTTGGCATTGATCGTCCGGATCAAGGAAGCCTACGGCACCATCGAGGAGGATGAGATCCGCGAAGCGGACCAGCGGGACGGCAAGGATAGCGACGCGTGATCGATCAGCATTTCCTCGCCCTGTTGGTGGTTGTGCCCCTGCTGGCCTCACCCCTCTGCCTGTTGTTGCCCAACGGCCGCCTGCCCTGGCTGCTGGCCACGGCTGTGGCCTGGGTCGTCTTCGCCCTCGCCGTATTCGGGGTGTTCCGTGTCTACGGCGACGGCCCGGTCAGCTACTGGATGGGGGGCTGGCAGCCGCCCTGGGGTATCGAGTACCGCCTGGATGCCCTTAACGCGCTGGTGGTGTTGATTGTCGCCGCCATCGGTGCGGTGGTGGTGCCCTTTGCCGGGCGCAGTGTGCCGGCGGAAGTGGACGGCGCCAATATCGCCGGTTTCTACGCCGCTTTTCTGCTGGCACTGTGCGGACTGCTGGGCATTGCCGTCACCGGCGATGTCTTCAATCTGTTCGTGTTTCTGGAGATATCGTCCCTGGCCAGCTATACCCTGATCAGCCAGGGACGCAACCGACGTGCCCTGGTGTCCGCCTACCAGTACCTGATCTTTGGCACCATCGGCGCCACCTTTCTGCTTATCGGCATCGGCCTGCTCTACGCCATGACCGGGACCCTGAATATGGCCGACCTGGCCCGTCGCCTGGCCGAGGTGGAGCAGACCCGGACCGTATTCACCGGCTTCGCCTTTATCGTGGTGGGGGCGGCCATCAAGCTGGCGCTCTTCCCCCTGCATCTGTGGCTGCCCAATGCCTATACTCATGCGCCCTCGGTGGTCAGCGCCTTCCTCGCGGCCACCGCCACCAAGGTGGCGGTTTATGTGCTTCTGCGCTTCACGTTCACCGTCTTCGGCCTGGAGTTCTCCTTCGGCGCCGCACCCTTGTCCCTGATCCTCGCCACCCTGGCGGTTGCCGCCATCCTCGTGGGTTCCGTATCCGCCGTCACCCAGAACAATGTCAAGCGGCTGCTGGCCTATTCCAGTGTCGCCCAGATTGGCTACATGGTGGTGGCCATTGCCATGGTCACGGCCCTGGGCCTGACCGCCGCCACGCTCCACCTGTTCAATCACGCCCTCATGAAGGGCGCCCTGTTCCTCGCCCTGGGCTGCGTGGTGTACCGGATGGGCGGTGCCGATATGGACAGCCTGCGCGGCCTGGGCCGGAAAATGCCCCTGACCATGGCCGCTTTCGTGGTCGCTGGACTGAGCCTGATCGGCGTGCCGCTGACGGCCGGGTTTATCAGCAAATGGTACCTGGTGCTGGCCGCCATCGAACTGGGCTGGTGGCCCATTGTCGCGGTGGTGCTGGTGGGATCCCTGCTGGCCGCCATTTATATATGGCGGGTGGTGGAGGTGGCCTACTTCCGGGAGGCCGACGACCCAGCGCGCAGCGAGGCGCCCTGGTCTCTGCTGGCGCCCACCTGGCTGCTGGCCCTGGCCAATATCTATTTTGGTCTGGATGCGCGCCTGCCCGTTTCCCTGGCTGAAAGCGCGGCCTCGGTAATGCTGGGAGGTGCCCCTTGACCGGTGCCGAAGCACTGCCCCTGGCGCTGGCGATCCCGCTGCTGGGCAGCGTCCTGATCGCCCTGCTCGGTCGCTGGCCCAACCTGCGGGAGGCCGCGACCCTGGCCACGGCGGGTGGGCTTTTCCTGGTGGTCCTGCAGGTTCTGTTCGGCCTGCTGGCCGGGGAGCCCGCCGAGGTGGAACTCATGCGCTTCCTGCCCGGGGTGCCCCTGGCGCTGCACAGCGAGCCGCTGTCCATCCTCTTTGCGCTGGTGGCCAGCGGCCTGTGGATCGTCACCTCGGTGTACGCCATCGGCTACATGCGCGGGAATAACGAAAAACACCAGACCCGTTTTTACGTCTGCTTTGCCGTGGCCATTTTCGGGGCCATGGGTGTGGCCTTCGCGGCCAACCTTCTCACCCTCTTCCTGTTTTACGAAGTACTGACGCTGTCCACGTACCCGCTGGTGACCCACAAGGGCGACGACAACGCCAGGCGCGGAGGGCGTGTCTACCTGGGCGTGCTCCTGGCGACTTCCATCGGCCTGCTGTTGCCGGCGGTGATCTGGGTTTATTCCGAGACCGGCACGCTGGATTTTCGCCCCGGGGGTATTCTCGAAGGACACATGGGGGGGATTGCCGCCACCGCTCTGCTTATGCTTTTCCTGTTCGGGGTGGGCAAGGCCGCGGTGATGCCGGTGCACCGCTGGCTGCCGGCGGCCATGGTGGCGCCGACCCCGGTGTCTGCACTGCTCCACGCGGTGGCGGTGGTCAAGGCCGGGGTGTTCACCCTCACCAAGGTGGTGCTCTATATTTTCGGCCTCGACTTTCTGCGCGAGGTACCCTATGAGGTGGTGGCCGTGTACCTGGCCGGCTTCACCCTGGTGGCCGGGTCGGTGGTGGCCCTGTACCAGACCAACATCAAGCGGATGCTGGCCTATTCCACAATTTCGCAGCTCTCCTATATCGTTCTGGCGACCATGGTCCTCACTCCCCTCGCGGAAATCGGGGCGGTGGTCCATATCGTCGCCCACGCGGTGGCCAAGATCACCCTGTTCTTCGCCGCCGGCGCCATCTACGTGGCCTCGAAAAAGACCGAGATTCACCAGCTGGATGGCATCGGCTACCGCATGCCCGTGACCATGGGCGCCTTCGCCATCGCGGCACTGAGCATGATCGGGGTGCCGCCCACCGGGGGCTTTGTTTCCAAGTGGTATATGATCGCCGGTGCCTTCCAGCACGACTATTACTTCGTGCTGGCGGTGCTGGCCCTGTCCACGGCGCTCAATGCGGGCTATTTCCTGCCCATCGTGTTCCGGGCATTCTTCCGGCGCGAGCCGGAGCCGCCGGCTCGCGACCACGGGGAGGCGCCGGTTACCATGGTGGCGGCACTGGCGTTCACCGCCCTGCTGACGCTGCTGGTCTTCGTTTTCAATGGCCCGCTGGTAACCTTTGAACAGGTGATTCTGGAGGTGGCACCGTGACCGAGTCCGGGGCAAAGACATCGACAAGCTGGCTTTATCGGCCGGAGAACCGGCGCAAGCTCTGGTGGGGCTTCGCTGTCGTTCTCGCCGCGACGGTGCTGGTCCAGGCAGTGGTGCCCGTGCACGGGCACTTTGGTTTCGACGGTCTGTTCGGCTTTAACGCCCTTTACGGCTTTCTCAGCTGCGCGGCCATGGTGGTGGTGGCCAAATTGCTGGGCCTGGTCCTGAAACGCCCCGAGGATTATTACAACCGCGATGTTTGAGATCGTTCTGCCGCCGGCCTTTATCCTGCTACTGGGCGCGCTCCTGGTGGGCCTGGTGCGCCCGGCGCTGCGGCCCGTGGTGGTGCTGGGTGCGCCGTTGCTTACCCTTTATGCCATCTGGCAGCTGGGCGACGGC
>DGNJ01000042.1:0-1692 GCA_002388905.1 Cellvibrionales bacterium UBA4495
GGCCGGAGGCCACCTGCTTGATCTTCGATGTCCGGACTGTGCCGAAGCGGACCGGGTCCTCGCCACCTTCCCCCGAGTTGGAGCGACCGCCGAGGGTATTCAAGGCCTCGGCCAGGGCTTCGTGGGCCTCGGGAGAGAGTGCGCCCAGGGACATGCCGGCGGAATCAAAGCGCCGGAGAATCAGTTCCATGGGCTCCACCTGCTTCAGGGGGATGGCCTGGTCGTCGTCCACCCTGAGCCTGAACAGGTCACGAAGGGTGGCCACCGGGCGCTCGTTGATCAGTGCGGAATAGGTCAGCCAGTTCCTGTACTCCCCGGAGATCACCGCCTTGTGCAGGGCCTGGACTACGTCGGGATTGTAGGTGTGATACTCCTGGCCGTGTACGAACTTGAGCAGCCCGCCCGGGGAGATGGCCTTGCGGTCCTTCCAGGCAACCCTGGCCAGGGACCGCTGCTCGGCCTCCAGGTCGCTGAAACGGGCACCGCGGATACGGCTGGTAATTGCCGGGAAACACAGGTCCACCACCTCGTCGTCCAGACCCACCACCTCGTAGAGCATGGCACCCCGGTATGAGGCGATGGTGGAGATGCCCATCTTGGAGAGGATTTTCAGCAGGCCCTTGTTAATGCCCTTGCGGTAGTTCTTGAAGGCATGGTCGACATCAGTAAGTATCTCGCCCCGGTTCACCATGTCGAACAGGACATGGTAGCTGAGGTAAGGGTAGACGGCAGAGGCACCACAGCCGATCAGCGTCGCAATCTGGTGTGGATCACGGGCATAACCGGTACTGGCGATGATGTTGGCGTCGCAGCGCAGGCCCACGTTAATAAGATGATTGTGCACTGCGCCCACAGCGAGAAGAATATGGATGGGCAGCCGGCCGGGTTCTATGTTGTAGTCGGAAAGGACACAGAGGACGACATTCTCCTCGCGCACCGCGTCTTCCACCTCTTTACACAGATCCCGGATGGCTTGCTGCAGATCTTTCTCTTCCGGGTCGTAAACCAGGGGGAATTTACGCGAGGTGAATTCTTCGTGCTCGTTGTTCTTGAGCGCAAAATATTTACGGGGGGACAACACCGGGCTGGTCAGGTCCATGTGCACTGCGTGCTCGGCGGTCTCCTCGAAAAAGTTCAACTCGGGCCCCAGTTGCGTGCTCAGGGACATGGCGATGGCTTCCCGCAGCGGATCGATGGGCGGGTTGGTGACCTGGGCAAACTCCTGACGGAAGTAGTCGAACAGATTGCGTTCGCGACGCGACAGCACCGCCATGGGGGTATCGTCGCCCATGGACCCCACCGCTTCCTGACCGCCTTCAGCGAGGGGCCTGATAACCTGATCCCGCTCCTCGAAAGAGACCTGGTACATCTTCATGTAGCTGCGCAGTCGCGCCCGTTCCAGTGGCCCTTCCACCTCGATGCTGTCGGTTTCCATGGTGGACTGAATCTTGAAGGCCCCCTCCCGCAGCCACCGCTTGTAGGGCTGGCCCGCTGCCAGACGCTTGTCGATTTCCTCCCGCGTTTCCACCAGCCCCTGTTCCGTGTCGATGGAGAGCATATCGCCGGGGCCCAGCCGGCCCTTGGCGACGATATTCTCGGTCCGGCAATTGTGGACGCCCACCTCCGAAGCAACGGTAATCACGTCGTCGTCGGTGAGCACCCACCGCGACGGACGCAGGCCGTTCCGGTCCA
>DGNJ01000042.1:1705-2005 GCA_002388905.1 Cellvibrionales bacterium UBA4495
CGGGGCCGTCCCAGGGCTCCATAAGCAGGGAGTGGTATTCGAAAAAGGCCCGCTGGTCGGAATCCATGTCCTGGACATTGTGCCAGGCGGGGGGAATCATCATGCGCACGGCCCGGTGCAGCGGCACCCCACCCATGACCATCAGTTCCAGCATATTGTCCAGGCTGGAAGAGTCCGATCCCGTCCGGTTGACCAGTGGCGAGAGCGCCTTGAGGTCGGGCAACAGCGGGGTTTTCAGCTTCGGCTCCCGGGCCATGGACCAGTTGCGGTTACCCAGAATGGTGTTGATCTCACCGTTGT
>DGNJ01000042.1:2024-25275 GCA_002388905.1 Cellvibrionales bacterium UBA4495
TTGGTGGAAAAACGCTGGTGGAAAACGCAGATAGCCGTTTCCATCCGCTCGTCCGAAAGGTCCGGGAAAAAGTTGGTCAGCGCCGCCGGCATCATCAGGCCCTTGTAGCTGAGCACCCGGGAGGACAGGCTCGCCAGGTAAAATCGCTCGTCCTCGATACGCTTTTCAATGCGCAGGCGGGCCACAAACAGGCGGGCATCCAGGGTCCGGGCATCGATGTCGTCGGCGGGGGCGATGAAGACCTGCTCAAAAGCCGGCAGGCTGCGCAGGGCGATCTCACCGAGAATCGTGTTGTCCGTGGGCACTTCACGCCAGCCCACGACCCTGAGATCCTGCGCCATCAGTTCTTCATCGACGACTTTCCTGGCAGCGGCGCGCTTGTCGTCGTCGAGGCTGAGCATCACNNCACCGAGCCCACCGCATAGACGTCGGGCAGCGGGGTCTCGAACAGTTCGTCGGCCACGGCTCGCAGGAAGCGGTCCGGTTTCTGGATCAGGAGGCCGCAACCGTCCCCTGTTTTGCCATCGGCGGCGATACCGCCGCGGTGGGTCATGCAGGTCAAGGCTTCGATACCCGTAAGCAGCAACTCGTGGCTGCTCTCGCCGCGTATATGGGCGATCAGGCCAAAACCACAGTTGTCCTTGAACTCATCCAGCCGATACAAGCCTTTCGACATAAAACAATTCCAGCCAAAACAGGAGGTTACAACAAAAAAGCGCCGACGGCACCGAAATACCGGACACAAAAAGGACAGGCATTTTACACGCCGGCAAGGCAGCGGACAAATACTGCCTTGCGCCGGCTCAATGCACTCGGTGATCGGATACTTGTCGACACCCTAGTGGATAAGGGGATCGATGACCAGTCATCGCTGACAGAATGCCGCCAAAGTGGCCGCCAGGGCATCGCGACTGTAATCCGCCGACACCCGGGCCGCGCCGATGGCATCCAGGAGCACAAGCCTGATTTCGCCGCCCACCGCCTTTTTGTCCACAGCCATAAGCGCCATGAAATCACCCGGCGTCATTTCCCGTGGCACCGTCACTGGCAGGCCGGCCGCCCTGAGCAGGTCGAACGCCGAGTCGGCCTCAGTTTCCGACAGCCAACCCAGGCGCCGGGAAAGATCAGCCGCCATGGCCATTCCCACGGCCACGGCTTCGCCATGCAACAGCCCCTGGTAGTGCTGGGCGGTTTCTATGGCATGACCGAAAGTATGGCCCAGGTTAAGGATAGCCCGAATGCCCGCCTCCCGCTCATCCTCGGCCACCACCCGGGCTTTGCAGCGACAGGAGCGCTCAACAGCCGTGGCGAGGACCTTGGCATCCCGGGCCAGGAGCGGACCCAGGTTGGTCTCCAGCCAGCGGAAAAAATCCTCATCGACAATAAGGCCATATTTTATGACTTCGGCCAGGCCGGCACGGTACTCCCTATCGGGCAGCGTGGCGAGGGTCGCCACGTCCGCCACCACCGCCACCGGCTGATGGAAGGCACCGATCATGTTTTTACCCAGGGGGTGATTGACCCCGGTCTTGCCGCCCACCGACGAATCCACCTGGGCGAGGAGGGTTGTCGGGATCTGGATAAAATTCACGCCGCGCTGATAAGTAGCCGCGGCGAAACCGGTCATGTCCCCCACCACGCCGCCACCCAGGGCAATCAGGGTGGTCTGGCGACTGTGTCGGTTTTCCAGGAGTGTCTGGTAGATGCGCTGGACGGTCTCGACACTCTTGTAGCGCTCGCCGTCGGGGAGCACAAGCGTATCCAGGCGCACATCCGAGGCCGCCCGGACCCGGTCCAGATACAAAGGCGCCACGGTCTCGTTGGTAACCACCAAAGCCTCGCCGCCCCTGATGAAGTCCGCCACCAGGGAAGGGTTATCGAGCAGTTTTTCACCGATAAAAATGGGGTAGCTGCGTTCGCCGAGGTCGACGTTCAGGGTTTTCAATGCCGGCACCGGACATGTTTCAACAGGGTGCCAACAATACCATATCAAAAACCGGTATCGGACAGTTTTTCCAGCAATTCCGCAGTGGCGCGCTGGGAGTTCTGCCCCCCCACCTCCAGGACAAGATCGGCAACCTCGCGGAAGAGAGGCTCGCGCTCCCGGCGCAGGCGGTCGATAACGGCGCGTCGATCTTCCACCTGCAACAGGGGTCGTCGCTTGTCCCGGCGGGTGCGGCGATAAAGCTGTTCGGTGGAAGCATTGAGAAAAACCACGAACCCCCGCTCCCGCAGAACATGGCGATTTTCGTCGCGTAGTACGACACCACCTCCGGTGGAGAGCACCAAATCGCCGTCGGCGGCCAGTTCCGCGAGCAGGTCCGACTCACGCCTGCGGAAGCCCTTTTCCCCTTCCACGTCGAAAATCCAGGGAATATCCGCACCGCAGCGACGTTCGATCTCCTCGTCCAGATCGACAAACCGCTTATGCAATTTGGCCGCCAGAAGGCGGCCAATGGTGGTTTTGCCGACCCCCATGGGACCGACAAGGAATATGTTGCGGCCGGGCGTCATCTATCCAGGAGCCGGTCTTCGATAATCCTCGGGGTTACAAAGATAAGGATTTCCCGCTTCTGGTTGGCCCGGGCCTTACGCTTGAAGAGCCTGCCCACATAGGGAATGTCCCCGAGCACCGGCACCTTGTCGACGGAGTCGTTATCCTCCATCTGGAAGATGCCCCCGAGCACCAGGGTCTGGCCGTCGCCCACCAGCGCCTGGGTCTGGATCTCGGTAACATCGATGCTGGGTTCGCCGCCAATGATGCGCTGGCCAACTGAATCCTGGTTGATGATCAGGTCGAGGATAACGCGGTTATCGGGAGTGATCTGCGGCGTCACCTCGAGACTCAGCACCGCCTCCTTGAACTCCACGTTGGTGGCGCCGCTGGACGTGGCCTCCTGATAGGCGATCTCTTCCCCGGACTTGATTACGGCGGTCTGTTTGTCGCCGGTCATCACCTTGGGCTGGGAAACCACTTCACCGTACCCGGTATTTTCCAGCGCGCTCAACTCCAGATCCAGGAAGGCATTGTCCGTCAACAATTCGACGGCGAAGCTGCCGAAGGGGTTGGCCACACCCAGGTCCACGGCAAGTGTCTCCTCGTTGACGGTGACCTGTCCGGCGGGGGATGCCGGGTTGTAATTGGTGATGGTCGGGAAGCTGGTCAGCGGGTTGCCCACGTCATCGCCAAAGTTCTCAAGGCTGCCACCGACACCGACGCCGGCATCCCCGATCTGTCCTGCGCCCTGTACACCCCAGCGCACACCCAGTTCACGGCGGAAATCGGTATTGGCGATCACGATCCGGGCCTCGATTTCCACCTGGCGGACGGGGATATCGATCTCCTTGACCAGACGCTTGAATTCCTCGATCTTGTCCTCGGTATCAGTGATGATGATGGTGTTGGTGCGCTCGTCGACAATCGCCGAACCGCGATTGGAGAGCACCGAACCCGTGGCCAGGCTTTCGTCGCCCCGGCCTGCCCGGCCGCCACCGCCACCACCGCCGCCGCGGAAGAGCTCAAACAGTTCGCCCGCGTCGGCGTAACGGACACGGATAAATTCGGTGACCAGTGGCGCCAGTTCCTGGAGCTGCTTGTTGGCTTCCACCTTGAGGCGCTCCTGTTCGGCAATTTCCGCCGCCGGCGCCACCATCAGGACATTGCCCTCGACACGCTTGTCCAGGCCCTTGGCCTTGAGCACGATGTCCAGCGCCTGGTCCCAGGGAACATTCTGCAGGCGCAGCGTGATGTTACCGGTGACCGTGTCGCTGGCCACCAGGTTGAGATCGGTAAAGTCGGCGATCAACTGCAGCACGGACCGGACCGGGATGTCCTGAAAGTTTAAAGACAATTTTTCGCCGGTATAGTCGAACTTGGCTTTCTGCTCCTCGAGCTCCGCCGGCGTCAGGGGCTTGACGCTGATCACGTAGCGATCATCCGCCTGATAAGCGAGATAATCGTAATCACCCGTGGCCTCGACACTCACCTTGGTGGTGGTTCCCTCCGTGGTGGTGTCGATGGCCTTCACCGGGGTGGCAAAATCCACCACGTCGAGACGACGATCGAGCCCTGCAGGGAGTGAAGTCCGGTAAAAACTGGCAGTGATGGTATTGCCCACCTTGGTGACATCGACGCTGACATTGTCGGTCGACAGGTCGAGCACGATATTGCCGGCCCCATCGGCGGTCCGCGAAAAATCCACATCCTGAATGGAACGACCCTCGGTCGCCGGCCGGCCGGCTGGCGCGGCCGGGGTGGACGAGGCCACCACGGCACTCTCGGTGCCACCCACGCGGACAGTGGCGACGTTACCCTGGATATCCGTGCTGAAGGGTGCCGCCTCGCTGAGATTTAGGATCACCCGGGTCCGGTTGCCGGCGGTAAGGACCACCGCACTTTTGGCATTCTCGAAGGACAGGGCGTGCTTTTTCTTTTCCAGTACACTTTTCACATCCTCGAAGTCGAGGACAATGCGCGCCGGCCTTTCGATGGTGTAACTCTGGGGTTGCGCGGGTGGCTCGGAGAACATCAATCGCATCTCGAACTCGTTGCCGGGCAACGCCACGAAATCGATATCGTCCAGCGTCGCACTCTGTGCCAGCCCGTGGTGGAGCAGGCCGAGACCGACAACCAGTATGCCTGCGAATCGCTGAATCAGTTGTCTGAAGCCTTTCATGCCTATTTCCCCAGCGTCATTCATGTTGATTTTTCCTTAAGGGCCAGTGTCCGTGGCCGTTCGACCCAGCCCCCCTTGCCGTCCGGTACGATTTCTATGACATCCACCTGCAACGGGGTTATGGAAACGATCCTGCCGTAGTTCCTGCCCAGGTAATCGCCCACCGTGACCCGGTGAATCCCGCCGCTACCGTCGTTGATCAGGGCCCAGATCGTGCCGTCCCGGCTCAATGTGCCGACCATGGAAAGCGAGGCGATGCTGAAGCTCTCCAGGTATTGCTTGCGACGACTTTCATCCGGTTTAACCGCAGCCTTGCCGGACAGCCCCTCCTGCGACAACACTTGCTGCGGCGGGTCGAAGGGACTGCGCATGGCAACATTGGAATACTTGTAGGCCTGGTAGGGAGGGAAAGTGGGAATGGGCTCGATTTCCCCCGCCGGGCGCGCCTTCACGTCCGACATGAACTTCCTCAGGTCGCCATGCTGTTCGCCGGAGCAGGCGGCGAGCAGGAGGGCGGCGAAGGCCGCCAAACCGATCCGGTGCCAGGCAATCATCTGCTATTCATCCTGTAGCTTGTAACGGTAGGTTTTCGCCAGCACTTCGAACTGGAGGATATTGCTGTCCCTGGACTCGCTGATGGAGTAATCGTGCAGGGTCACGATTCTCGGCAACGCGGCCACCCCGCTGACAAAGGACCCGAAGTCGTGGTACCCCCCCCCTGGCGACTATACGGATGGGCAATTCCACGTAGAACTCGGCCGCCCGTTCCGGTTGCAGCGTGATACTCTGGATTTCCAGGCTGCTGCCGTACCCGATCTCGGTAATGTCCTCGAGCAAGCCGGGGACCTCGGTATCGCTGGGCAGCTGAGCCAGCAGGGCCCCGAAGGATTCCTCCACCTCGGCCATCTGGGCCCGGTACGCCTCAAGATTGGCGGCCTCGAAGGCGCGATCCTTGAAGGTCTGCTTGAGCCGGGCCTCTTCCTGTTCGAGTTTTTCCAGACGCAGGTTTTGATCCTTGATATGGAAAAAGTACCCCCCGACGAGAACCACCACGAAAATGCCGATCAGCAGCAGGATCTTCACCGGCAGCGGCCAGACACCGATAGTGTTGAACTCGAGTTCGGCGAAATCGATATCCCGGAGCTGTTTGAGCGTATCACTGATCGCCATGCCTATGCCCCCGCCTCATCTGCCTGGTCCGCATCCGCCTGGGCCGCTCTCGGCTGGGTAAGCTTGACCCGCATCTCGAATTTGTTGCCCTGCTCCCCAAGGGTCTCGTTGGCCTCCACCTTGGTCAGGTTCGGATCCGTGAACTTGTAGGATTCATCCAGGTTGCGCATGAATGCCGAAACCCGGTTGTTGGATTCGGCGTAGCCCACCAGCGCCAGGTTGTCGCCGTTGCGCCTGAGGCTCGACAGGAACACGCCCTCGGGCATTGCCGCCACCATCTCGTCGAAAATCCTGACGATATCCGGGCGATTGGCCTGCAGCGACTGGATAACCTCCATGCGATCGAGAAGCTGCTGCTTGCGCCGCTTAAGCTCCGCAATCTCCTTGACTTGTCTGTCGAGAACCGCGATTTCCTGTTTCAGGAGGTTGTTGCGACTGGCCTGGTTGTCGATACTGGCGGCCACCAGGCGATCCCAGGCAAAAAGCGCCACCAGGGCCAGCACCAGCACCAGCGCCATGACCCCCAGGAATTCCTTCTTCTTCTCCTGGCGGTATTCTTCCCGCCAGGGCAGTAGGTTGATGGTCGCCATAGCTACTCGAAGCTCCTTAATGCCAGACCCGCGGCAATCAACATGGCCGGGGCATCATTGGCCAGGGCCACGGCATTGACCTTGCTGGCCACCGCCATATTGGCAAAGGGGTTGGCCACCAGCGTCGGCAGGCCCAGCTTTTCCTCCACTTCGTCCCGGAGACCGGTCATGGCCGCGACCCCGCCGGCGAGTACGAGTTGGTCGACATAATTGTACTGGCTGGATGAAAAGAAGAATTGCAGGGACCGGGACACCTGCTGGATCAGGGCTTCCTTAAAGGGTTCGAGAATCTCGCTCTCGAAATCCTCGGGCAGGCCGCCCTGTTTCTTGGCAAGCCCCGCTTCCTCCTGGGAGAGCCCGTAGCGGCGTTGAACCTCTTCGGTCACCTGCCGACCGCCGAACAGCTGTTCCCGGGTATAGACGGTTTTATTGTCCACGAGGACGCTCAGGGTAAGCATGGTGGCGCCGATATCGGCCACGGCCACCACCTGGTCGCCCATTTCCTCGAGTTGCTCGGCGATCAGCCGGAAGGCCCGCTCCACGGCGAAGACTTCAACGTCGACCACCTTTGGAGTGAGCCCGGAAGCCTCGAGGGCCTCCTGACGGGTTTCAACGTTTTCCCGCCGGCAGGCCGCCAGGAGCACATCGACCTGGGTCTCGTTGATCTCCGAGGGGCCTATCACCTCAAAATCCAGGGCGACTTCATCCAGGGGGTAGGGGATATACTGGTCGGCCTCCAGGGCAATCTGGGTCTCCATGGCCTGCTCGTTGAGCTCGGCGGGCATTTCGATCATCTTGGTGATGACGGAGGAGCCCGGCACCGCCACGGCCACGTCCTTGGTTCTGGGTTTCGCCTGGGCCACCAGCTTGCGTATGGTATCCGCCAGCGCCTCCACATCGTTGATGTTCTTTTCCACCACCGTGTTGGGCGGCAGGGGGCGCACCATGTAGCTCTCGACTTTGTATCGGCTTCCGCTTTTGCTCAGCTCCAGGAGCTTCACAGAAGAGGAAGTGATATCCAGCCCCAGGACTGGTTTGGACTTTTTGTCCAGAAAACCGAATATATCCATTTTTGTTTTCTGTTTCCCGTCATTGCATAGAGCACATGACAAACGACTTTAACTAAATTTTATAGCTTTGCAAGTGATGCAATGCGCATTTCGATGATCTTATAATACGCGTCCATGGCGCAGCAACGACGTAATGAAATCATATTTGCTCAAATTTGGTAAGCTTTTCCTGCTTCCGGCCGTTGCCGCGGCGGGTACCGCGCTGGTCCTGACTGCCGGGTTCTACCTCTATCTGAGCCCCAAGCTACCCTCTCCGGAGACGCTGCGCGAGGTCAAATTGCAGACGCCTCTGAGAATCTATTCACAAGATTTGCAATTAATTGCCGAATTCGGCGAGCAACGTCGATCGCCGGTGACCTTCGAGGAAATTCCCCCCGCCTTTATCCAGGCTCTCCTTGCCGCCGAGGACGATAACTTCTACAACCACCGGGGTGTCGACATAACCGGATTGTTACGCGCTGCCGTGGAGCTGGTCCTCACCGGCGAGATCCAGTCCGGGGGCAGCACCATCACCATGCAACTGGCCAGGAACTTCTTCCTGTCCACCGAGCAGTCCTTTATCCGCAAGTTCAACGAGATCCTCCTGGCCCTGCGCATTGAGGACAAGTTCGATAAGCAGGAGATATTGACCCTTTACGCCAATAAAATCTTCCTGGGCAACCGGGCCTACGGCGTCGAGGCGGCGGCCCAGGTCTATTACGGCACCCATATCAGCCGGCTCAACCTGCCCCAGCTGGCCATGATCGCCGGACTGCCCAAGGCACCCTCAGCCTATAACCCCCTGGCCAATCCGGGCCGGGCCCTGGCCCGGCGCAACTGGATTCTTTCGCGCATGCTCAAGCTCGGCCATATCGACAGGGAACAGTTTCGGGTGGCAGAGCAGGCGCCGGTTACCGCCAGCTACCATGGCCCCACCAATGAACTCGACGCCCCCTATGTTGCCGAGATGGCGCGCCGGGAAGCGATCGATCGCTTCGGCCCCGGCGCCTATACCGATGGTTACTCGGTCATTACGACCATCGATAGCGACTATCAGCAGGCCGCGGTCCGGGCCCTGCGCTCGGGCCTCCACGCCTATGACTGGCGTCACGGCTATCGGGGACCGGAGTCCCACATCGACGATCCCGAACAATGGGTCCAGGCCCTGGCCGACACGCCTGTCTATGGCGGTATGGTGCCTGCCCTTGTCACCGCCGTCGGCGAGGAGTCTGTCGACGTCCTTGTCAAGGGTGGCGAAGCGGTTAACCTGACTAAAGAAAACGGCATCACCGTGCGCCGATACCTGTCGGAGAACCGGCGCACCGCTCCCGTGGAGGATCCCCGGGAGCTGTTATCTCCGGGCGACATCATCCGCCTCCAGCGCAGGGACGACACCTGGACACTGACCCAGGTGCCGGCCGCTCAGGCGGCACTGGTATCCCTGGACCCCGATACGGGGGCCATCCGCGCCCTGGTGGGTGGTTTCGACTTCGACCTGAGCCACTTCAACCGGATCACCCAGGCCGAGCGGCAGCCGGGCTCGAACTTCAAGCCCTTCATCTACACCCGGGCGCTGGAAAGCGGCATGACGCCCGCAACCATCGTCAACGACGCCCCCGTGGTCTTCAACGATTCCTACCTGGAAAAAGCCTGGCGACCGGAGAACGACAGCGGCAAGTTCTACGGCCCCACGCGTTTGCGCAAGGCCCTGTACCTGTCCCGAAACCTGGTCTCAATCCGCATCCTCAGGGATATGGGCGTGGACCGGGCCATCCGGGGCATGGGTCGCTTCGGTTTCGACGAGGGCAATCTGCCCCGGAACCTGTCACTGGCCCTGGGCACCCATGCCACCACGCCACTGAGTATCGCCACCGGCTACGCAACCTTCGCCAATGGCGGCTACAAGGTGGACAGTTATCTGGTAGCCGGTATTAACGACAGCGATCACGCCGCCGTTTATCGGGCCAATCCCACTATCGTCTGCCGTGACTGCGACCTGGACCTGGGCCGGGGGGGAAAAGACCCGCTGCTGGTGGAGCCCGACAGCCGGCGGAGCGAAGCAGCCAATATCGGCGAACTCTTTGCCCGGGCCGAGGCGGCCCAGACCGGTACTGAGAACGGGACAGGAAACGGCGCCGGTGCGCCCGCAAACCAGGGTCCTCCCCTGCCGGAACTGGCCGAACAGGTACTGGACCCGCGTATCGCCTACATCATGGATTCGATGCTGAAAGACGTGATCAAGAAAGGCACCGGCCGCAAGGCCAGGGCCCTGGAAAGGAACGATATCGGTGGCAAGACCGGAACCACCAACGGTCCGCGGGACGCCTGGTTCTCGGGCTACAGTCCTCACCTGACTACCACGGTCTGGGTGGGCTTCGACGACAACAGCCCCCTGGGCCGGGGAGAATACGGCGGGTCGGCGGCCCTGCCCATCTGGATCGATTTCATGGCGGCGGCCCTGGCCGGAAAGCCTGAAGTCATCAGGCCGCAGCCCTCGGGAATCACCACAGCGCGCATCGACCCGGAAACCGGCAGCCGCGTTGGCCCGGGCAATCCATCGGGCATCTTCGAGCTATTCCTCAAGGAAAACGTGCCACCGCCGGCAACCGGCAGTGACGGCAACGGCGAATCGTCGCCATCCCTGCCCGAGGAGCTGTTTTAGGGCTGTCACTGGCTTGCCTATGATGCATCCAGGGCGCCGATATACCTGGCCCAGTCGAAAGCCGGGTCGCCCAGGACAAAAAACGAGGGATTGATCAGGCTTTCGCGTCTGTTGTAGCGCAAAGGCCGCATCTGGCTGTCGACAACCACCCCCCCCGCGGCTTCGACCACGGCCTGGGCCGCGGCGGTATCCCACTCCGAAGTGGGACCGTAGCGGGGGTAGATATCCCCCTTGCCCTCCGCCACCCGGCAGGACTTCAGCGAGCTGCCCAGGCGCACCGTATCCACGGCGCCCAGTTCCGCTTTCATAAGCTTGACCAGGTCCGCCGCCCGGCCGGTGCCGTGGCGGCTGCTGACCATTACCGATACCGGCGTCTCGCTGCCGCCGCGGTCCGTCATGGCCCGGGTGGAAATGGGCTGCCTGCCGGAATCGCCATCCAGTCGAAAAGCTCCCCAGCCCTGCACCCCCAGGTAAGTGATGTCGCCCACGGGAAGGTGGACCACTCCCAGCACCGGCCGGCCGTCGTCCACCAGGGCGATGTTGACCGTAAACTGGTCGTTGCGGCGAATAAATTCCCGGGTCCCGTCCAGGGGATCCACCAGCCAGTAGCGCCGCCAACGGCGGCGCTCCTCGTATCCCGGTATATGGCCTTCCTCCGACAACACGGGCACATCGGGCAAAAGCCGGTGCAACGCGGGCAAAATAATGTCGTGGGCGGCATGGTCGGCCCGGGTCACCGGGGACTGGTCGCGCTTGGTCACCACGCCCAGATCGGTTCGCCGATAGACGGCGAGGATGGCATCTCCGGCGCGCCGGCACAGGCCGATGATTTCGTCCGAAAGCGCCATGTTCACCGTCAATCCCCGCCGCCCGGCTCCGTCCGACGCTCTCGCGCAAGCAGGTCCCTGACCATGTAAAGGGCGGCGATGGAGCGGCCCTCGGTAAAGTCGTCCCGGGCGACAAGCGTGTCGATATCCGCCAGGGACCAGGGCACCACCTCGATGATTTCCGGCTCGTCGCCGGGCAACCGCCGCTCGTAGAGATCCCGCGCCAGCACCACGTCGATGGCATGTTCCATATAGGCCGGGGAGAGCGTCACGGACTTGACGAACTCGAGCCGGTGGGCCCCATAGCCCACCTCTTCCATCAATTCGCGGTTGGCGGCATCCAGGTGGCGCTCGCCGGCGTGGGCCGCCCCCTTGGGCAGCCCCAGCTGGTAACTCTCGGTGCCGGCGCCATACTCGCGAACCAGCAAAACGGTGTCGTCGTCGAGCATGGGCACGATAAGAACGGCGCCGTGGGAGGGTCGGCACAGGCGTTCGTAGATACGCTCGACGCCGTTGCTAAAGCGCAGCAACAATTCCTCAACCTTGAACAGTCGGGTCCGGGCGGTTTCGTGACGCTTCAATATTTCAGGCAGTGAAGGCATACTGGTCCGATGTCGCTATTCATGAACCCCCATTATCCGCAATGATCGACTGGAGTGCCATTGACACGGTCCTGCTGGACATGGACGGCACCCTGCTGGACCTGCATTTCGACAATTTTTTCTGGGTCACCTACCTGCCCCGGCGCTACGCGGAGCAACACGGTCTGTGTCCGGAAGAGTCGACGCGGCACCTGCACCGGCGCATGGGGGAATTGCGCGGCACCCTGGACTGGTATTGCCTGGATTTCTGGTCGCGGGAGCTTTCGGTGGACATCCGCGCCCTCAAGAGGGAAGTCGAGCACCTGATCGCCGAGCGGCCCCATGCCATTCATTTTCTCCGCAAACTGGGCGAAGCCGGCAAGCCGCGAGTGCTGATCACCAACGCCCATCCGGGCGCCCTGGACCTGAAACTGTCCCTGACCGGTATCGGCGACCACCTGGATACGATCATTTCCTCTCACCAGTTCAACGCCCCCAAGGAGTCCCCGGCCTTCTGGCGGCAATTGCACGAACGCACCGGCTTCGATCCCCACCGGACCCTTTTCATCGACGACTCCGAAGCCATCCTGGCGGCGGCCGAATCCTTCGGGATCCGTTATCTGTTCTGCATCCGCCAGCCGGACAGCAAACAGCCCCCCCGGCCAACCTCGCATTACCCGGCCATCCATCATTTCGACGAAATCTTCCCCGGCGACACCCCCGGGCCGGGTTCCGGCGGCGAGGTAACGAACGATGGATAAAGTACGCCTGGATAAATGGCTGTGGGCGGCCCGTTTCTTCAAGACCCGTTCACTGGCCAAAACCGCCATCGAGGGCGGCAAGGTCAAGGTGGAGGGTGAACGAGCCAAGCCGAGCCGTGAGATCGTCCCGGGTGCCACCCTGGATATCCGCCAGGGCTGGGCCGAAAAAAGAGTGATCGTCGAGGCGCTTTGCGACCAGCGCCGCGGGGCGCCGGAAGCCGCCACACTCTACCGGGAAACGCCGGAAAGCCTCGCACGCCGGGAAGCCGAAGCGGATCGGCGCCGCATCCTTCGCCAGAGCCAGCCCCACCCCGGCGGTCGCCCCACCAAGAAGCAGCGCCGGCAGATTCACCGCTTCAAGGAGCCGGACCAGTGAATCCCGCCTGTATGCTGGCATTGCTCGCCGGCCTGTCCTCGTTACCGGTGGCGGCGGCACCGGTGTACAAATGGCAGGACGAGGCCGGTCGCTGGCATTTTTCCGACCGCCGACCACCGGATGATGAAACACCCGTCACCCGGGCGGAACCCGGGCCTGCCAATATCGAGGCGAGCGGCGCTGCCAGGGAAGGTCTCAATACGGTATTCCCGGCCGAAACCGAGGCCGAGAAAGCCCTTCGCCGCCAACAGCAGGAGCGGCAACGTCAAGAGGACCAACAGCGGCGAGCGGCCTGCGACCGGGCCAGGACTGCCCTGAAAACCCTTGAAGGACCCGTGGTCTTTTCTCAGCCGGACGGCGGCTATGCGGCCGTCTCCGAGGACGAGCGCGCCCGCCGGGCCAGCCAGCTGGCCGCCCGCATCCGCGAGCACTGTCCCCGCAACAATCGTCGCCAGTGACGGCGTCGCCGGTGGCCGGTCACAGGACGGCGGACCCGGAACTGGACAAATCGGGCCGGCTCTCTTACATTGCCGCCCCCCAATCTCCGTGCCATTGCCATGCCCCGGACAGACCAGCTTCACCGCTTTGTATTCGACAACAGTGACGTGCGTGGCGAGATAATCTCCCTCTCGGAAAGCTATCTCGCCGTCCTGGAAAACGGCCGGTATCCCGCTCCCGTCGCCCTCCTGCTCGGCGAGATGCTGGCTGCCGTGGGCCTGTTGAGCGCAACCCTGAAATTCGACGGCACCATCAGTCTCCAGGCCCGCGGCGAGGGCGACCTTTCCCTGGCCATGGCGGACTGCACCCGCCATCGCCTGTTACGGGGTATCGCCCGGTTGAAGGATGACGCCAACCCGGAAACAGGCAATATTCTCGAACTGCTGGGCAAGGGTCACCTTGCCATTACCATCGACCCGGCCCGCGGGGAGCGCTACCAGGGCATCGTCCCCCTGGAAGACAGCAGTCTGTCTGCTTGCCTGGAAAGCTATTTCCGGCTCTCCGAACAGATTCCCACCCGCCTGTGGCTGCACGCCGACGGCGAGAGAGCTGCCGGGCTGCTGCTCCAGGCCCTGCCCGCCAGGCACCAGACACCGGAGGAAAGGGACGATTACTGGCAGCATCTCGCCACCCTTGCCGACACCCTGGGCGGCGAGGAGTTGCTGGCGGAAGACAACGAAACACTGCTGCGCAGACTGTTCCATGGCGAACGTACCCGTGTTTTCGAGCCCGAGACACCGCAGTTCGCCTGCAGCTGCTCCCGGGAACGCACCGCGCAAATGTTGCGCTCTCTGGGGGAGCGGGAGGTACGCTCCATTATTGAGGAGCGGGGGCTGGTGGAGGTTGACTGCCAATTCTGCCACCAGCAATACCGCTTTGACCGAACCGAGGTGGACAGGCTTTTCTCCCCATCGGGAAGCACCCTGCATTGAGGCCCCGACGCCTCCCTGCGGCCCCCGGTCGCCGCGGGTTCGCCAAGCGGGTATTTTCTGGCATAATTGCGACCCTTTTTCCATACGCACGACCGCCTTTTATTTTGATGACGCACAGGACCTAAACCGATGACGCAAATCGACGATTCTGCGGTGAACGTTTTCACCGATCTGGGTGCCGCCGAGCTGATTGAGCACGCACTCATTCGCGGAGAAGGCAAACTGACAGACACCGGTGCCTTGCTGGCTACCACGGGCCATCGGACGGGCCGCTCACCCGCCGACCGGTTTATCGTCGATGAACCCAGCACCACCGATGCCATCGACTGGGGTCCGGTCAACCGCCCTTTCCCGCAGGACAAGTTCGACGCGCTCTGGGATCGGGTTCACGAGTACCTGGGCGGCCGCGATCGCTTTGTCTCGCATCTGCACGTGGGCCAGGACCCAGAGCACTATATTCCGGTCAAGGTCACCTCCGAGACCGCCTGGCACAATCTCTTCGGCCGCAACATGTTCATCCGGCCGGCCAAGTACAACGCCTCGGGCAAGGAACAGTGGAAGATCCTTCACGCCGCTGAGTTCACCTGCGACCCGGAGCGGGACGGTACCAACAGCGACGGTGCGGTGATCATCAACTTTGCCCAGCGCAAGGTCCTGCTCGCCGGTATGCGCTACGCCGGCGAAATGAAGAAGGCCATGTTCTCGGTACAGAATTTCCTGCTCCCGGAAAAAGATGTCATGTCCATGCATTGCGCCGCCAATGTCGGCGAGGATGGCGATGTGGCACTGTTCTTCGGCCTCTCGGGCACCGNNGCACCGGCAAGACGACCCTGTCCGCGGACCCCAACCGCTACCTGATCGGCGATGATGAGCACGGCTGGACCAAGGGCGCGGTGTTCAACCTGGAAGGTGGCTGTTACGCCAAGACCATCAACCTGAGCCGCAAGAACGAGCCCGTGATCTGGGATGCCATCCGTTTCGGCGCGATTGTCGAAAACGTGGTAATGGACGACAACCGTGTTCCCGATTACGACGACACCAGTCTCACCGAGAACGGCCGCTGCAGCTATCCCCTGGAACATGTCGACGTTCGCTGCGAGGACAACCGCGCCAACGAACCCCGGCACATCCTGTTCCTGACCTGCGACGTCACCGGCGTCCTGCCCCCGGTATCCATTCTCAGCAAGGAAGCGGCCGCCTACCACTTCCTGAGCGGTTATACGGCCCGCGTGGGTTCCACGGAACTGGGCGGCGAGGCCGGCATCACGCCGACGTTCTCCACCTGCTTCGGCGCACCCTTCATGCCCCGGCCGGCCGGTGTCTACGCGGAACTACTGATGAAGCGCATCCAGGACTATGGCAGCCGTGTCTACCTGGTCAATACCGGCTGGACCGGTGGTTCCGGCGGCGCCGGCGGCGAGGGTTCCCGTTTCCCCATTCCCGTCACCCGCGCCATTGTCACCGCCATCACGTCCGGGGCGCTGGAAAACGCGGAAACCAGCAAGTTGCCGCTGCTCAACCTGGAAATACCCACCGCCGTACCCGGCGTGGAGGGCAAATACCTCAATCCCCGGGAGACCTGGAACGACGCCAGCGCCTACGACGAGCAGGCGCGCAAGCTCTCCCAGCTGTTCGTCGATAACTTCAGGAAGTTCGACGTGTCCAGCCAGATCGTCGAGGCGGGCCCCCAGCTTTAGGGCCAATTTTCTCCCGACCAAAGGGCATCCCGGGATGCCCTTTTTTATTGCGCAGCCGCCAGCCCTCTGTCACCCTTTGGGGTATGGAACGCTCATTCTGCTGGAGGGGAACGCCATGAAAAAAGCGACCGTTGCGCTTGTCGGCCTTGTTGTTCTGTCGTGCTCCCTGTCGGGCCTGGCGGCCGGACGCAATCCCGATTCCGTGCCCGCCTACCGCGATACCGCCGAGAGTGTTCTTTTCAACGCTGTCGAGCGAGAGCGGTTGAAAGAGTACCTGCAAGGCGAGGGCAGTGAAGCCTACTGGTCGCGGCTCGGAGATAGCCGTAGTTTACCCCCGGGGCTGCAGAAAAAAGTCGCGCGAGGCGGTAGCCTGCCGCCCGGCTGGCGGAAGAAGGTGGCCCGGGGCGAGGTTCTGGACAGGGACCTGGCACCCTACGCGGTAACCCTGCCCGAAGACATTCTGAGCCGGCTGCCCCGCCACGTTCCGGGTACCTCCCTGCGCCAGATCGATGATCGCATCGTCCGGGTCGACGACACCACCCGCGCCATCCTGGATGTGCTCTACCTGACCGGGGCCCGCTGATCCGCCACAGGCGAGCCGGGCCCGTTGATGGATGACGCGGCGGTCTTCAGCGAGAGGCCGCGACGGAAACTCTCCAGGGCGGCGTCCCTGTCATCCCGGCGGGAGAGGAGCTGTCCATACTGAAGGTAGGTTTCCGGGTCCGGCAGCAGCCGCAGGGATCTTTCGTAGTAATCCCGGGCCTTGCCCCACAACTGGTTGCGGCAGGACAGATTACCCAGGATACGCATCAGGCGGGGATTGTCCGGTTGCCGGGCTACCCAGCCCTCGGCCACCTCGAGCTGCTTGACGGGATCGGCGTGAAGACCCCCGTAGAGCTCCGCGAGGTCGTCGTCCCAGTGCTTGCCCAGGTGGCGGCGCAACCTTGCCTCGGCCTTGTCGTTGCGACCCAACCGCGCCAGCTGGCGCACGTAACAGGCCACCAGGTCATTGTCCTTCTGCAGGCGGCGAGGGACATCGTCCCACAGTTGGTCGAGATCCTGTTGCCGGTCGCTGGCGGAGGCATTGCCGGCACCGGTACCGGGGAAGGCAAGGATCAGTTCCTCGTACACTTCCTTTTGCAGCTCCTCGAATTCCCGCTCGGACAGGGCCCCCGCCTTGCGGATATCGGGTAGCAGGGCTTCAAGGGCCGGCCAGTCCCTCACACCCTTGTAAGCGCTGGCCAGTAGCCTGAGGACGGTGGGGTGATCAGGCTCGCGGCTGTGCAAGTGACGGACCAGCCCCAGGGCCCGATCAAAGTCGCCCTGAAGCAGATAGAGCCGGGTCTTGAGCAAGCCCGCCGCCAGTTGATCCGCGGCCCCGGATTCCTCGGCCCGGTGAAGCCACTCCCGGGCGCCGGCCCAGTCGCCGGCATTGAAGGTGGCTGAGGCGGCACCCAGGATATTGACCTCCGCCATATCACCCCGGCCCGCGGCACTGCCGAAACTTCTGGCCGCCGCCGGCCAGTTTCCCTCCAGATAGTGAAGCAGCCCCCGGACGCTCCTGTCCCGGTACTTGCGCTGGCGGCGCCGGGAACGATCGGCCAGCCAGGCTTTGGGCAAGAAAATCAGTCGCCGGGCCTTGAGCAGGGTAACGACCAGGACGACGACCGCCACTACCATCAGTGCCGCCATCCACAGACTGGTTTCCACCACGTAGTTGCCCGCCGACACCAGCACAAAACCCCCGGTTCCCGCGAGAACCTGGTACAGCGCGCCACCCGCCAGGGCGGCGAAACCCAGCGCGATCAGCCAGCGTCTCATGTGGATGGCTCCCCGTCAGCGGACGACCGGTGGCGGTTGTGCCTCAGCTCGATATAGTCCTGTAGCGCGTGCAGGGAACCGGACACGGCGGGCAGCGGGGGGGCGATATTCTGGGCCCGGAGTTTGGACAACTCATCAAGGACCGTATCGGTGGCGGCGCTGGCGGCGAAATGCTCTTCCAGCCATTGCCGGGCCCGGGCCAGGCTCCGAGCGTATATCTGCTGCTCGCCCCGCAGCAGGGCAAGCTGGGCCTGCTCCAGAAGGATGCGCAGGTTATAACGCAGGTTCATGGCCTGTTCGAAAGTGGGCAGGGGTTCCAGGGGCTCGTCGCGGCGGCGGATGCGCACCAGGGCGCCCATATCCGCCAGCGCCTCCCCGGCATTGGCCCAGAGCCGCCGGTACCAGGGGCCTTCCGGGGGTGTTGGTTCCGCCGCTGCCGGCTCCGGCTCCGCCGGCTCGCGAAACAGCAGGGTCAGGTCCGCGACCGCCGCCTGCAGGGCCTCGATGCGCAGATACAGGCCCTCCCGATCCACGGTGCCGGCCATTTTCAATGCCGTGATGTCCTCGGCCAGCGCCTTGCGTACCGGGAAGAGATCGACATCGTCAATATCCCGGAGAATACGGTCCGCACGTTCCATCAACGCCAGGGCATTGGCGGCCTGACGCTCGGTAAGCAGGCGCTGGTTGGCCAGGCGTAACAGGTATTCCGCCTCGGCCAGCAACCAGTCGTCGCGGGATGTGGCCGCCAGGTCCTCGAGGCGCACCGCCTGGCTGTCGAGCCGGCTCTGGAGGTCGGCAACGCGGCCTTCCAGAGACTCGCGGGCGGCCCTGTCCCCCTCTATTGTCCGCCGCAATGCCGACAATTCCTCGCTGACTTTGTCGAGCCGTGCCGAGGGGATGGTTCCGGCGGGCTGCGAATCGCCACCACCATTGGTGACCAGGACGGACAGCCGCTCGCCGTAATNNAATGCTGCCAGCCGAGATAACCGGCGCCTGCCAGGACAGCCAGTACGATCAACAGCAGGAGGCGCCGGGGCCAGCGACGGGGTGCCGCCGACGGCTTGCCGGTTTTGTCACCGGCGGTTTCCTTCGCTTTACCGGACGATTTCGCTTTAACGGAATGTTCCGCTTTAACAGAGTGTTTCGCTTTTTCGGCCGGCCCGCCGGATTGACCGGTATCCCTGTTTTTTTGATTCTGCTCGTTATCCACGCAAGTGTCCCATCGGTTATAAGCTGTCTTCCGACATTGAGGGGCAACGCTAATCGCTGCCAGTGTAACAGCGCCACAATGCGTCGGCCATGTCCTCGGGCAGGGCCCCGCCGGCGGTGATGACCCGGGTGAAGCCGAGTTCCCTGGCCAACTCAGCCACCCTCTCGCCGGGCACCAACAACGTCAACCTGCCTTGCCAGGGCCCTGTCGGCACCAGTGCCAGGAAGGCCCGGAGCACTTCACCGCTGTGCACGGCGAGGACATCGATAGCCCCGTCGGCAATCAGGCCCCGTATCCGGGTGCCGTGCTCATCCAGAGGCCGGCGTCGGTAAAGTTCGCAGTAATCGACCCGGGCCCCGCGATGGCGCAGCTCCCGGGCCAGTTTATCGCGCCCTCCCTGACCACGGAAAATCAGCACCCGCTCGCCGGTGAGGTCGTCCAGCTCGCGCAAGCCGAGCAAACCCTCGGAGGTGGGATCGTGGGCGGGAAATCGTGACTCGATGCCCGCGTTCTCCAGAACACCGGCGGTGCTGCGCCCCACCGCAAAGAATTCCACCCCCAGGGGCAACTGGGGCCAGTACTGGTCCAGCCAGTCCAGTGCCAGGCGGGCGGCGTTGGCGCTGATCACCACGGCCTTGTTGTAGTGATCGAAGTCGAGGATCCTGCCCTTGATGGCGGGCGACGCCGGCAATGGCTCAATGGCCATCACCGGCAGACTGTAGACGCGACACCCCCGGGCTTGCAGCGCCTCGACAAACGAATCCGGGTTCCGCCGCGGACGAACCACCAGCACGCTGGGAACAGGCGAGCGCGCCATAACTCAGGTGTCGTAAAGCTCGGCGAGAATCCTGTCGGCCCCCCGCGCCAGCAGTTCTTCGGCGAGATCGATGCCCATGGCCTCGGCGCTGTCCCGGCGGCCGCGTCTTTCACCGCGCAGCACCTGCTTGCCGTCCGGGGTTCCCACCAGGCCCCGCAGGTGGAGTTCGTCTTCGCCGGTGAGCTCTGCATAACAGGCGATGGGGACCTGGCAGCCCCCCTCCAGGCGACGGTTCATGGCCCGCTCGGCGCGGACGCGAACGGCGGTGTCCTCGTGGTGCAGGGGGGCCAGCAGTCGATGCAGCTCATGGTCGTCATTACGGCATTCAATGCCAACGGCTCCCTGGCCGCCGGCCGGCAGGGACAGGGTATCCGGGATGCGCAGGCGGATCCGCTCCTCCATATCCAGACGCACCAGACCCGCAGTGGCCAGGATTATGGCGTCGTAATCACCGGCGTCCAGCTTGCCCAGCCGGGTCTGGACGTTGCCCCGCAACCAGCGCACCTCCAGATGGGGGTAGCGCTCGCTCATCTGGCACTGGCGGCGCAGGCTGGATGTGCCCAGCACGGCTCCCGCCGGCAACTCATCCGGATGATTGTAGCGGTTGGAGATAAAAGCGTCGGAAGGATCCTCCCGCTCGCAGATCACCGGCAGGCCCAGGCCCTCGGGAAATTCCATGGGCACATCCTTCATGGAGTGCACGGCGATATCGGCACGGCCTTCCAGCATGGCCACCTCCAGCTCTTTGACGAACAGGGCCTTGCCGCCAATCTTCGCCAGAGGCGCATCGAGAAATTTGTCGCCGCGTGTGGAAATACCCACTATTTCCACCGACACGCCATCGTGCAGTTGTTCCAGGCGGGACTTGACGTATTCCGCCTGCCATAGCGCCAGGGGACTTTTGCGGGAGGCGATTCGGAGCGGTCTATCGTGCAGCATGCCGTCTTTCCTTTACCACGAGGCCGCCCATCTTAACAGAAAGGCCGGCCAGCAGAGGTCGGCAAATCACGGCGACCCCGCTCGGCGCCCCAGGGACGCGAACCCTCGCGGGTATCGCGACGGGTGCTGAAACCGGGTCAGATCTGTTCCAGAAGTTTCCTCAGGGGCGACACGTGGCGACGGCTGACCTGAGGACGGATGTCGAGACCCTCCAGGCGTACGTAGTACTGACCGTCCGTGCTCCGCTCGAGGCCGTCGATATGGGGAATGGACACCAGGGCATTGCGGTGAATGCGCACGAAGCGGCCCTCGAATTCGTCTTCCAGCTCTTTCAAAGTCTCGTCAAGCAGTGCCTCGCCGTCGCCGTGATAGGCGGTGACGTACTTGTGGTCGGCCTGGAAAAGCCGGATCTCGGACACCGGCACAAGGTCGATGCCACGCCGGTTTTTGGATGTGATATGCGTACGACCGCCGCTCTGGAAAAAGGAAGACTGCTGCAACTCGGTAAGCTGAGCCTTGTTGACCCGGCGGATCCGGTTCAGGGCCTGGACCAGGTCTTCCTGCTTGATGGGCTTGAGCAGATAGCCAATGGCCTCCGAAGAAAAAGCCTCAACGGCATAGTCGTCGTAGGCGGTGCAAAATATAACGGCCGGCGGCACATCCAGCTCAGCCAGGTGCTGGGCAGCGGCCAGGCCGTCCATGCCGGGCATGCGCACGTCCATAAAAACCACATCCGGGCCGGTTTCCTCGGCCTGGGCAATGGCCTCCTGGCCGCTACCCGCCTGACCGACGATGCGGTAACCACCGATGGACGTGAGCATCCTGACGAGACGATCTCTCGCCAGGGGTTCGTCGTCCACTACAAGCGCATTCAACATGCCCCGCCCCTAAACGGCCACCGGATAGCTGATGTGGGTAATATAACAATTTTCCCGCACCTCCGTGTGCACGGAAGCGCTGGGACCGAAATGAGCCTCCAGCCGGCTCTGGATGTTCTGCATTGCCATCTTGTTGCCCCTGTTGTGCTGCATACGCGGATTGCGCGGGTTGGTGACACTGATCTCAATGCGATTTTTCTGGCGACGAACCTTGACCACGATCTCGCCACCTTCCGGCAGCAACTGGATACCATGATAGACAGCGTTTTCCAGCACCGGCTGCAAGGACAGGCAAGGAATCTGGGCACCGGCGCCATAATCACCCACTTCCCATACGGTTTTCAAGCGGTCGCCCAGGCGCATCTTCTCAAGAGCCAGGTAACGGCGACAAAGGTTCAACTCGTCGCGCAGGGGTACCAGCGTGTGGTTACCCGTGAGGGCGTGACGAAAAAGGTCCGACAAGTCCTCCACCACCCGTTCCGCCTTGACCGGATCGGAACCAATTAGACTGGCGATCATGTTCATGCTGTTAAACAGGAAGTGCGGTCGTATGCGTGATTGCAGCGCCTGTATTCGCGATTCCAGCTCCGCTCGCTGCTGTACCCGCAACTGCTGCTGCAAGAACAGGTAGCGCAGCAGAATACCCGCCGGTATGGCGGCAATCAAGATCACCTCGAAAAGCTTCGAGACGCTGAATGACACGCCGGGCACCGGGCTCATCATCAGCATCACGCCCTGCGCAGCCGCGCCGCAGGTCGCCGTCACCGCCAGGATAACGGCATAGCTGAGCGCAGCCGCCTGGACACGCCCCAGTTCCGCCAGCCAGGACCGGCACAGGCACAGCAGCAGGGCACTGAGCAGGGTGATCCACAACGCCATCATGGAGACCCTGCCCAGGGCCACCCAGTCAAATGGTGTCAGTCCGCCAGCCGCGATGACGATCACCACCGCCAGCAACTCGGCGATAACCACCACGCCCAGCAGCCCCTCGCCGCGGCAGAGGTTGGGCAGGATGCTGTCCAGTTCGCGGGGATGGGGAGGCAGGGGGTGCGGTGGGGTCAGAAATCGTCGCTTCCAGTCCATTCGCGTTGTGAGCCCGGCAATCGTTATAATAAGTTCCCTGGGGAGCGCGGGTGACCCCGGCGCACCGCGAGACATGAAATTCCGGCGACAGCACCACCGTCGCCGGTCGTCAGTGAACCACGAACCACTTATTCAAGACAAGTTTCGAGAGACAAGCATGAGCCGAGAAAAAGAGACCAACCAGTCCTGGGGAGGGCGTTTCACCGAGGCCACGGATGCCTTCGTGGCCCGCTTTACCGCCTCCGTGGACTTCGACCGCCGGCTCTACCGCCAGGATATTCGCGGCTCCCTCGCCCATGCCGCCATGCTTGCCAAAGTGGGCGTGCTGAGCGCCGAAGAGGCCCGGCAGATTACCGTCGGCCTGGAAAAAGTCCTGGCCGCCATCGACGCCGGTGACTTCGACTGGTCCACGGACCTCGAAGACGTGCATATGAATATCGAGGCCGCCCTTACCGGCGACATAGGCACCACCGGGAAAAAACTTCACACCGGCCGCTCCCGCAACGACCAGGTGGCCACCGACATCCGCCTCTGGCTGCGTGACGAAATCGACCATATCGCCGCCGAACTTACCCGGCTTCAACGCGGCCTGCTGGACCTGGCGGAGCGTGAGGCCGATACCATCATGCCCGGCTTTACCCATCTGCAATCGGCGCAACCGGTCACCTTCGGCCACCATCTGCT
>DGNJ01000042.1:25368-31877 GCA_002388905.1 Cellvibrionales bacterium UBA4495
CCGCCCTGGCCGGCACCACCTACCCCATCGACCGACACTACACGGCGCAATTGCTGGATTTCGACGGCCCCACAGAAAACTCCCTGGATTCCGTCAGCGACCGGGATTTCGCCATTGAGTTCTGCGCCTTTGCCAGCCTCCTGATGACCCACCTTTCCCGGGCTTCGGAGGAACTGGTGCTGTGGGCATCGGCCCAGTTCCAGTTCATCGACCTGCCCGACCGCTTCTGCACCGGTTCGTCGATCATGCCCCAGAAAAAGAACCNNGCTCTTCCATCATGCCGCAGAAGAAGAATCCTGATGTGCCAGAACTTGTAAGGGGCAAGACCGGTCGTGTCCATGGCCACCTGATGTCACTACTGACCCTGATGAAGTCACAGCCACTGGCCTATAACAAGGATAATCAGGAAGACAAGGAACCCCTGTTCGACGCTGTCGATACCGTGAAGGACTGTCTGCGCGCCTTCGCCGACATGGTACCCGCCATCGAGTCCAGGCCTGACAACATGCGCGAGGCGGCCCGGCGCGGTTTCGCCACCGCCACCGACCTGGCCGACTACCTGGTGCGACGGGGAGTGCCCTTCCGGGATGCCCACGAGGTGGTGGGCAAGGCCGTGGCATTCGGCATCGACCAGGGCCGCGACCTGGCCGAGCTCCGTCTCGACGAACTGCAGCAATTCTCGGGGGATATCGACGAGGATGTATTCGAGGTGCTTACCCTGGAGGGCTCGGTGGCGGCCCGGGACCACTTCGGGGGAACCGCGCCCGACCAGGTACGGGCGGCGGTTTCGCGAGGCCGCCGTCGCCTGCAGGAACGCCAGTCGTGAAGCACCGGGAAAACGGATCCGCCCTGTCGTTTCCCCCGCGCCCGCGCTTAGCCGGGCTGGCGGTCACTGCCTCCTTCCGCATTTGAGGTGGAGGCGGCGGAACCGTATACTTCCCGCCAGACTTTATCTATCCGGCGAAGCTTCTCATGCACCGTTTTCTTTCGCGCACAGTGATCCTGCTGGCCCTGTTGGGCGGCGTCGCCCTCATCCAGGGCTGCGGCAACAAGGGACCCCTCTACCTGCCCTCACCGCCGCCCCAGCAACAGGGTGCAGAACCCGCCGACAACAACCAGTAGGTAACACAACCCCATGAGTCAATTTGCCCGGCGCAGCGGCGAACTGTATGCCGAAGGCGTTCCCCTTTCCCGTATTGCCGAAGACCGGGGCACACCCTGTTACGTGTACAGCCGCGCCGCAATCCAGGAAAACTTCCTGGCCTACCGCGACGCACCGGGGCACCAGCGTCGCCTGATCTGCTACGCGGTCAAGGCCAACTCCAATCTCGCCGTGCTCAATGTGCTGGCGCGTCTCGGCGCCGGCTTCGATATCGTGTCCGTGGGCGAACTGGAGCGGGTTCTCCGGGCCGGCGGCGACCCCGGTAAAACTGTCTTTTCCGGCGTGGGCAAACAGCCCGCTGAAATGGCCCGGGCCCTGGAAACGGGCATCCGCTGCTTCAATGTCGAATCCGAGGCGGAGCTGGAAACCCTGAACCGGGTCGCCGGCGAACTGGGTACGGTGGCGCCGGTTTCCCTGCGGGTCAATCCAGACGTGGACGCGCGCACCCATCCCTATATTTCTACCGGCCTGCGCAATAACAAGTTCGGCATCGATATCCACCGCGCCCCGGATGCCTATCGCGCCGCCGTGGCCCTGCCCAACCTGCGGGTGGTGGGGGTGGACTGTCATATCGGCTCCCAAATTACCGACACTGCTCCCTTCCTGGACGCCCTGGATCGGGTTCTGGCCCTTGTGGACGATCTGGCGCGGGACGGTATCGTTGTGGAGCACCTGGACCTGGGCGGCGGCCTGGGCGTGCGCTACCGGGACGAAACGCCGCCCCGGCCTCAGGATTACCTGGCGAAGATCGCCGAACATCTGGGCAACCGGGACCTGTCCCTGATCCTGGAGCCCGGCCGTTCCATCGTCGCCAACGCGGGCGTGCTGCTGACCCGGGTGGAGTACCTGAAACCCGGCGACCACAAGAATTTTGCCATCGTTGACGCGGCCATGAACGACATGCTGCGCCCCTCCCTCTATGACGCCTGGATGGCACTCGAACCGGTGTCGCCCCGCACCGGCGACAGCCGACGCTACGATGTGGTGGGACCGGTATCCGAAACAGGGGACTTCCTGGCCCGGGACCGGGATCTGGTGCTGGCTCCCGGCGACCTGCTCTGCCTGCTTTCCGCCGGCGCCTATGGCTTTACCATGAGTTCCAACTACAACAGTCGCGGGCGCGCCGCCGAGGTCATGGTGGACGGCAACCGCCACCACCTGATCCGCCGCCGGGAAACCGTCGACGATCTTGTGCGCGGCGAAGCCCTGCTGCCGGAGCACACCTGATATGTTGATGCGCTTTACCAAGATGCATGGCCTGGGCAATGATTTCGTGGTCATCGACGCCATCACGCAAAACGTCACCATGACAACCGATCTGGCCCGCCATCTCGGCGACCGCCATTTTGGCGTCGGTTGCGACCAGATCCTGGTGGTGGAGCCCCCCTCCCGGCCGGACGTGGATTTCGACTACCGGATTTTCAATACCGACGGCAGCGAAGTGGCCCAGTGCGGCAATGGCGCCCGGTGCTTCGCCAAGTTCGTGCGCGACCGGCGTCTCACCGGCAAGCACCATATCCGGGTGCGCACGGCGGCCGGCATCCTGTCCCTGGACGTGGGCACGGACAACCGTATCACCGTCAATATGGGGCAACCGGTTTTCGAGCCATCGGACATCCCCTTCGAAGCGGATCATCGGTCCCCGACCTACACCCTGGAAGTGCAGGGCGGCGAACTGCAGATCGCCGCGCTCTCCATGGGCAACCCCCACGCGGTGCTTATCGGCCCGGAAACCGAAGGGGCACCCGTGGATACCCTCGGACCCGCCATCGAGACCCACCCGCGCTTTCCCGAGCGGGTCAATGTCGGCTTTATGGCGGTACGCAATCGCGGGGAGATCGATCTAAGGGTCTGGGAACGCGGTGTCGGGGAGACACTGGCCTGCGGCAGCGGCGCCTGCGCCGCCGTGGTGGCGGGTCGACAGCAAGACCTGCTAGACTCGACGGTCAGTGTCAACCTGCCGGGCGGCACCCTGCAGGTTGACTGGGCCGGCGAGGGGGAACCGGTACGCATGACCGGCCCGGCCATTACCGTTTTTCAGGGGCGAATAAGGCTATGACCAGCGACGAAACAGGATCATCTGCACAGCGCCGGCAGGAAGAGGATCGGGTAGCCGCCTACCTCCGCGAGCACCCGTCGTTCTTCGACCGCCATCCGGAAGTCCTGGAATCCCTGAATCTTTCCCACGACAGCGGCAAGGCCGTCTCCCTGGTGGAGCGGCAGATCACCGTCCTGCGCGAACGCAATATGGAAATGCGCCAGCGTCTTAACAACCTGCTGGAATCGGCGCGCAGCAACGACCTGCTCTTCGAAAAGACCAAGCGCCTGGTGCTCAACGTGCTGGAGGCCGGCAACCTGCAGGGGGTTATCGACGCCCTCTACACCAGCCTCGGCACCGACTACCAGGTGGAGTTCTACAGCCTTCTCCTGTTCACTCCCGGTACGGAAGCAAGCCTGGCACCGGCCAGGGTCGTGGGTCTCGACGAGGCCCAGAACCAGGTGGGAACCCTCCTGCGCACCAACCGGGCTATCTGCGGCGTTCTGCGCGACGAGGAATTGGCCTTCCTGTTCGGCGACCAGGCAGAAAAGGTCGGCTCCGTGGCCGCCGTTACCCTCAACCACGGTTCCACCTTCGGCATCCTTGCCATCGGCAATGCCGACCCCCATTATTATCGCAGCAGCATGGGGACCCTCTTCCTCACCTATATTGCCGAGGTCCTCAACCGGGTGATACCCCGGTTACTGTGACGGGAAGCGACCATGACGCAGGCGTTGACACCCGAAACCCTTGACGCCTTCCGCCGTCACCTGGCCACCGAACGCCAATTGTCCCCCCACACCGTCAGCAATTACCTGCGCGATTGCCGAAAGCTCGTCGACTGGTGCCGTGACCAGGGCATCGCCGAACTATCCGGCCTGGACGCCCATCACATCCGCACGTGCCTGGCGTCATTGCACCGGCGGGGGATGGGGGGCCGGAGTCTCCAGCGCTGGCTCTCATCGCTGCGTACATTTTTCGCCTTCGCCATTCGCCGCCGGTGGCTGGCCCACAATCCCGCCGCCGGCATCAGCGCCCCCAAATCCCCGCGCAAACTGCCCAAGGCCCTGGACGTGGATGAAACCATCGGCTTCGTAAGCCAGGCCGGCGATAGCTGGCTGGATCACCGGGACCGGGCCATGCTCGAACTGTTCTATTCCGCCGGCCTGCGGCTGGGGGAGTTGGTGGGACTGGACCTGGCCGACCTGGATCTGCGCGATGCCCTGGTCACCGTCACCGGCAAGGGCCGGAAGACCCGCCAGGTGCCCGTGGGAAGTCACGCCCTCACCGCCCTCAAGGACTGGCTCAAACGGCGCGGCGAATGCGCCGGGCCGGACAATCCGGCCCTTTTCGTCAGCCAGCGGGGCACGCGCCTGGCAACCCGCAGTATCCAGGACCGCTTCCATCGGCTGAGTGTCGCTCGCGGCATGCAGCAGCGCATACACCCTCACATGCTGCGCCATTCCTTTGCCAGCCACCTGCTCGAATCCAGCGGCGACCTGCGCGCAGTCCAGGAGCTTCTGGGCCACGCCAACCTGTCCACGACCCAGATCTACACCCATCTGGACTTCCAGCACCTGGCCAAAACCTATGACAGCGCCCACCCCCGGGCCCGCAAAAAGCCGGCGAAACCCGAATCCTGAACAGGCACCCGCGCGTCCGCGATGCGACGAAATCGATCGAAATAAGAGTCATGCGACCAGGAGGTTATCCCCATGAAATACCATCTCGGACTCATCCCCGTCCTGTTGACCGGCCTGCTCCTCGGCACTGCCTGTGACGCCCAGCCGAGGGGCGGCGCGCGCACCCTCACCACCAGTGGCCACGGCCAGGTGGAAGTCAAACCGGACAAAGCCGTGGTCAGCATGCGCGTGGAAGCCACCTTCAAGTCCGGCGCCACCGCCAAGGCGGAAGTGGACAAGGGCGTCAATCGCCTGCTGGCATCACTGGATAAACTGGGCCTGGAAAAGGACGATGTGGTGGCATCCTCCCTGCGCATCTTTCCCCGATTCGACTACCGGGAAGGAGAGCAGCACTTTGCCGGTTACACCGCATCACGGGACGTGACCGTTACCCTGGACGAACTGGGAAAGCTCAACGCCCTGCTCGATACGGCGCTTGACAGCGGCATCAACCGCATCGGCAATATCGCCCTGGAGGTCTCCGACGAGGAAAAATACAGGCTCCAGGCCCGGCAAAAAGCAATCGCCGATTCAAAGGAAAAAGCCAGCGCCCTGGCGACCGCGTATGGCGCGGAACTGGGCCCAATCTCGTCAATCAGTTACCAGGCGGGGCAGGTGCACTATCCCGGCCCGAGGGAGGCGGCCGCCATGCGCGTCAGCGCGGACAGTGGCGGCGGACAGTACCTGCACGACGATATCACCTTTAGCGATGACGTCCAGGTAGTATTCGATCTAATCGTGCCCCACTGATAAGGGGATGGAATGGCGGGAATTAAGGCGAGGCGACGCCCGCGGAGATTACCGCGGGGCGCCAGCCTGACCGCGTACAAGCAATAACAATAACTGGACTAGACTGCTTCAGAACCGGTTTCTCCGGTACGGATCCGGATAACCTCTTCCAGGCTGGAGATGAAAATCTTGCCGTCGCCGATCTTGCCGGTTTTCGCGGCTTTGGTGACGGTTTCCACCACCGAATCCACCATGTCGTCGTCGATGGCGATTTCCAGCTTGACCTTGGGCAGAAAATCCACCACGTACTCGGCACCCCGGTAAAGTTCGGTATGCCCCTTCTGGCGGCCGAAGCCCTTGACCTCAGTGACCGTAATGCCCTGGACACCCACTTCCGCCAGTGCTTCGCGCACGTCGTCGAGTTTGAAAGGTTTGATAATCGCAGTGATCAGTTTCATGACTTCCCCTTTGACAATGACACCCTTTTCTTACGCCGGAAAGATACACTGTCTGGTTGCGAATTGCATCCATGAGCAGTCCGGCACAATTTCCCCGGAACGCGGAAAAACAGGGAGCGGACTCCCTGTTTTTCCATCGGGTACCTACGGGTCACGTTACTTGGCGGTAACGAATTCCGGATAGGCTTCCAGGCCGCATTCGGACAGGTCGACCCCGTCGTACTCGTCCTGCTCGCTGACACGAATCCCCATAACAGCCTTGAGGATGGCCCAGACGATGATGCTGACCCCGAACACCCAGACGAAAATCGTCAGCATGCCCACCAGCTGTCCCATGAAGGTGGCGCCGGAGTTGGACAGAAGTACCGCGAAGATACCCCAGATGCCGACTACGCCGTGTACCGAGATGGCGCCGACGGGATCGTCGATCTTCAGCTTGT
>DGNJ01000124.1:0-24923 GCA_002388905.1 Cellvibrionales bacterium UBA4495
CAGTTTTTCCGGACACTAGTGGGGGATAGTGACAAAGAAATGACTACAAAAATTCCTGAAATTCTAAAGCTATTCAAGGAACAATTGAGCAATCAAGTTTCATCTATTGTTGATGTGCATTCATTTGATACTCAGGGTTATGGATTCGCGTATTGGTACTTGTGCAATATAGGTGGAATGACAGACATCGAGGCCAAAGAGAAGATATGCGATGGAGGCGGTGATCTAGGTATTGATGCAATAGAAATAGTCGATGAAAACGTTGTTTTTTATCAGTTCAAGAACCCGGTTTCTATCGAAAAGTCTATTGATGCCGGGGAGATTGATAAGATGATCTCAGGCCTTGAGCTGATTTTAAGCAGAGAGCATGGAGATATAGCAAATCCGGAATTGATGTCTCGCCTAGAAGATATCTATGCATTTACGCCAGCTGGCTACAAAATCGTTGTTGCGGTATCTAGCTTGGCGGATATTCCCCCGGATGCAAAGGCAAAATTAGATAGCTTCTGCCAGAAGTATAGTGGCGTAGCCAAGGATCTGTTTCGCTGGGAGTATCACAACTTAGAAAATATCCATAATCGTTTTTATAATGTGAATCTTCCAACGTTGGAAGCCACCTTGGATATTGCATTAAGCCGACCGCCATACATGACCAAGGTTGGCGATCATGAAACCTATATTTTTGATCTTAGTGGCGAGTATTTGGCTAAGCTTTATGATGAACATGGAGAAAGCATTCTTCAGCAAAATGTGCGTATGTTCGAAGGTGATAGGGGTACAAACTTGGCGATTGCCAAAACCGCCTCTAGTGCTGATGAGGCTAAAGATTTTTTCCATTTCAATAATGGGATATCGATCATATGTGATGCGGCAACTCACAAGCCGTTTAATAATGAGTTGAGTTTAGAAAGGCCGCAGGTCGTCAACGGCGGTCAAACTATGCGCATACTCCATCGCTGTTATAAAAAGGGTGTTTTGGAGAAAGATGTACATGCTGTCGTGAGAGTGATCACAACTGGAAAAGATAAGCAGTTCGCCTCAAATGTTGCAGTTAATCTCAACAATCAAACGAGGGTCGACAATACCTTTCTTAGATCAAATGATCCTAGAATTGTTCAATTGCTACACTCACTATCCACACTCGGATATTTTCTTGAGAGACGGGCAGGCGAAATTGACGCAATGCTCCCCGAAGAGCTTCAGGAACTTGAGCACAAATATGGCAGTCCCTTTTCAAATCATGTGATTCCGCTAAAAGACGGAATGCAAGCCTATGTCGCTACCTACTACGGTGATCCGCAACTCGCGAAAAAGGATCCCGCCAAGATATTCACTGATTACGGCGGGAGCTTTTCAAAGGTTCTTCAATCTGATCTCACTGCAGAGAAATTTAGAGATGCATACCAACTGAGCCGACTCGTGTCGACCCAGGTTGACCGTTTCAAACGCCTAAAAAGAAAGCGCTACGCCGATGAAGCAGAAAGGAAGAACGCTTATGTCACGGAACTAGGAGCGTTCGTAAGCTCTGTCTTTCCGGAACTCGATTTGGCAGTTCCTCAAATATCCGTGTTTGGCATGGCTATGTTGTTTGAGAAGAACAAGGTCGTCGATGGAGGTGACCTCAAAGAGTTCATCAGTAAAGCTAGTACAGATCCGACACCTATTTGGCGCTGCTTCGTCGAACTAATATCGGTGCGGAGTGCTATGGGCACTGATAAGAGTTGGCCTACGCTCCTTAAATCAGGATCCTTCTATCGAGATGCCGTGGCCCATTTAAAGCTAGGGTGGAGCGAGTAGAACCGTGCTCTAACAAAGGGCTGCAGCGGACCGCTTTTCCGGCGCGGGACGCCTCCAAACCGGCCGCTGAGCCCGGGCGTTAGGCAGTCTTGGCTGATGCAGCTTTTTTTACTAAGTTCGTAACCGGAAACTTGAAATTATGTTGGACATGTTGTTCGTCGCTATCGGGGTTTTACTTCTAACGGGTGGTGGCGAGGCGCTTATAAGAGGGTCTTTGGCTGCAGCAAATCGGCTGGGTATTTCACCTCTTCTCAGCGGTTTGTTAATTGTGGGTTTCGGTACGTCCGCGCCTGAGCTGGTGGTCTCAGTTGAGGCCGCTCTTAGTGAGCGGCCCGACATTGCAATCGGTAATGTTGTGGGCAGTAATATCGGCAACATCCTGCTGATTCTAGGCCTATGTGCACTGATTACGCCTCTTGCTGTCAAACCGCTCGTGTTGCGGCGCGATGGTGTCACGGTTGTCGCTGCTAGTATTCTATTTCTGATTCTTGTCGGTGGGAATGCTTTGGTAAGGTCTGACGCTGCCATATTCCTTCTGGCACTCGCTGCTTATCTAATCTGGGCCTATTGGACCGAGCGCTCTGGAGAAGTACCTTCTGCAGCGTTACACATAGCTGAAGGGGAAGAAGTCACTTCTCTGCCAAAAACAGCTCTATGGATAGTCATGGCCGTGATGTTTGGGTTGGCCCTTTTGATTGCTGGATCACAAGTACTGTTAAAGGGAGCAGTGGGAATAGCAGAGTCGTTTGGTGTGTCAGAAGCTGTGATAGGTTTGACCCTTGTGGCGGTTGGAACCTCTCTGCCCGAGCTTTCTATATCCGTCATCGCTGCGTTCCGCCGACATGCAGATGTTGCTATTGGGAATATTCTCGGCAGTAATATTTTCAACCTTCTTGGAATACTCGGCGTTTCCGCGTTGCTCCAGCCGCTCCCAGTCCATGAGCGAATCTTGCAATTTGATCAATGGGTTATGTTGGGAACTTCACTGATTCTGTTGTTCTTCCTATATACAGGCAGTCGACTAAGCAGGCTTGAAGGAGGATTGCTCCTGTTAGGTTACGGTGTATACGTAAGTCTGAGTTTCACGGTATTTGGTAAATAAACGATGGGAGCGAAAATGCCTAACCAGGCCAATCACGGCGACAGCTTTTTCGTTGCGGCTTCGCCTTCACTACAAAGCTGCGCGTGTTGGCGGCGTTAAGCGGGAATGCAATTAGAACAATAATCCATGGTTGATTAGAGGAAAGCGATCATATGTCAAATTGGAACCATGCTGTAATCGAACGGAATAATAGGGGACAGACCACGTTTTGGAGGCGCAGCGGGTTTTAGGTGTCGAGCACTTTTTGTAAAATGGCTTATGAAGACTTTGAAGCCTGGATTACAAGGAAGTTGTTCATGCCGAGACGGCCGCGCGTTAGCTTACCAGAGGTTCCTCACCACATCATACAACGAGGAAATAATCGTTCTGCTTGTTTTTATTCGCCGGAAGATTATCAGCTTTACCTGGATTGGTTGGCTGAGTACTCCCGGCAGTACGACTGCCTGGTTCATGCCTTCGTCCTCATGACCAATCATGTGCACCTGTTATTGACGCCCAAGAATAAAGATGGAATTGGAAGGCTTATGAAACGATTGGGGCAACGCTATGTACAGTATATCAACCGAACTTATGGGCGCAGCGGAACTTTGTGGGAGGGCCGGTTTCGATCTTGTCTAACCCAGGAAGAAAATTATGTACTAGGTTGCTATCGTTATATTGAGCTCAATCCAGTGCGAGCGGGAATTGTGCAACATCCTGCTGAATACAGGTGGAGTAGTTATCGCGCCAATGGACAGGGAGAAGAATCGGGCCTTATAACTTCACATCCTTTGTATGATTCTTTAGGTAAGGATGTTCATGAACGACAACAGGCCTATCGAGAACTTTTCCGACACCAGCTTGAACCAGGTTTGGTAGATCAAATTCGCCATGCAACAAATGGTAATTATGCGTTAGGAACAGAAAAGTTCAGGGAAGAGATTGAAAAGGCGCTTGGTCGACGTGTCAGCCCCGGACAAGCTGGAAGACCAAAGGTAAAAAGGGCAGGAATAAGGTAAAAACATGGTCTGTCCCCTATTGCGCTCCTATTATGTGCGAAAGATAATTTACGTTATCCTGAGTCCCAGCAGATCGTCAATGTTACGCTGGCGGTACAGACGGAACCCGTAGACAGAGATGACGACCCCGATATTCCTCTATTACGACGCGCGCATGCTCGGCCACAATCCGCACGGCTGGGATCCTGGCAATCCGGAATGGAGCGACGCCGTCAAGGCCATGATTGCGCTCCAATATCCCGACAGCAGCCTGGCGACCTACACCCATCCCGAGCGCCCGGAGCGCCTGACCGCGATCGTGGATCGGCTGTATCTCGAGCCCATCGAAGGGGTGCGCTGGATGCTGCCGGTCGCCGCCAGCACGGCCCAGCTCGAGCGGGCACATGACGCGGCCTATGTCGCCTATATCCAGTCCCTGGACAATCAGTCGGGCTGGCTGGCCAAGGACACGACCGCGGTATCGCCGGGCAGCGTAGCGGCGGCCGACCTGGCCGCGGGCTCGGGGATTAGTGCCATCGACGCCGTGGCCACCGGCCAAACGCGGCGGGCGTTCTGTATCGTGCGGCCGCCGGGTCATCATGCGTTGGCCGATCGCGCCATGGGTTTTTGTCTTTACAACAACATGGCGGTAACCGCTGCGCACGCACGCAAGGTGCTCGGCGATGCCCGGATCATGATCTGGGACTGGGATATGCATCATGGCAACGGCACCCAGGCCATCTTCTATGCCGATCCGAACGTACTGGTGGTCGATAGCCATTGCGCGGCACCTTTCTATCCCGGCACCGGGCTGCTTGCTGAAACCGGGTCGGGGGCTGGCGTGGGCTACCACCTCAACGTGCCCTTGCCCAAGGGGTTTGGTAATGCGGCGCTGCTGGAGGTATTCGAGCAGGTGGTGAGCCCGGCTGCGCGGGCGTTCCGGCCCGACATCCTGCTGATTTCCAACGGCTTTGATTGTCACTACCTCGACATGACCTGCGCCATGGATGAGACCGGCTATGCTGCGATTACTCAGCGAATGTGTACCCTGGCCGATGAACTCTGCGACGGCCGGCTGGTGATGCTGCTTGAAGGCGGCTATAACGCCCAGGCGCTGGCCGACAGCGCGCACGCCGTGGTCGGCGCACTGGCCGGAAATGCCATCCCTGCGATCAATGTGTTACCGGTAGATGAGGGCTGTGCTGCGGTGACGGAGGCGGGGCTGTTCCATGCTGGCGCCATCGCCTCGCTGGGCCATCGGGTGGCGCCCTGAAGCACGAGACGAGAGTGGAAAACCGCGTGCTGTTGCTCTGGTCAGCCAGAGGGCCACAGAAACCGCCGCTTCGCTCTGGTTTTCGTGCATCTGCTGGCGTCGTTAAGCACGGAGCGGCACGCGACATTGCTAATAATCTTGGCCTTGAGTGGATTAATTAGTCCTGTCCTTGTGGGCGGGGTGAAAATGGATTCACGTTGAAAGAAGAGATAGGTGTTGTTCTCGGCGAGTTCCTGCTCCCGCTTATATTGACGGCAAAGATATATCCCCAGGAAGATCCGGCTTAGCCCTGAGCGTGCGCTTGAGCAAGGAAGCGGCAGCGGAGTGAAATCCGGGGAGAAAGTCGCACTTCGGTCCACCACAGCCCCGTCTCGTCTATTCGCAACAGACGCAACAGGCCTTAGTCGAGGGCGGTCACTCACAGCGAAACCCGCTTGCCAGGTCACTGCGTCCGGGGCGTCATAGCGCTGTCATTTTTACTGAATGTCTACGAAAATTGAGTCCATGGCAGCGTTGACTCGGCCCTGCCATGTGATGACTCGCCCGTGAGTTTTCCCGCAAGCGACCGGCTGCCGGACAACGCCAACAATCGACTTTACCCCGCCGTCGCCATCTGGCATCACCCGCTTGCGCGGGTAGTGCTCGCCGAACAGCTTTACCGAGCCCGCAGCCCGGCCAGCGGCCCTCCCTGTCACCGGGATTGATTTCACCTTTTCCCCAATCGGGGGTTTGTCAATGCGGCGGCCTCCTATAGACTGTCGGCCAGTCAGAGACAGTGCCGAACTGTTTATTCAACATAATGTCAAAAGCGCCATTCCAGCTCTCTCTTTCCAGTGATCAGCGCCGGCCGTTGCCGCGGCATTCGGGGCCGGACCGACGAGTGAAGCCGTGATCCAGGACCGGACATTCAAGGATCCCAACCGGGAGTACCGCCTTTTTTTCTACCGTGTGAGTGTTGCCGCTTTCGCGGTGCTGGTGCTTGCCGGCGGCTTGCTCTGGCGATACTACCACCTGCAGGTGGTCCGCCACCAGGATTTCGCCACCCAGTCCGAGAACAACCGGGTCCACGTCCGGCCGGTGGCGCCCAACCGGGGGCTTATCTACGACCGCAACGGTGTCCTGCTCGCCGATAACCGCGCCGGTTACACCCTGTCCCTGGTGGTGGAGCGGATCGACGACATGGACGGCATGCTCGCCGAACTGGAACAGTTGATCGATCTCCAGGCCGAGGAGGTGGAGCGTTTCGAGCGCCTTTTGAAACGGCGTAAGCCCTACGAGGCCGTACCCCTGCGTTTCAATCTCACCGAGAAGGAGCAGGGGATCATTGCCGTCAACGAATACCGGCTGCCCGGTGTCGAGATAACCGCCCAGCTTATCCGCCACTATCCCCACGGCAAATTGCTGGCGCATGTGCTCGGTTACGTGGGCCGGATCAACGACCGCGAGCTTGCGGCCATCGATCCGGTGCGCTACAGCGGCACTTACGTGATCGGCAAGACGGGCCTGGAAAAAGAGTACGAGGACGATCTTCTTGGCGACGTCGGTTACGAATACGTGGAGACCAATGCCCGTGGCCGTGTCATGCGCAAACTCGAGCGGATCGATCCCGCCGCCGGAAAGGATCTCCATCTGTATCTGGATATCCGTCTACAACGGGCCGCCTATGAAGCCCTGGGGGAGGAGCGGGGCGCGGTGGTGGTGATGGATACCCGCACCGGGGGTGTGCTGGCCATGGTCAGCAAGCCTTCCTTCGATGCCAATCTCTTTGTCACCGGAATCGGTGTCAAGGCTTACCGGGATCTGCTGGAATCGCCGGATCGCCCCCTCTTCGACCGGGTTCTGCAGGGCCAGTACCCGCCCGGCTCCACGGTCAAGCCCGTGTTTGGCCTCGCGGCCCTGGAAACCGGCGCGGTAACCCCGCAGACCACTATCTACGATCCGGGCTTTTTCCGCCTGGAAAACCGGAAACACCGATACCGGGACTGGAAGAAGGGTGGTCACGGGACCAGGGTGGACCTGCACGAGGCCATTGTCGAATCCTGCGACACCTACTTTTACAGTGCCGGCGTGAAAATGGGTATCGAGCAGTTGTTTCGCTACGGCTCCCGCTTCGGTTTCGGCCACAAGACCGGTATCGACATGCCCTCGGAACGCCCCGGCATCATGCCTTCCCCGGACTGGAAGCGCGGTGCCCGCGGGGTAGCCTGGTACCCCGGTGATACCGTCAACTCCAGTATCGGCCAGGGCTTTATGCTCGCCACGCCCCTCCAGCTTTCGGTGGCGGCCAGCCGCCTGGCCAGTCGCGGCGAGATACGCTCGCCCCGGATGGTGCGTGCCGTGGGCGAAGATGCGATTGGCTCGCGCCCCCCGGCGGGCATCATCGAGGCGGCTCCCTCCCATTGGGATTATGTGCTCGGCGCCATGCGCGATGTGGTGCACGGGGAGCGCGGCACCGCCCGGCGTATCGCCGAGGGTATTACCTATGAAATGGCCGGCAAGACCGGTACCGCCCAGGTGGTGAACATCGCCCAGGACGCGGAATACGACGCCGAGGAACTGGAAAAGCACCAGCGGGACCACGCCCTGTTTATCGCCTATGCGCCCGTGGAGGAGCCGCAGGTGGCCATCGGTATACTGGTGGAGAATGGCGAGCACGGCAGCACGACGGCGGCGCCCATTGCCCGCCAGGTATTCGATGTCTACATGGGCTTGAGTGACGACAGAGGGGAGGTGCTGGCAGCCGATGTCCCAGAGTGATTTTGTCCGCCGGCTGGACATGGGGGGCTCGGCCCTCTATGGCGAGCGCACCCGCTGGCAGCGTATCCACGTGGACCTGACTTTGCTGTTGCTTCTGCTGGCTCTTTGCGCCGCAGGGCTTTTTGTGCTCTACAGTGCCAGCGGCCAGAGTGAATATTATGTGCGCCGCCAGGCCATGTGGATGGGCGGCGGTCTGGTGGCAATGCTGTTTGTCGCCCAGTTGACGCCGCGTTTCCTTGAGCGCTGGGCCGTGCTGCCTTACGCCGTCGGCGTGCTCCTGCTGGTGGCCGTGCTCTGGCTGGGTATCGAAGCCAAGGGTGCTCAGCGCTGGCTCGACCTGGGCGTGATCCGCTTTCAGCCTTCGGAAATACTCAAGCTCGCCGGCCCCCTGATGCTTGCCAGCTACCTGAGCAAGCGGCGCCTGCCGCCGGTTTTCCGCCATGTTTTCTGGTCGCTGGTCCTGCTGTTGCTCCCCGCTGTGCTGATCGTCAAGCAGCCGGACCTGGGCACCGCCCTGCTGATTCTGGCCGCCGGGCTTTTTGTGCTTTTCCTGGCGGGATTGCCCAAGCGCTATATGATTGGCGCGCTGGGGGCGGCGATGGTGCTGGCGCCCCTGGCCTGGTTTTATCTGCTCCACGATTACCAGAAACAGCGGATCATTACCCTGCTGGACCCGCAGGCCGACAAGCTGGGCGCCGGCTGGAATATCATTCAGTCCACCACCGCCATCGGTTCCGGCGGCGTGGGCGGCAAGGGCTGGATACAGGGTACCCAGTCCCAGCTGGATTTCCTGCCGGAAAGTCACACGGACTTTATCATTGCCGTGCTTGCCGAGGAGTTCGGCCTGGTGGGAATCACCCTGCTGCTCAGTCTCTACCTGCTTATTGTCGCCCGGGGGCTGCTTATCAGCCTCCACGCCCAGAGCATGTTCGGGCGCCTGCTGGCGGGCAGTATCACTCTGACCTTTTTTGTCTACGTTTTTGTCAATATGGGGATGGTCTCCGGTGTCCTGCCGGTGGTGGGGGTGCCTCTGCCGCTGGTCAGCTACGGCGGCACTTCCATTGTCACCCTGCTGTCGGGCTTTGGTATTCTCATGGCCATCAGCACCGAAAGGAAAAGAACCTGACATGAAAAAGCGCCCGCTGTACCTGGTCCTCCTGATCGCCCTGATGGTTGCCGGTGTGTCCACCGGCCATGCCAGCTATACGGAGCACCCCCTCACCCGGGACCTGATAGACCGGATGGTGAACAAATACGACTTCGAACGGGATGAGCTGGAGCAGGTCTTTGCGCGGGCCGAGCGCAAGCAGAGCATTATCGATGCCATCAGCCGGCCGGCGGAAAAGGTCAAGCCCTGGAAGGACTACCGGAAAATATTCCTCGGCGAGAAGCGTATCGACCTGGGAGTGGCTTTCTGGCGCCGATACCGCGACGACCTCAACCGGGCGGAAAAGACGTTTGGCGTCGACCCCGCCGTGGTGGTGGCGGTGATCGGTGTGGAAACCTATTACGGCCGCAACAAGGGTGGTTTTCGGGTCATCGACGCCCTCTCGACCCTGGCTTTCGACTACCCCCCGCGCAGCCCCTTCTTCACGCGGGAACTGGAGAATTTCCTGCTCCTGGCCCGGGAGCAATCCCGGGACCCCCTCGCCCTGACCGGTTCCTATGCCGGTGCCATGGGCTACGGCCAGTTTATGCCCAGCAGTTATCGCCACTACGCCGTGGATTTCGACGACGATGGCGCCGTCGATATCTGGGACAACCCCGTCGACGCCATCGGCAGTGTCGCCAATTATCTGCTGCGCCACCGGTGGCGGGCCGGGGAGCCCGTGGCCGCCCCGGCGCGCCTGGAGCGGTCGAAGTCAACGCTTACTTTCAATGAGCTCCAGTGGCCCGAGTCAACCCTGGCCCAGCTCGGCGAACAGGGGTTGCTACCCGAGACGAAGCAGAACCCCCAGCGTGTCGCCATTCCCCTGCGCCTGGAAGGGAAGGACGGCGATGAATACTGGCTGGGATTTCCCAACTTTTATGTGATTACCCGGTATAATCACAGCCACCTCTATGCCATGGCGGTCTATCAATTGAGCGAGCGCATCCGGGAGCGATTGGGTCATGAGGCAAACTAGCCGTTTCCTGCTTTATCTTCTCACCTCGCTGCTGGTTTCCTGCGGTGGGCCCTCCGTCAAGGACGGCCCGCCGCCCCGTGAGATCGACGTCAGCAAGATTCCCGATGCCGTGCCCCGGGTGGAGCCCATCACGCGCGCGGGCAACAAGAGCCCCTACACGGTGCTTGGCCGCACCTACCGTGTGCTGCCCACCAGCAGCGGCTACCGGGAGCAGGGACTCGCGTCCTGGTACGGCAACAAGTTCCACGGCCGCAAGACGTCCAACGGCGAAACCTACAACATGTATGCCATGACCGCGGCCCACAAGACGCTGCCCATTCCCTCCTATGTGCGGGTCACCAATCTGGCCAACGGCCGCCAGGTGATTGTCCGCGTCAACGACCGGGGGCCCTTCCATTCCGAGCGCATCATCGATCTTTCCTATGCCGCCGCCAAGAAGCTGGGTTTTTACCAGAACGGCACCGGGCGCGTGGAGGTGACGGCGATCGATCCCGCCGTCTATCAGCGCAACACGGTGGCCTCGCCGGCGGTGGAGGAAAAGGCGTACCGGGCTCCCGAGGGGATCGCCGCCGAGGTTCTGCCGGCCAATACGTTTTTTCAGGCGGGCGCTTTTTCCAGCCGCGCCGCCGCCCGGGAGACCCGCGACCGGGTCGCCGCGCACACCGACCATCCGGTGGCGGTGAAAGAACGCCACGCCGGCGGAAAGACACTGTTCAAGGTGCTGGTGGGCCCCATAACCGACAACACCGAAATGGTAAGGCTGCGGTCGGTGCTGTTGCGCGCCGAAAACCTCGAAGGTTTCGTGGTCTACGATTGACATGCTCCGCCGGCGGCTGTCGGGTGCGCACCCCCGCATGTTAAACTTCGCCCGACCCCCGCGGTTTCGACCCGCCTGCTATCCATCTGAGAGGACACAAACCGGCATGTTGAAAAAACTGGTGCTATCGGCCTACCTGTTCCCCCTGTTCCTGGCGGCCACCCTGGTCCGGGCCGAGGTAATGATGCCCTCGCCGCCTTCGCTGGCGGCGGAATCCTGGGTGCTGATGGATGCCGCCACGGGCCGTGTGCTGGTGGAGCACAATGCCGACGAGCAGTTGCCGCCGGCGAGCCTGACCAAGATGATGACCAGTTATATCGTCGCTGAGGAGATCGAGCAGGGCAGCATCGACCACGATGATCCGGTGCCGATCAGCGTCACCGCCTGGCAGATGGGCGGCTCCAAGATGTTCGTCCGCGAGGGTACGGAAGTATCGGTGATCGACCTGCTCCGGGGCGTGATTATCCAGTCCGGTAACGATGCCTCGGTGGCCCTGGCGGAATTCGTGGCAGGCAGCGAGGACGCCTTTGCCGACCTCATGAATCAGCAGGCCTCGCTGCTGGGCATGGACAACAGCCACTTCGAGAACGCCACCGGCTGGCCCGCGGAAGGCCATCTGACCACGGCCCGGGATCTGGCCCTTCTGGCCCGGGCCATGATTCGCGAACATCCGGAACACTACGATCTCTATGCCGAGAAGTATTTCGAGTACAACGGCATCAAGCAGCCCAACCGCAATCGCCTGTTGTGGCGCGACAGCTCGGTGGACGGCATCAAGACCGGCCACACGGAGGCGGCCGGCTACTGCCTGGTGGCTTCCGCCGAACGCGACGACATGCGCCTGATCTCGGTGGTCATGGGCACCGACAGTGAGTCGGCCCGGGCCCGGGAATCCCAGAAACTGCTCTCCTACGGCTTCCGTTATTACGAAACCGCCCAGGTTTATAGCGCCGGCGATATCCTGGTGGAAGACAACCGGGTCTGGTACGGGGAAACGGACAGTGTCGACCTGATATCGGGCGAGGACGTTGTCCTGACGCTGCCCCGGGGCGCCCGGGAAAGCCTGGAAACAAAGGTTCGGGTGGAACCGGCCTTGAAAGCCCCCCTGGAAGCCGGTGGGGAAGTGGGTCGCCTGACGGTCAGCTACCAGGGCGAGCAACTGGCGGATAGCCCGGTGGTTGCCGCCGAGACTGTCCCCGAGGGCGGCTTTTTCAGCCGGCTCTGGGACGCTATCCTGCTGTTTTTCCACAACCTCTTTTAGTGCCATGACCGACCTGAAGCCGCCCCGCATCGAGTTTCCCTGCGACTATCCCATCAAGGTGATGGGCCACGCGTGCGAGGAATTCCGCGACCACGTGATTACCGTGATGGCGGAGCATGCGCCGGGTTTCGACCGGGAGGCGGTCACCGTCCGCGACAGCCGCAACGGCCGCTTCCAGTCGATGACCGTCACTATTACCGCCACCGGCGAGCCGCAACTCAAGGCCATCTTCGAGGACTTGAAGACCTGCACCCACGTGCAAATGGTGCTCTGATGGCGATCCTGCGCGTTCGACAACTGGGCCGGCAGTCCTACGGACCTGTCTTCGATGCCATGAAGGCCTTCACCGACAACCGGGGGCCCGGGGCCCCTGACGAGTTCTGGCTGGTGGAGCACGATCCCGTCTTTACCCAGGGCCAGGCCGGCAAGGCCGAGCACGTGCTCATGCCCGGCGACATTCCCGTGGTCCAGGTCGACCGGGGCGGCCAGGTCACATACCACGGTCCCGGCCAGATCGTCGGTTACCCCATGCTCGACCTCAAGCGGCTGGGAATGGGTGTGCGGGACCTGGTGACCGGCCTGGAGGGAGCCCTGGTGGCGACTCTTGCCGATTACGGAATACACGCCTACGCCCGCCCCGATGCCCCGGGTGTCTATGTCGACCGGCAGCCCGGCGGTTACGCCAAGATTGCTTCCCTGGGTATTCGTATCCGCCGGGGATGCAGTTACCACGGCCTGGCCCTTAACGTGGACATGGACCTGAGCCCCTTCGGGCGCATCAATCCCTGTGGTTACCAGGGCCTGGAAATGACCCGCATGGTGGACCTGGTGGCGGGCGAAGCGCCGTCGATGGCCGCCGTGGAGGAAAAGCTCCTTGACCAGCTGGCCGCCGGCCTGGGCTACACTGACTGGCAATACATCGACGAACCCACCCGCATACTCGAAATGGAGATGCATGACTGACGTCAATCTGGAACCCGTCAAGCGCACCCGCCGTCGCCGGCAGGGTGAAAAGTTGCGCAACGCCGACAAGGTGGAGCTTATCCCCGTCAAGGTGGATCCCGGCAAGCCCGTCCAGCGCAAGCCCGAGTGGCTGCGGGTACGCGTTCGATCCAGCCCCGAAGTGCAGCGTATCAAGCAGATCCTGCGCAGGAACAAGCTGGCGACCGTGTGCGAGGAGGCCTCCTGCCCGAACCTCAACGAATGCTTCGGCGGGGGCACCGCCACCTTTATGATCATGGGCGAGATATGTACCCGCCGCTGCCCGTTCTGCGACGTGGGCCACGGCAAGCCCCTGCCCCTGGATACCGAGGAACCGGCCCACCTGGCCCGGGCCATTGCCGAGATGCAGCTCAAGTACGTGGTCATCACGTCCGTGGACCGGGACGACCTGCGCGACGGTGGCGCCGGCCACTTTGCCGACTGCATCCGCGAATCCCGCATTCATTCGCCGCAACTGCAGATCGAGGTGCTGGTACCGGATTTCCGGGGCCGCATGGAGCCGGCCCTGGATGCCCTGAGCGCCGAGCCGCCCGATGTCTTCAACCACAATCTTGAGACCGTGCCGCGCCTCTATCGGGCGGCCCGTCCCGGGGCCAACTACAAGTGGTCCCTGAAACTGATGAAGGAATACAAGGCCCGCAATCCCGGCGTGCCCACGAAGTCGGGCCTGATGGTGGGCCTGGGCGAGACCAAGGACGAGCTGATGGCCGTGCTCGACGATCTGCGCGAACACGACGTGGAAATGCTCACCGTCGGCCAGTACCTGCAGCCGTCCCGGGACCACCTGCCAGTGGACCGTTTCGTGCATCCCGATGAGTTCGACGAGTACGCCGATTACGCCTATTCCATCGGTTTCAGGCATGTCGCCTCGGGTCCCCTGGTACGCTCGTCCTATCACGCCGACAAACAGGCCCGCGGGGAGGAAGTAAAATGACCGACAAGACCACCGAAATCGAGGCCGCCGTTTTCCGGCGCCTGCTTCGCCACCTGGACGATCACAAGGAGGTCCAGAACATCGACCTGATGAACCTGGCGGATTTCTGCCGCAACTGCCTGGCCAAGTGGTATGTTGCCGCCGCCGAGGATCGGGGCGAGGCCATCGACTACGAGGCGGCCCGGGAAGTCGTTTACGGGATGCCCTACACGGAGTGGAAGAAAAAGTACCAGACAGAAGCCACGCCCGAGCAGCTCGAGGCGTTCAATAATCGCCGGAAGCAATAATCGCTGTAAAAACCGTCCGGCCTGTTCCCTCGGCACACCGGCGTCTACACTCCGGTCATGGGCTTTGACCGGAGATTGTCATGACAAAAAATATTCCCCTGAAATCCGATAGCGCCTACAGCGAGCGGCAGGTGGTTGAATTCCTGGTGGAGACCGCCATCCCCCTGCGCCTGGCCTGTCACGGCCACAAGGGGTACCCGCTGGTGGCGTCGCACTGGTTTCTGTATGAGGAAGGCTATCTCTGTTGTGCGGTCCACGATTCGTCCCTGGTGGCGCAACTGTTGACGGATAATCCCAAGTGCGGCTTCGAGGTGGCGCCGGACACCATTCCCTATCATGGCGTGCGCGGCCAGGGCGAGGTGACACTGAGCCGCGAGGGCGCCGGGGAGATGCTCGGGCGCTTGATTCTCCGCTATCTGGGCAACCTGGACAGTTCACTCGCCAAGTGGTTGATGAGCCGGGCCGATGGCGAATACCTGGTCCGCATCAGGCCCACCTGGCTCACCGCCTGGGATTTTAGCGAGCGGATGCAGTCATAAAACCCGCAAGGCCCGGTCCCGCCGGTTTTGCCCCGGCTTTGGTCCCTGTCCCGGCGTCGGTCAGTGCGGCCCAGATTTTTTCGTGCACGTAAAAGCCCAGGGTATTAACCGCGGGTTCGACCAGGGCCACCGCCCCGCCCACCACCAGGCTGCCGGTGAGGACATAGGCGACGGCAAAGGCGATGGTGAAATGCATAACGGCGAAAGTCAGTGTCTTGGTCATGTGTATTCATCCCTTTGACTGTATAAGGTAATGATAACCATTATCGAGTAAATAGAAAAATCAATCGATCCTATCGGGGTGATAGTTATTGCCAGGGTCATTCTGCCGGGGCGTTCCGGCCTGTTCGTTTCTTGTCGCCAAATCCATAACCTGTCGCCCAGGCAAAAGTGAATTGTTTTGGTTCCGGTGTCGTCGGGGGTATCCTTGACCGGGCTGTTTCCGGGGCCGTCTTGCTCCCCGGGACTCATAATGAGAAATCACGGAGGCGGGGCATGAAACTGGTCACTATCCACGGGGCGAACGACGTTCGGGTCGACGAAGTCGCCGAGCCCTCGCCCGGGCCCCGGGACGTGGTGGTCAGGATCGCGGCCTGCGGGGTTTGCGGCAGCGATCTCACCTTCATAAAGATGGGTGGCGCCGGCATCCCGGGCATGGCCTCCCCCATGCCCCTGGGACACGAAGCCAGTGGCGTGGTCACCCGGGTGGGCAGTGAAGTGAAAGGAATTCACGAGGGCATGCGCGTGATCGTCAATCCCATGGGTACGCCCCATATCATCGGCAATGGCGGTACCGAGGGCGCCTTCGCCGATTTCCTGCTGATCCGGGACGCCGAACTCGACCGGAGTGTTTACGAAGTGCCCGAAGGCATGCCCCTGGACCGGGCGGCCCTGGTGGAGCCGCTGAGCGTGGCCCGTCACGGCGTCAATCGGGCCGGCCCGGGTGCCGATTCCCGTTGCGTGGTTTTTGGTGTCGGTCCCATCGGCCTCGGAGCCGTTATGTGGCTGAAGCGCCGGGGTGTCGGGGATATCGTCGCCGTGGATATCAGCGAGGAGCGGCTCGAACGGGCAAGGCAACTGGGCGCGGCCCATACCCTGGTGGCGGGCAGGGACGACCTGCGCGCCGAGTTGACCAGATTACACGGCGAAGCCCGCTCCGTCGTCGGCCCGGCGGTGGGCACCGATATTTTCTTTGATTTTGCCGGCGCCCCCCAGGTGGTGACGGATATTATCGACCTGGCCAAACAACGGGCCACCCTGCTTATGGTGGCCATTCACCCGCAGCCGGTACCGGTAAGCCTGGAGATGCTCGTGGTCAAGGAGCTTTCCCTGGTCGGTTCCTGCGGTTACCCCGACGAATATCCGGAGGTGATCGCCGATCTGGCGAGCATGGATGACGAGGCGGACAGCCTGATCAGTCACCGGCTGGGTTTCGACCGTTTCCACGAGGCCCTTGAAACGGCCCGCGCCGGCGGCAGTGGCAAGGTGATGGTGGAATTTTCCAGGACCTGATACAACGACACGAGGTATGAATACATGGCAGAGAATCTGTTCGACCTGACGGGCAAGGTGGCACTGATAACCGGCGGCAATGCGGGCCTCGGTCTGGGCTGGGCGCGGGGCCTGGCCAGGGCCGGCGCCGATATCGTCATCTGGGGCAGGCGCGAGGAAAAAAACCGGGGGGCCGTGGCGGAGCTCGAACGCTACGGAACCCGTGTCGCCGCCAGGGCAGTGGATGTCAGCGACGAGCAGCAGGTGATCGAGGGTATGTCTGCGGCGGTCTCGGAAATGGGTCGCCTGGACTGCGTGATTGCCAATGCGGGGTTTGCCACCATGTCGCCCATGGTGGATATGACCAGCGAAACCTACCACCAACTGATCAACGTCAGCCAGCACGGCGCTTTCTATACACTGCGGGAAGCGGCCCGGCATATGGTGGCGCGGTCCAAGGCGGGTGAACCCGGCGGTTCCCTGATCGCCTGCGGCAGCCTCTCCATTTTCCAGGGAGTTGCCGGCATGACTCACTATGCCGCCGCCAAGGGCGCCATTCAGTCACTGACCCGCAGCCTGGCCGTTGAACTGGGGCCGCACCAGATCCGCGTCAATGTGGTGGCTCCCGGCTTTATTGCCTCGGAAATGACCCAGGCCGACCCGGAGGTTTTCAAGCAGTTGGATGCCGCGGTATCCGAGAGCACACCGCTCGGCCGTTCGGGGCAACCGGAGGATCTGGAGGGTATTGTTGTCTACCTGGCCAGCGATCTGTCCCGCTACCATACCGGCGACACTTTCGTGATTGATGGCGGCAAGCGCATCAAGAACTGACGCGGTCGGCACCGGGACGGCGAAAATACCTCACCCGCAACTTTTTCGGCAGTCGGGAGGGTGGGAATAGCGACAAAACAAGAAGGTAAAAACCATGATTCCGAAAGCGATTCCCCGGTACTGGCGCTCCGCTGCAATGGCCACTGCCATCCTGTTACTGATGGGCTGCACCGACCACAGTGGCCAGTCGGAAGTTGGCTCGGAAACCGTCGGCTCCGAGCAGCCCAATTTTCTGGTGGTGGTGGCCGACGATCTGGGTTATTCGGATATCGGCGCGTTCGGGGGCGAGATCGAGACACCGAACCTGGACGGCCTGGCCCGCAAAGGACTGCGCCTGACCAGTTTCTATACCTCGGCGGCCTGCTCCTCCACCCGGGCCATGCTGATCACCGGCACCGATAACCATATCGCGGGTTTCGGCTCCACAGCCGTCGTCCTGCCGCCCCAACAGGGGCAGCCCGGCTACGAACTTTCCCTGAATCCTGAAATTCCCACGATTGCCGAGCGCCTTCGCGGGCAGGGCTACGACACCCTGATGAGCGGCAAATGGCACCTGGGCAAGAAACCGGGCTCGACACCCCACACCCGGGGTTTCAGCCGGAGCTTCGCACTGCTTGACGGGGGGCATAACCACTTCGAGGCCATGCGCCTGAGCCCACTGGAGTCCAGCTACCGGTCCAATGGCGAACCGGCGGACTGGCCGGAGGGCGGCTACTCCACGGATATCTTTACCGACAGGCTGCTTGGCTTTCTGAGAGAACGTGCCGGCAGCGACAGGCCCTTCTTTGCCTACCTGGCCTATACGGCGCCCCATTGGCCGTTGCAGGCACCCCGGAAAGATATCGAGAAATATATGGGCCGTTACGACGCCGGCCCCCGGGCCATTGCCGGGGAGCGCCTGGCGCGACAAATAGAGCTGGGCGTGGTGCCCGCCGACGTGGTTCCCCATGACATGGACGGCCTTCCCGACTGGTCCGCTCTCTCCGGTAAGGAGCGGGCCCTTGAGGCGCGCAAGATGGCTGTGTATGCGGCCATGGTGGATCGTCTTGACAGGAACCTCGGCCGGGTTCTGGAGGAGCTGGAAAAACAGGGGGTGCGCGACAACACCTATATCATTTTCCTCTCCGACAATGGCGCCGAGGGCCTTTTTGGCGATTATGGCGACAACTGGGGCTTCGCGGCAATTCAGGCCATGATGAAGCGAGCCAAAGTGGCGGACGAGATCGACAACAGCCTGGACAACCTGGGCGCTCCGGACTCCTGGTTCGCCTACGGTCGCGGCTGGGCCCACGTCGGCGAGGTGCCCTGGCGGCTGTTCAAGACCTTTTCCACCGAGGGTGGCATCCGCAATAGCGCCGTTGTCGCCGGTCCCGGCGTTCCCGCCGGTGAGATCATCGATAGTTTTCTGCATGTCGCCGATATCCCGGCCACCCTGGTGGATCTGGCTTCCGGGTCCGGCAAGGGTGCGGACCGGGCCGAACCGGGTCCCAATCAGATCGGCCACAGTTGGGTGCCGTTGTTAAACGGCGAGGCAACATCCGTTTATGGCGACGACGAGAGCATCGGCTGGGAGCTGTTCGGAGGGGCGGCCCTGCGACGGGGCGAGTGGAAAATCACCTATGTCCCGGATTTCGACCTGGGCCGGAATCCCGGGCACTGGGGACCCGGGCGCTGGGAGTTATTCAACCTGCGCGAGGACCCCGGCGAGACTACCGACCTCTCGGACCGTTATCCGGATATGCGCCGGAAGATGATCGCGGCCTGGGCCGATTATGCCAGGGAGAACCAGGTGGTTCTGCTGTCTCCCGACACCCAGGCGCCTGCGCAGGAAGAGGAAAAACCCTGATCAGGACGGTATGAATCCCATGGGCCCCATAAGCCCGATGATACCGGCGTAGCGAAGGCCCTTGCCGATGGCCACCAGCACCAGGAAGTGCCAGAGCCTGACCCGCATAATGCCGGCAATCAGGGTCAGGGCGTCGCCCCCCAGGGGCAGCCAGGCGAACAGCAGGGTCCACAGGCCGTAGTGGTTGAACCAGTACTGGGCCCGGTCGATCTGGGCGTCGCTGAAATAGAACCAGCGCCTGTCCCTGAAGTGCAAAAGATAGAGGCCGAGAACCCAGTTGACTACGGAACCCAGGGTATTGCCGGCGGTGGCAACCATCACCACCAGCCAGGGTGGTTCGCCCTGACTGGCCAGGGCGAATAGAGTGAACTCGGAATAGAAAGGCAGGATCGTCGCGGCCAAAAAAGCGGAAGCGAACAGGACGACATAGGAAAGCAGCATGGGCGCGGCGGACTCTGCGGTAAAACGTCCGGTTATTGTCGGCGAGCCGGTGCCCGCTAACAAGTCAGGCCCTGATTCCATTCGACTGCTATCTTTGTAGGTCGAGAGACTGACGAGGAGGGTGGCATGCAGTACCAACTCTATTACTGGCCCGGAATCCAGGGGCGCGGCGAATTCGTGCGCCTCGCCCTGGAGGAGGCGGGTGTCGCTTACGTGGATGTGGGCCGCAGCGGCGATACCCTGGAGGCGGGCTTTGACAGGGTGTTCCGTTTTCTGGAAAGCGACGACAACCCCTGCCCGGCCTATGCGCCGCCGGTGCTCAAGGCCGGCGAACTGGTGCTGGCCCAGACCGCCAATATTCTCCAGTATCTGGGCGCGCACCACAATCTCGCGCCCGTGGACGAGACCGGCCGGCTCTGGACCAACCAGCTCCAGCTGACCCTCGCCGACTGGGTGGATGAGATTCACGACACCCACCATCCGCTGGGAGCCCACCTCTATTACGAGGAGCAGAAACCCGAGTCGCGCAAGCGGGCAGGCCATTTCACCGCCGAGCGACTTCCCAGGTTCATGGGCTACTTTGAGCGGGTTTTGTCCCGCAATCCCCGGGGCGATGAATTCCTGGTGGGTACTTCCGTCACCTATGCCGACCTGTCCCTGTTCCAGGTGATCGACGGCCTGCGCTATGCCTACCCACAGGCCATGGCGGCGGTGGAGGATGACTATCCCCGGGTGCTGGCCCTCTATCACCGGGTCGCCGAGCGACCCAATATCGCCGCCTATCTGGAATCCCCGCGCCGCCAGTCCTTCAACGACAACGGACTTTTTCGCCACTATCCGGAACTCGATGCCTGAAGGCCCGGCACTCCCCCGGCTTTCCTCCGCCGGCGGGGTGCCGCTAAGATAGGCGCCTGGAAGCGCCCTTATCGAAACCACAAGGATAACGACCTTGGAAGCATTGATTCTGCTGGCCGCCTTCGCGGCGGGTCTGGCATTCCGGCAACTGGGTTACCCGCCGTTGCTGGGTTACCTGGTGGCGGGGTTTGTTGCCCACGGGGCCGGTCTCGGGACGCTCGACGATATTCGCCCCATCGCCGATCTGGGTATCATCCTGCTGCTCTTCACTATCGGGCTCAAGCTTAACCTGCGCCAACTCGCCGCGCCCCGCATCTGGGGAACACAGTTACTCCATGCCGGCATCGTGGTACCGCTCACTGCCATGGTAATCTCCCTGGCCAGTATGGCCTATCCGCTACTCGCGCTGGAGCAGTCGTCACAGGCCTGGGTGCTGGCTTTCGCTTTGTCCTTCTCCAGTACCGTTTTTGCCGTGAAGATTTTCGAGGAACGGGGCGAGCAGGGCGCCCTGCATGCGGACCTGGCCATCGGTATTCTTATCATCCAGGACCTGCTTGCTGTTGCCTATCTCACCTTTACCGCGGACCATCCGCCCAGTCTGGCGGCTCTGGCGCTGTTGGCATTGCCTCTGGTCCGGCCGGTGGTGGTGGGCCTGGCAAAATCCGTGGGGCATGGCGAACTGTTGATCCTCTTCGGTATCAGCGTCGCCCTGGCCGGCGCCGAACTGTTTGAGCTGGTTAACCTGAAAGGCAGTCTCGGAGCCCTGGTCTTCGGCCTTCTGCTCAGCAATAACGCCAAGTCCAACGAGTTGTACCGGACCATGATCGACTTCAAGGACCTGTTCCTGATCGGGTTCTTTCTGCAGATCGGCTATTACGGCCTGCCTTCCCTGCCCATGGTGCTCGTGGCGCTGGCCCTGGCGCTGCTGATATTCCTGCGTCCGGTGATCTATTTCTTCCTGCTGATCGCTTTCGGGCTGAGAGCCCGGACGGCGATGCTCTCGGGCTTTTCACTGTTCAATTACAGCGAATTCGGCCTGATCGTGGCGGCCATTGCCGTCGGCAACGGCATCCTGCCGGCCCAGTGGCTGACCACCCTGGCCCTGGCGTTGGCCCTTTCATTCTTTATTGCCACCCCTTTCAATACCCGTGTCCACTATCTCTACAGCCGCTATGCCGATTTCCTCAGCCGTTTCGAACGTTCCCGGCGCCTGCCCGAAGAGCGGCCCGCGGAACTCGGTGATGCCGAGGTGGTGGTGCTGGGCATGGGGCGGGTCGGTTTTGGCGCCTACCAGTACCTGCGCGAGTATTTCGGCGACAGGGTCGTGGGGGTGGAGGAGAATTTCGCCAAGGCCGAGCAACTGGTGCGCAACGGTGTGCACTGCATCCACGGCGACGGCATGGATCGCGATTTCTGGGAGCGGGTGGCCATGCACAAGCGTCGGCTGGTTCTGGTCAGCCTGACTTCCTTTCGGGAAAACATGGCGGTGGTGGAACTGGCGCGCCAGCTGGATTTCGGTAACACACTGGCGGTGACCTGCCGTTATCCGGACGAACGCGAGGAGGCCGAGGCCGAGGGTTGTATCGTTTTCTATCTGTACGAAGACGTGGGCAAGACTTTTGCCAGTCACGTGCTGGAGAAATGGCAGGGGAAAACCCTGCCGCCCCCCGCCGCCGGAGATTGATTCTCCGGCAGACAAGGGGAAAGCCGGTTTGTCAGGGCATCCGGATCTTGCCGCCGCCCGGGCCGCCCATGCCGCCGGGGCCACCGGCACCGCCCATGCCTTCCTGACCCGGTACCACGATGGAGGAGGCCATGTCCCGGCGCATTTCCTGGAGGCGTTGCAGGGTTTCCTCCGCGGATTTCTGGGCAGCGTCGGCAAACTTCTCCGCAGCCTCTCCCAGTGAAGCCGCTTCCAGTTCGAAATTGATGGGCAGGGGTTGATCGCCCAGCATGATCTGGGTTTCGCCGCTGTAGATGATATCCCGGCTATCGTCCGGTTCGCCCTCGGGTGTCACGGGCGTGAGGCGCTTGATGGCGCCTATACGGCGGTCGGTAAAGACGTCCTCCCGGTAGAGGCTGGCGGGATCCATCTTCGCGGCTTGCTCGGTCGATTCGCTCATGATCGTGTCCTGTGGTTGAAAGTTAATAGAAATACCCTGAAAACAGCGTAACAAATTTGCGTTCGAACTTCAGGACGCCCACGCCGGCTATACTGGTGCCCGTGAGCTGTGGGGAGGTTTTGTTTGAATATTGTCTGGTTTCGAAACGATCTGCGCATCGCCGACAATCCGGCTCTCTGGAACGGAACCCGGGAGGGCGATACGCTGGCGCTGTTTATCCTGACTCCGGGCCAGTGGCGGCGCCATTTTTTGTCCGGCGCCAGGGTCGACTTCATGCTCCGGACCCTGGAGACCTTGCGGGAAAGCCTGGTGCGCCTGGGTATACCGCTATTGATCGAACGAACGGAACGTTTCGCCGCTGTGCCCGCGCTGGTGGCGAAACTCGCCCGCCGGTATCGTGCCGACGCGGTTTACTGGAACGACGAATATCCGCTGGACGAAATCGGGAGGGACCGCAACACGGAAGCACTGCTTCGCTCCCGGGGAGTGGCAGTCCACCGCTATGCGGACCGGGTGATCGCACCGCCGGGCTCCGTGGTCAAGGAAGATGGCGAAGCCTACCGGGTGTTCACGCCCTTTAAGCGTCGCTGGCTGCAATTGCTGGATCTCGGCATCCCCGATACCGTGCCGGCACCGGGAAAGCGGCCTGCGCCATCGGTGGAAGGCGGCCCGGTCCCGAAAACACTAAAGGGCTTCGCCGGTGCCGTGCCGGAGGAATTGTGGCCGGCGGGCGAGGCAGAAGCGCAGGCGCGACTTGCCGCGTTTTGCCGAGACGTTCTGCCCGCCTACCACCGGATCCGGGACTACCCGGCGCTGGCAGGCACTTCGAAGCTGTCGCCCTACCTGGCCATTGGCGCGTTGTCCCCGCAGCAATGTCTCCGGGCGGCGCTCGCGCAAAGAGGGGAAGGGCCGGATGCCTGGCTGAATGAGTTGATCTGGCGGGATTTCTATCAGCATATTGTCCTGGCATTTCCCGACGTCTGTCGTTTCAAGCCGTTTAAACCGGAGACGGACAAGATCCCGTGGCGGGAGGATCGTGAGGATTTCCGCGCCTGGTGCGAGGGGCGCACCGGCGTGCCCATCGTTGACGCGGGCATGCGTCAATTACGGGAAACCGGCTGGATGCACAACCGGGTGCGCATGATCGTGGCCATGTTCCTGAGCAAGAACCTGCTTCTCGACTGGCGCCTGGGGGAGCGTTTTTTTATGGAAAACCTGGTGGACGGGGACTTTGCCGCCAATAACGGCGGCTGGCAGTGGAGTGCATCCACCGGCACCGATTCGGTGCCGTACTTCCGGGTTTTCAACCCCTTTACCCAGGCCCGGCGCTTCGACCCGGACGCCCGCTACATCAAGCATTTCGTTCCCGCCCTGAGGTCGCTGGATGCCGCCACCATCCACAACCCCGAGACACTGGAAAAACACAGGCCCGGCGACTATCCGCCCATCCGGGTCGATATCAAGGGGTCGCGGCAGCGCGCCATCGAAGCCTTTCGGCGTCTGGATTGAACCGTTCAGTAACGCTCTGTCGGGCAAAAGGCGGCGCCATGTTGTAGGATAAAGACAGGCGCCGGTAAAACGGCGCGCTTGTTCAGACTGGAAAGTGAACGCAACAAATCCGGAGTTTTAGTAATCGATATGACTATCTCGACTTTCTCTTCGCTGCTCGACGAATGGGAAACTCATGCCGAAAAGCAGCTCGGCAAGGTCAAGCGGGAGATCAGTCTCTATGAAACGGACCTGGAAAAGGTCCGCGCCCTGGCCGAGGTCTACGCCAAGCCCGAGGACGAGATCCTGGCCGGCCTGTTGCACCAGGCCCTGCTCGAAATTGAGGAAAAAATGCCCTATGTCCCTGGCGATAAGGTTATCCGCGTCGAGGAAGGGGAAGAGGTTTACGAGGACGTGGGCCCCATGGCCAAGTATCTCAAGGCCCTGAAAAACGTGAGAACCTCGGAAAAAGCCTGACGCTCAGGGTGATTGTCGGGCGCTGCGGCCCCAGTGTATGAGCTGGCCTGCATGCTGTACAATGCGCGCCTTCACTTCTCCGTTCCCTAAACGCTTATGTCTGGCAAGGTCGGCTTTATTTCCCTGGGGTGCCCCAAGGCCCTGGTGGATTCCGAACGCATTCTCACCCAGCTCAAGGTCGACGGCTACGACGTGGTGCCCACTTATGAGGACGCCGACGTGGTGGTGGTCAACACCTGCGGTTTTCTCGACAGTGCCAAACAGGAATCCCTGGACGCCATCGGCGAGGCCATGGCCGAGAACGGCAAGGTCATTGTTACCGGGTGCATGGGCGGTGAGGAAGATCGCATCCGCGCCGCCTACCCGGGCGTACTCTCCGTCAGCGGTCCCCAGCAATACGAGACCGTGGTGGAAGCTGTTCATGACTGGATGCCGCCGTCCCGCGAGCACGACCCCTTTACCGATCTGGTGCCGGCGGGCGGCGTCAAGCTCACGCCGC